>NZ_JALOCP010000007.1:0-280392 GCF_030511745.1 Paraburkholderia sp. SECH4
GCTAATAGACCACTAACAATTCAAGGAAAGGCCAACGCCCTAAGAACACGGACAAACAAGCGCCGCGCAGGCAAAAAACCCCAAACCTCAATCCTCATCATCCGTCCAAGGAATATCCACATCAGAAATAAAAGCCACCGTTGCAAACGGCCCCCCATCCTGACGCCCGATCTTCCCGTCGGCGCGTTGCCATTCAACCCTGAACACCGTCGCCGGATCATCGGCAATCAACCGCACCGTCCGAACCTCATCCGGGTCCTGCTCCTCGACAGGACCATCAAGCGAAACCTGCAGTTCCTGCGGCCACAGCCCATCAGTCGGATCGTAAATCTTGTCGCCGTCCGGAATCAGCGTGAATGCCTCCACGCCAATCGTCGCCGATGCCTCGACGATCATCTTGCCCAACGCACGCAGCAACGCCGTCGCCCGTGCCGAGTTGGCCTGGCGAATTGCAAGATCCCCGCGCGTCAGCGCCTGCTCAAGTTTTGGGTTTGTTTTTTGTTGCGCCATTCGATGTCCTGAGTCCTATCGCTCTGTTGTGGACGGCACGCCCATTCATCGCGCACCGTGCTCCATTTTTCGGGCTGAATCCTACCACTGGTATGGGCCACAGCACCGCCAGCCGTGCAGTAGAGGCTGACCAGCCCGCCCCGTCCCCACAGTTTAGGTCGTGATTCGACGTCCGGCAGGGAGATTTGCCTTTCAACGCGCCTCGCCGCGCTTTCGAGCCGGCTTCGGCACTGCAGCATTGGTAGGCTTGGCGCCGCCGATTTCTGCGATCAGGTGGTCGCGGAACGCCTTCACCGACGGCGGCAACTCCCGTCCGGCCATCGTCTGCACCTGGATGCTGCGCTGGCGCATCTGCGGATGCGTCAGCGGCATCGCGACGAAGCCGTCGCCGGCGTAACGGTCGCGTACCGACAGCAGCCCCGTGAACATGATCGCGCCGGACTTCTGCGCGTAACGGTACATCGCGCCGCTATTGTTGCAGGTGAGATCGGGCTCGAGCAGCACGCCTTCAAGCGCGCAAGTGATGTCGATCAATTGCCGGATCGTGGTGCCGGGCTCCGGCAGCACCAGTGGATAGCGCTGCAGGTCGGCGAGCGACACCTTCGCGCGCCCGGCCAGCGGATGATCGGCGCGCAGCAACGCCAGCACCGGCGCCCGCTCGGTGTGTTCGACCTTGACGCCCTTTTCCGGCGCGAGACTGAAGGTCAGCGCGAGATCGGCGTCGCCATCACGTACCCGGCGGGTGGCCTCGCCCGGCGGCATCACGGAAAGCGTGAAGTCGATCCCGGGGTAGTGGCAACGGAACGCCGCCATCGCGCTGGGCAGGAAATCCGCGGCGAAGCCCTCCGAACTGGCGACCTTGATCATGCTGCCGTGCAACGCCTCGAGGCCGCCGATCTCCTTCATCACGTGCTCCGCCTCGAGCAGGCTGCGCTGCGCGTAGGCGAGCAGACGCTCGCCCGCCTCGGAGAGCGACATGCCGCGCGGCCGCCGTTCGAACAGCGCGACGCCGAGGTCGCTTTCGAGCCGCGCGATCTGCCGGCTGATCGCCGACACGGCCACATGCAGCCGCGCGGACGCGTCACTAATCGAACCGGTGCGCGCCACTTCGACGAAATAGCGCAATGCGATGCCGTGTAATGAAAGTGCCATGAGCGATGCCTTTTGCAAGCGGATGTGGCCGTGTGTCAGTGTATCGAGCTTTGCCTTTTCGGCAACACAAGCTTCGAAAGACGATCATTGTGACAAAAATAACGGCCTCCTAGAATCGTTTCGAAGTTGATGGCCGCGAACCAGACGTGCCACGCACGGCGCCGCGTCGCCGCCATCCCCGCACCCCGCATCGGAGACAAACATGAGCCGCAATCAGGCCATCGAACACGCAACGCATCATTTCGAATCAGGCGCCTTCCTCGAGAACCTCAACCGGCGCGTCGGATTTCGCACGGAGAGTCAGGAAAACGATCGTGCAGTTACGTTGCTGTCGTATCTGACCGACGAGATCGCGCCCGAAGTCGAAGGGCTTGGCTTCAGCGCACGCATCGTCGATAACCCGGCGCAAGGGTTCGGGCCGTTCCTGATCGCCAATCGTC
Organism: Paraburkholderia sp. SECH4; assembly: GCF_030511745.1. NCBI lineage: Bacteria > Pseudomonadati > Pseudomonadota > Betaproteobacteria > Burkholderiales > Burkholderiaceae > Paraburkholderia > Paraburkholderia sp. SECH4. The sequence goes on from NZ_JALOCP010000007.1 coordinate 2,103, forward strand.
ACGAAGACGACCGTCTGCCCACCGTACTGATCTACGGCCATGGCGACGTCGTGCGCGGCTACGACAGTCAATGGCGCGCGCCGCTGACGCCGTGGGCCGTGACAATCGAAGGCGAACGCTGGTATGGCCGCGGCACCGCCGACAACAAAGGCCAGCACACCATCAATCTTGCCGCGCTAGCGAGCGTGCTGGCCGCGCGCGACGGCAAGCTCGGCTTCAACGCAAAACTGCTGATCGAGATGGGCGAGGAAACCGGCTCGCCAGGGCTCGACGCGATTTGCCACACACACAAACAGGAACTGGCCGCGGACGTGCTGATCGCCTCCGATGGTCCGCGCCTCGCCGCGCGCCGCCCCACCGTCTTCCTCGGTTCGCGCGGCTCGGTGAACTTCAAGCTCTCGCTGAATCTGCGCGACGGCGCGCATCACTCAGGCAACTGGGGCGGTCTGCTGCGCAACCCGGCCACCGTGCTGGCGAACGCACTTGCAAGCCTCGTAGATGCGCGTGGCGTAATCGCTGTCGACGGCTTGCGTCCGCCGCCGATTCCGGAAGCGGTGCGTCGCGCGTTGGCGGATATCACGGTAGGCGGCGGTCCGAACGACCCGGCCGTCGACGATAACTGGGGCGAGCCCGGTCTCACGCCGCCAGAACGTGTGTTCGGCTGGAACAGCTTCGAAGTGCTCGCTTTCAAGGCCGGCAATCCCGAGAACCCGGTCAATGCCATCCCGGCGTCAGCGTTCGCGCATTGCCAGTTGCGTTTCGTGGTCGGCACCGACTGGGAAAGCCTGGAACAGCACCTGCGCAAGCATCTGGACGCGCATGGCTTTTCGCTCGTCGAGATCAACGTCGAGCGCGGTGCGTCGGCGACACGTCTGAATCCCGACGATCCGTGGGTCACGTGGGCCATCGCTTCACTCGAACAGACCACCGGAAAGAAAACGGCAGTACTGCCGAATCTCGGCGGCACGCTGCCCAACGAAGTCTTCGCCGACACGCTCGGTCTGCCGACCATCTGGGTGCCGCATTCGTACCCGGCCTGCTCCCAGCACGCGCCGAACGAGCATCTGCTCGGACCGGTGGTGCGCGAGGGTTTGCAGATCATGGCGGGGCTCTTCTGGGATCTCGGCGAGAACTCGCCGCACTCAACCCCGACGACATCAAAAGCCGCGGCCTGAGCGATCGACGCAGTACGCCTGCCGCACACCCGCAGTTAACTGTTAGCCGCATCCGCCACGAGGCACGCCACGATGAGCACGTCCACCTTGCAAGCCAGCGCCGCGCGGCCGTCCGCCGCAAAGGTCCATCGCATCATTCTCGCGGCGTCGATCGGCAATGCGCTTGAATGGTTCGACCTCGTCGTCTATGGATTTTTCGCGGTGACGATCGCGAAGCTGTTTTTCCCGGCACGTACCGAAGCGATTTCGTTGATGCTCACGCTCGGCACCTTCGGCATCTCGTACATGATCCGGCCGCTCGGCGGACTCGTACTCGGTTCACTCGCGGATCGCGCGGGGCGCAAGGTGTCGCTGCTGTTGTCGATCGGCTTGATGATGATCGGCACGTTGACGATCGCCGCGATGCCGCCGTATGCCGTGATCGGTTTGTGGGCGCCGGCCGGCATCATGCTGTCGCGGCTCGTTCAGGGCTTCTCGGCGGGCGGCGAGTTCGGCGCTTCCACCGCGTTTCTGGTCGAGCATGCACCCGAGCGGCGCGGCTTCATGGGTAGCTGGCAGTTCGCCAGCCAGGGCCTCTCGACACTGCTCGCCTCCGGCTTCGGCGCGTTGCTGACAAGCCAGCTCACGACGGCGCAACTCGAATCGTGGGGCTGGCGTATTCCGTTTCTGTTCGGCCTCGCGATCGGCCCGGTCGGCTTCTATATTCGCCGTTACGTGGACGAAGGCGCCGAATTCAACACGGAGCCGAAAACCCGCACGCCGCTGCGCGATCTGTTCGGCACGCAGAAGGTCCGCATGCTGCTCGCGGTCGGCTCGCTGGTCATTTCGACCGCGGCCAACTACATGATCCTGTACATGCCGACCTATGCGATCAAGCAACTGCATCTGCCCGCTTCGACCGGCTTCTCGGCGACGCTTGCAACGGGAATCGTGCTGACGGTGCTGACGCCGTTCGCCGGCCACCTGTCCGATAGCATGGGACGCATCCGCATCATGGCAGTCGCCGCGACGTTGATGCTGCTGACGGTCTATCCGGCCTTCGTGTATATGAATGCGCATCCGTCGTTCGCCACGATGCTGCTGGCGTTGATCTGGATCGGCGTATTGAAGGCGACGTACTTCGGCGCACTGCCCGCGCTGATGTCGGAGATTTTCCCGACGCAGACGCGCGCGACCGGTCTCGCGGTCAGCTACAACATCGGCGTGACGGTGTTCGGCGGCTTCGCGCCCTTTGTGATCACCTGGCTGATTGACGCGAGCGGCAATAAACTTGCGCCCGGCTTCTATCTGATGTTCTGCGCGGTGGTGAGTTTGCTGGCGCTCAATGCGGTGCGCTCGAAATTGAAGATTCGCTGAGCGAGCCTGGGCGACGTTGATTGAGTTCGAGGCAAGCAAGGCGGATCAACTCGCCTTGCCGCCCCGGCAGCTACCTCAAGGCGCCGGATTCGGCTGCAACTCATGCAGCTTATCAATCTCCGCGAGCACTTCCGGCGAGAGTTTCACCTCAGCACTGCCGATGTTTTCCTTCAACTGATCGAGCGACGTGGCGCCGATCAGATTGCTCGTCAGGAACGGCCGGCTATTGACGAAGGCCAGCGCGAACTGCGCGGGCGACAAACCGTGACGCTTCGCCAGTTCCACATAGCGCGTGGTCGCCTGAATCGCTTGCGGCTTGCTGTAGCGTTGAAAGCGCTCGAACAGCGTGATGCGGGCACCATCCGGACGCGCGCCGCCTTCATACTTACCCGACAACCAGCCGAAGGCCAGCGGCGAATACGCAAGCAGACCAATGTTGTCGCGATGCGCATACTCGGACAGACCCACTTCGTACGTGCGGTTCAACAGGCTATACGGATTCTGGATACTGACGATGCGCGGCAAGCCGAGCTTTTCCGCCGCGCGCAGAAACTGCGCGACACCCCAGGGCGTTTCGTTCGACACGCCGATATGGCGAATCTTGCCCGCCTTGACGAATTCAGCGAGCACCGACAGCGTTTCTTCGATCGGCACCGTATACGCGTCATCGACCCACGGATAGGCGGGACGGCCGAACGTCATCGTGCTGCGATCCGGCCAGTGCAACTGATACAGATCGACGTAGTCCGTTTGCAGGCGCTTCAGGCTATCGTTGAGCGCTTCGGTCAGGTTCTTGCGGTCGAACTGGTTGCCCTCCCCGCGAATATGACGCGGGTTGTGCGGTTGACGCGCCGGGCCGGCGATTTTGGTGGCCAGCACGATCTTCTCGCGCGCGCTGCGATGTTGCGCGATCCACGTGCCGATATAGCGCTCGGTCGAGCCTTGCGTCTCGGGACGGGGCGGCACCGGGTACATTTCCGCGGCGTCGATCAGATTGACACCATGATCGAGCGCGTAATCGATCTGCGCGTGCGCTTCCTGCTCGGTATTCTGCTCGCCCCACGTCATGGTGCCGAGACCGATCAGGCTAACCTTCACATCCGAGTCGCCGAGTCTGCGGTATTCCATCGAACCTGTCCTGTTGTGTGTAAAGGGAAAGCGCTGACGTTACCATGCCGGCGCGATGCCTGCAGCGCAGCTAAAATGCTGCTTCAGCGGGTGCTCGCACCGCCTCGCTCAATGAACTTTCCGTCGACCCACTTGCGATGAACCCCGAACACCTCGAACTGCTGGTCACGCGCGTGATGCCGTACGGAAAATACAAAGGCCGGCTGATCGCGGATCTGCCCGGCCACTATCTGAACTGGTTTGCGAGCCAGGGCTTTCCGCCGGGCGAAATCGGCCGTCTGCTGGCGTTGATGCACGAGATCGATCACAACGGTTTGTCGTCGCTGATCGAGCCGTTACGCAAGCGCTGAGAGCGACGCCTTCGGCAGATGCCAACCATAGGTGACGGCCAGCACGCGCAAGACGAAGCACACCGCACCGCCTGCTAAAGCCGCGACGCCCGGCGGCCAGCCGGTACGCCGCGCAACCACCACAATGAATGCGCCAGCGAAAGCAGCCGTCGCATAGATGTCGGCATGCAGCACCAGCGGCACGCGCGCCATCAGCACATCGCGGATCACCCCGCCGCCCACACCGGTGATGGTGCCCATCAGCATCGCGATAAACGGACGGATCCCGAACAGCAGCGCTTTCTCGACGCCCGCAACAGCGAACAGCGCGAGACCAGCGGCGTCAAGCACGGTAATCAGCGCGACAGGAAACTGCTGCGCTGTCGAATGGAAAATAAACGTGAGCAGACCGGTGACGAACGTCAACGCCGGATAACGCCAGTCGCGTATCGCGTTAGGCGGTGAATCGCCGATCAACAGATCGCGGATCACCCCACCGCCGAGCGCCGCGACAAACGAGATCACCATCACACCCAGCAGATCGAGACCGCCGCGCATCGCGCTCACCGCGCCCTCGATCGCGAAAACAACCGTGCCGGTCAGATCGGCCGCCAGAACGAGCGTTTCGACGTTCGGCTTTATTTTTCGTATCGACAATGTCGGCATCGACGCATCACCCCTTCTGTCCACAAGTAGGCGAAAAGGTATAGCGAAATGCGCCGCGCCGGGTGGAAAATTTGCGCGGCCGAATACAGGCACACACCTCGCGGCGACTATTTCGCGAGACGAGGCCTGCCGAGCCCGCTTTCTTCCCTCGACAGGCAACCCATGGCGCTCAGATGCATAAGCAGGCGGCCTACGGCCTCTTCGATCGACACGCGATCGGTTTCGATCATGACATCGGGGTCGAGCGGCACATCGTACGGCCCCGAAACACCCGTGAAATTGGGTATTTCACCGCGCCGCGCACGCACGTAGAGGCCTTTGACATCACGCGCTTCGCACACCGTCAGCGGCGCATTCACGAACACTTCGACGAAACCGGCGCCGACGATCTCGCGAGCCATGCGCCGATGTTCATGCTCGGGCGAGATCACCGCGGCAATCGCGATGAAGCCCTGTTGCATGAACAACGCCGCGACGTGCGCGATCCGCCGCAGATTTTCGGCGCGATCCTCGGGCGTGAAGCCGAGGCCCGCGGTCAGGCCGCGCCGCAGCACGTCGCCGTCGAGCACGATCGAGGCATGTCCGGCTTCTTTCAGACGCTGATGCAACGCCTCGGCTACGGTCGATTTACCGGCGCCGGACAAACCGGTCATCCAGATGACGGCTCCACGCGTTGCGCTCACGATTTCCGCTCCATCCCGTTGGCCGCTGTCCCGGCATCTGCCCGAGGCGCCCGCTCGCGCCCGCTGACGCTGCCAGCGGGCGCCAACTCCGGTCCCAGACCGTCGAACAAGGGTTGCAGCAACGCCTGCTGCGGTTGCCAGCGCTGCAGCGATGTCTTGTAGAGCGGACGGCGCACCTGTGCCGCGCTTGCCGTGTTCACCTGCCGCGTGGTCTGGTGAAACGCCAGACAGCGCTCATCCCAGTCGAGTCCGCAATGCGCGAGCAGGCGTCGGACATTCCCTTCGAAATCTTCAATCAGCTCTTCGTATTTCACTTCGATCATCGTGCCCTCGGGTAACACGCGTTGCCAATGGACCATCAACGCGTCGTACGCGCGATAGTAGCGGCCCAGTTCACCGAGATCGTAGCTGAACGGCACGTCATGAAAAATTCGCGCAAAAATCGACAGACAACTTTGCAACGGCGAGCGGCTGCTATGAATGAAACGCGCCTTCGGCAACGCCAGATGGATCAGCCCGACGTTGATGAAATTGAATGGGTATTTGTCGGTGAAACGTGCGTAGCCTGGCGTTGCGGTTTGCATTTCCGGCAGCGACGTCCGTATGCGGTGCAAATAGTCGGCGCCGAGCGTGCGCAATTGCGCGGGGCCGATGCCCTGCAAGGCTTCGATATCGATGCGCAAGGGATCGTCGAGATCGCGGCCGATGCAGTTAACCAGCGCCGCGCCGAACTCCGTGCGTTCCCCCGCGCCGAAAACCTGTGGGTGACTCGCGAGAATCTGTTCGATCAGTGTCGAACCGGAGCGTGGCATGCCGACGATAAAAATCGGTGCGTCCGACGCATCGCCCAGACCATGCTTGGCCGCCAGCACCTCTGAAGTCAGGAGCTCAGGCAAATGCGCGAACAGGCCGAGCGACGCGGCTTCGTCATAGCGCACGCCGGCACGGTGCAGTGCATTGCCCTTCAGGAAGTGATCGAACGACGCATCGTTGCGGCCCACATCGGACAGCGCCTGGCCATACGCGAAATGAATCTCCGCCTGATTGGCGGGTGTCAGCGAGGCGGCATCGCCGACGAGTTGCTCCAGCGCGGCAAACACCGGATCATCGGCGCCAAGGCGCTTGGACTGCACGAAGTTGCGGTAGTACAGCGGCACCTGCGGAGCGGCCTCGATCGCGCGGCGATAGGCTTCGTGAGACTCGTCGAAACGACCGAGTGCCTGCAGGCAGTTGCCCATGTTGTTGTATGAGCCGTCGGCTTTTGGATTCAGCCGGACTGCTTCACGATACGCGTCTACCGCCTGCTCGAGTCGATGCATCTGTTCGAGCGACCAGCCGAGGCCATGACGCAAATCGGTGTTCCGCGAATCGAGCCCGATCCCTTCGTGATAGCGGATGACGGCTTCGGGAAAACGGTTCAGCGCGGCGAGCGTCGCGGCGAGACGCTCAAGGGCGACGGCGTCGACAGGATCGTGCGCGCGCGCTGTTTCGAAACATTGGAGTGCGGCCTGGAGGTCGCCGCGAGCGGCACAGGCGTCGCCTTCGGCGCTCCATGCCGATGCGGTCGCAGGCTGTGTATCGTGCTTCATTGACGACCAGGTTTTTGCAGGCTTTGCATCAGGCGGCCCGGCAAAGTGGGATGCGTTCTTCTTCGTCCAGCGTCAGCACAAGCATGGATCTGGATTCAAAGGGAAATTGTCTGACGGGAAAGTATCAGGCGCGCCCTACAGTTACGTTGCGAAAATTTAACCAACTGTTACAGCGCGATGAATCCGTCATAGTTTGGAAGGCTGGCGTAACGGGCGGCCGCTATGGCGTTGGGTTGCGGTGCAGGCGTAACGGAAGCCGGGTGGTAAATCCGGGCCGTAATTTGCGGACACAAATCCTGCTGAACTCCCGGGTGCGCCGTTTTTCTCATTCACATACGAGGGAGAAAATCGTGAGCAGGCTCATTGCATCAATCGCGATGTTGGTCGTGGCGGGAAGTCTCGCCGGGTGCGTGGTCGCGCCAGGATACGACTATGCCTACGCGCAGCCCTATTACCCCGGCTACGGATATGCCTATGGACCGGTGTATGGACCGGCTTACGGCACGGTGGACATCTGGGGCGGTTGGGGTGGGCCGTGCTGTTACTACCATGGAGGTGGCGGGTACTGGCACGGCGGCGGGTGGCATGGCGGAGGTTGGCAGGGAGGCGGCGGAGGTTGGCATGGCGGAGGTTGGCACGGAGGAGGAGGAGGCGGCTGGCATGGCGGCGGCGGTGGCTCCCACGGAGGCGGCGGGGGTAGTTCGTGGAGCAGCGGCGGCAATGGGGGGCATGGGCATTGATGCCAATCGGACCACGTATCGAATGACGAGACCATCCTGTATCGCGCGACGTTTTGCAAAGGCACAAACAAAAACGGCGTTGTGATTTCTCACAACGCCGTTTGGTCAAACTTTTTACTGCTTGAATTCTTTGGGGTGGCTGATGGGGCTCGAACCCACGACAACAGGAATCACAATCCTGGACTCTACCAACTGAGCTACAGCCACCACTGACATCTGCTTGACTTGCTAGCAACTCATTGCTGAGAAACTTGGCTCGCCGATGAAGAAACGAGATTATACGAACAAGAATCCCGTTTGCCTAGTCCTTTATTCAAAAATTTCGACGGGCTCACGCAGATGCTGTCTTGCCTCGTCGAAGATGGTCAGATCGCGCGCGGCAAGACGCTTGCTATCGGACAACACGCGACGCCATCCACGTGCACCGGCTTCACCGCGATAGAGACCAAGCGCGTGACGCGTGATCGAACCAAGGTACGTGCCGCGTGCCATTTCAGCCGCGCAATATTCAATCAGCTTCGCCTCGACCTGCTCGCGCGTAAGCGGCGCTTCTGTCGAGCCATAGAAGCGTGCATCGACATCGGCGAGCACATAGGGATTGTGATAAGCCTCGCGCCCAAGCATCACGCCATCGATATGCTGAAGATGCGTTTCGACCTCATCAAGCGTCTTGATACCACCATTGATGATGATCTCCAAATGCGGGAAGTCGCGCTTCAACTGATACGCGTAGTCGTACTTGAGCGGCGGAATCTCGCGGTTCTCTTTCGGGCTCAAGCCCTTGAGAATTGCATTGCGCGCGTGCACGACGAACACGTTGCAACCAGCATCCGCTATCGTGCCAACGAAGTCGCGCACAAAGCCATATTCCTCAACTGCATCGACACCGATCCGGTGCTTGACAGTTACCGGTACTGACACGGCATCGCGCATCGCCTTCACGCAATCGGCGACGAGTTGCGGCTCGTTCATCAGGCAGGCGCCGAACGCACCACGCTGCACACGCTCGGACGGACAACCGCAGTTCAGATTGATCTCGTCATAGCCCCATTGCTCACCGAGCTTAGCCGAGCGCGCAAGGTCGTCAGGCTCACTGCCACCGAGTTGCAAAGCGACCGGCGCCTCTTCGGGCGTAAACGCCAGATGGCGCGGCACATCGCCGTGCAGCAACGCGCCGGTGGTAACCATTTCGGTGTAAAGCCACGTGTGACGCGATATCACGCGATGAAGCGAGCGGCAGTGGCGATCGGTCCAGTCCATCATCGGCGCGACAGAAACGCGGCGTGCACTGGGAGTTTGAGCTGAAGACATGGGGCAGGCGGACGGCTTGAATCAAACCGCAATTTTACCGCAAGTGGCCCGATGCCCCGGAAACGCTCGTGACGAGCCGCGAATTCCGGAAAACGCCACCTGTAACCCACCCTCCCAACCCGGTCTTTGACCGCCAAAACCGCTTGACAGACGGGGGCAGACCACCGCTGACGCCTGTCGCATAACCCTCCGACCGATTATTTCAATACCGAGAATAGTAATTTCAGATTATCGGTACAAATTTTCAATAGTAGGGGTATACACTGCTTTCCATCGACGTTGCAGACACACCTCACCGGCCCCTGCGACGCCTTCCTGAAATGAAATCGAAACTTATCGGAGTCACACCATGAAGACCAAGCTCATCGCCGCCCTGTTGGTTGCTGTTTCTGCCTCGATCGCCGCTCCCGCATTCGCTAGCGGCTACGGCCCGGCACCGTTCTACCGTCCGTCGGTCGGCGCACCGGCTTCGCAACAAGGCCAGAGCGCACAAACCGTCGCGGCTGAACGCGCTAATGCCGAGTCGAACGCATACGGTGGCGTGAACAACGTGTCGTCGCAATCGGGTACGCGTGCACCGGCTTCGTCGGGCCCGCAATCGGTTTTCTTCGGCCACTAATCTGTCGCCGTTGAAGGTTGCCGTTCACAAGACGGCAGCCGAACTGGGCGCCGCGAATGCAATGCATGCCGGCGCCCGGTTCCGTTTACACGACGGCCGCGACCGCGGCGTCAAGCCCCTGCCACTGGCTCATCACGCCCCACGCATATCCTTGTTCGGCGATTCGCAAAAACGAATCCGGTTGCCGAACGGATCGACCGTCTCCAGCAAGTCGAAAGATCGTCAGCTTAATTGAATGCGCTCGCCGGCTCGCGCGCTTGTGGCTACGTGGTGAGGCCAGCATCGATCGTTTCCCGCGCCGCCTTGAAGCCCGCCAGGGCCGCGGCATGCTCAGTGGACCATAGCGTGTCGATATGCACGAGCCGCCAGTCGACCACCACCGCGTCGTTGCGCAACACCCGAAAATGCGCTTTGACACCGGTGAGCACCTGTTCGACCGCGACTTCAATCTCGTAGTCCTGATAGCGCTCCTGGTAGTCGCCCATGTCGAGGCCTTTCGGCTCCATGATCGCCTCCTTGGTGTCTTGCGTGCCCTTGAATGTCGGCGGCCGCGCCTTTCCACCGGGCCGTCGTTGCGGCTCGGAGCATGCACCGGCCCGCCCTCGCCTGACGATCAGTCGCAATCGCCAGAAAGGTACTGCCGGCCGCTACAGGTGATTTCGACTTCGCCGCCGCTTGCTTCGGCGGCAAGCCCGTTCGTCAGCAACTCCGCCGTGACGGATTGCTCAAACTTCGGCATGGGCTGTCCGACGCCGACATCGTTCAGGCGCCGCAACGCTTCAACCGCTTCCGGACTTAATGACTTCGACATGGCCGTCTCCGTCGTGGTGCTCAATTCATCGTAGCAAGTTTTGCGGGGGCACGCAGGGGCGCGTTGAGGCATGCGGGTTGCGTGGTGCCGTATGGATGCGTGGCGGCAACAAACCGGCAAGTGGTATCGGCAAGGAGGATGAGATCAAGCGAAGCGGCGCCAACGCAAAATAGCGTCGGCGCGCGTGAAGATGCGATCAATGCGACTAGTGCCCTCGCGCGCTTACAGACGAGCGATCGACACCTCCGTCGACTTCACCAGCGCGACCACTTCCGAGCCGACCTTCAGGTCGAGTTCGTCGACCGAACGTGTGGTAATCACCGAGGTGACGATACCGAACGGCGTGTCCACATCGACCTCGGACACCACCGGCCCGCGGATGATTTCCTTGACCTTGCCTTTGAACTGATTGCGTACGTTGATTGCGGAAATGCTCATGTCGAGTGACTCCAGAAAAGCGATTGAAAACAGTCAGTCAAGGGGTGTCAGACGGCCCAGCGGACGTCTGTCGGCCGCCGCGTGAGGCGGCCCTCGTCACGTGCGTCGTAAGCGCGATGGGACAGTGCGTCGTCGTTCGGCGCCGTCTTCAGTACGCGTTGCAACACATGTTCTTCCAGCGCTGCAAAACCGGCCGACGCACGCGCCCGTGGGCGCGCCAGCGGCACCGGCTGATCGAGCGCGATGCGCCCTTCTTCGATCAGCAGAATCCGGTCGCCGAGCGCGACGGCCTCATGCACGTCGTGCGTCACCAGCAGCGCGGTAAATTGATGTTCGCGCCACAGCCGTTCGATCAGCGCGTGCATTTCGATGCGCGTCAACGCGTCGAGCGCGCCGAGCGGTTCGTCCAGCAGCAGCAATTGCGGCCGATGCACCAGCGCCCGCGCCAGTGCCACACGCTGACGCTGACCACCGGAGAGCTGCGCGGGCCAGTCGTTGGCGCGCTCCAGCAAGCCAACTTCGTCGAGCACGGCGCGCGCATCTTCACGGGCGCTGCGGCCGAGGCCGAGCATCACGTTTTGCAGCACGCTCTTCCAAGGCAGGAGCCGCGCGTCCTGGAACATGATGCGCGTGTCGAGCGGCTGGCCGTCTTCGGCGCGCTTTTCGAGCACGCCCGAGGTGGCCTTCTCCAGACCCGCCACCAGGCGCAGCAAAGTCGATTTCCCGCAGCCGCTGCGGCCAACGATCGCCACGAAACTGCCGCGCTCGATCGACAGATCAAAATCGGACAGCACCGTGCGCTCGCCGTACTGCTTGCCGACGCCGCGCAATTCGACCGAAAAATCGCCAGAGCGGCGTGCGTCGTTGCGCGCCGATGCACCGGTCGCCGAAGGCACGACGCCCACGCGCTGGCGATCGTGCGCCGAATCCGCACGGTCGAAGCCGGCAGCCTCATCCGCGTCATGATCGACAGTGCGCGGTTGCGCCAGTTCGGCTTCGAGATCGCTGCCCGCGATGCCGCCGAACGAGGTCGACAATGTCGTTGCGCTCATGTTTTCGCTCCTCGTTGATAGGCAGGATGCCAACGCAGCGATACACGCTCGAGACTCTTGGCCAGCACGTCGGCAAGTTTGCCGAGTGCCGCGTACAGCAGGATGCCCACTACCACCACATCGGTTTGCAGGAATTCGCGTGCGTTCATCGTCATGTAGCCGATGCCCGACTGCGCGGAAATGGTTTCAGCGACGATCAGCGTGACCCACATCAGCCCGAACGCGAACCGCACGCCGACCAGAATCGACGGCAACGCCCCCGGCAAAATCACATGCCGGTACAGCGAAAAACCCTTCACGCCATAACTGCGCGCCATCTCGATCAGGTTGGCATCCACCGAACGGATACCGTGAAACGTGTTCACATAGACCGGGAAAAACACACCCAGTGCGACGAGAAACACCTTCGCCTCTTCCTCGATACCGAACCACAGGATCACGAGCGGAATCATCGCCAGCGCGGGAATGTTGCGGACCATCTGCACAGTCGAATCGAGCGCGATTTCAGCGGGTTTGAAGAGACCCGTGGCAAGGCCGAGCACGAGTCCGATGCCGCCGCCGATCGTAAAGCCCGACACCGCGCGCCACGTGCTGACCTTCACGTCCGCCCACATTTCGCCGGACTGGATCAGCGACCACGCGGCCTTCACGACCGCGAGCGGTTCGGGCAGCACACGCGTCGAGAGAATGCCGCTGCGCGCGGCGAATTCCCACGCCAGCAGAATCGCCAGCGGCACGAGCCACGGCGCCAGAGGCGCGCCGATGCGGCGCAATGCGCCGACGAGGCCCGCGCTGAAAGCCGCGCCCGAGCCTGCCTGTGTGCCTCGTTCCTCACTCACAGTGGATTGAGCCATGATGATTGTCCTCGTTGCTTATCGATGGGCGTCATTGCCGAACCGGGCGCAAGCGCTCAGCTCGAACTTGCCGCCTTCGGCAGATAGTTGTTGCCGACGATCTCGCCGAACGGCCCCGACAGCGGACCGCCCGCGACCTTGCTTTGATGGCCCGGCAGCAACGGGAACACCAATTCGGCGAAGCGATACGACTCTTCGAGATGCGGATAGCCGGACAGGATGAACGTGTCGATACCGAGCGCCGCGTACTCGTTCATCAGCGCGGCCACCTGCTCGGGATTGCCGACCAGCGCCGTCCCAGCACCACCGCGCACGAGACCGACGCCCGCCCACAGATGCGGATACACCTCGAGTTCCGCGCGTCCACCGCGCTTGCCGCCGTGCAACGCGGCCATGCGGCGCTGTCCTTCGGAATCCATCTTCGAGAACGAAGCCTGCGCACGGGAAATGGTTTCGTCGTCGAGCTTGCTGATCAGCTTGTCGGCGGCGGCCCATGCTTCTTCTTCGGTTTCGCGCACGATGACGTGAAAGCGAATGCCGAACTTGATCTTGCGGCCACGCGCTTCAGCGCGAGCGCGAATGTCGGTGATCTTCTTCGCGACGGCTGCGGGCGGTTCGCCCCACGTTAGATACGTGTCGATGTGATCGCCCGCGATGTCGTGCGCAGCCGCCGACGAACCGCCGAACCACAGCGGCGGATGCGGGTTCTGCACCGGCGGATACAGCGCCTTGCCGCCCTTCGAGACCAGATGCTTGCCGTTGAAATCGATCGCATCGTTGGTATGCGCGGCGGTCAGCAACTTGCGCCAGATATGCAGGAATTCGTCGGTGATTTCATAGCGCGTGTCGTGATCGACGAATACGCCGTCGCCTTCCAGTTCAGCCGAATCGCCGCCGGTCACGACGTTGATCAGGAGACGCCCATTCGACAGACGGTCGAAGGTCGCCGCCATGCGCGCCGCCAGACCCGGCGATGAGATGCCCGGACGGATCGCCACCAGAAACTTCAGACGTTTGGTCGCGGCGATCAGGCTGGACGCGACGACCCATGCGTCTTCGCACGAACGGCCGGTCGGCAGCAGCACGCCCTCGTAGCCGAGCGTATCGGCGGCGACGGCGATCTGCTGGAAGTAGTCGTAATCCGCTGCGCGTGCGCCTTGGGACGTACCGAGATAGCGGCTGTCGCCGTGAGTCGGAATGAACCAGAACACATTCATTTGCTGCTCCTGCTTGTTCGAAACTGGATTGAATGGAAACGGTGCGTCGAGTGAAAGTGCACACGCCGGCCGCGCGCCGCTGGTCGCGCACATCCATCCGGTACGAAAGCCGGAGATGCAAGCGCAAAAAGGAACGGAAAAACTGCGGCGAGGCGCGGACTAGCTCCGACAGCGCATCCGCAAGCGCGTGTGTGCCATGGAGCGGCTGAAGATCGGCATCAGGCAGGACATCGCGACGGCTTCCCTCGACCAGACGTGCGCGTGATGCGCTCGATTAAATGGGCGACGGCGGCAAACACCGTCTGCATGGAGAAACAGTCTATGGATCGGGGCGCGGCTTTTGAACGATTTTTTTTAGCTTAGGTTTTCCACTTTCGTGATTAGCCCGACGCTAAAGCATACGGATGTTGCGCCTTACCTACGCTGGAAGCCGGGCACCCCTATATATAATGGCGCCACGTTTCCAATAATCCGGTGCAGGCCGCGTGAACCACGCCGCCTGATCTCTCGCGGTGCAATGCATGCAAAAACTCATCCTGCCGTTCATCGCCGGTTTTCTGGCTTCCCTGTTCTTTCATGAATCGACTCTGGCGCTGCTGCACGCAGCCGGTCTGATCGACCCTACCGGTTTTTCGACCGCGCCGTTTTTGCCGCTCGGGCTGCCGGAGTTTATTGCGAACGCGATCTGGAGCGCATTCTGGGCTGTGCTGATGGCGTGGCTGTTGCGCGTTGCGCCGGGACGCCGCGCGCCGTGGGTGCCCGCCTTCGTGTTCGGCGGCCTTGCGTTGACGGCGGCGAGCGTGTTTGTGGTCGATCCGTTGCGCGGCATCTGGCCGAGCGGCAACATGCTGCCGCGCCTCGCGGTGGGTTTCGCGGCGAACGCGATGTGGGGCTGGGGCGCGCTGGTGTTCATGCGCGCATTCATGGCGAGCGAAGACGAAGACTGAGCGTCTTCCTGGTGTCTGCTTAACCTCGCAGATCTCGCAACGGGTGTTCGTTTGCCGGCCACGGGCTTTCGAACATCTTCGCCACGTCGGCGGCGCTCACGTCTTCGATACGCGCAAAACGCCAGCGTGGCGCGTTGTCCTTATCGATGATGCGCGCGCGAATCCCTTCGATTGTGTCGCCTTGCGCGAAGCACGTGCGCGTCAGATCGAGATCGCCGCGCAGCACGTCCGCCATCGAACCCTCCGCGCGCGTCACCACTTCCAGCGACACGGCCATCGACAACGGCGAACGTTCGCGCAACACGGCAATCGTCTGCTCAGCCCAATCGGCCGAATCGCCGCCGTGCTCCCGTTCCTGCTCCAGCGACGCGAGAATCTGCGTCATGTCAGGCAACGCGAAATGCCGGTCGATCAACGCTCGCGTGCTCGCTAGCGGTGAAGCGTCGGGTTCTGGTACGACCTGATGCTTAGCGGCCTCACGCTCGATGCTCGCCACCACGTCTGCACCACGTTCGAACGGCTCGCTGCGCAACGTATCGGCTAGCGCGGGCAATGCCGCGTCGTCGATATAGGCGTCGGCTAGACCTGCGTAGAGTGCGTCTGCTGCGCCGATCGTCTCGCCCGTGACCGCCAGATAGCGGCCGAGCGCGCCCGGCGTGCGCGCCAGAAACCAGCTCGCGCCGACATCTGGAAAGAGGCCAATGCGGGTCTCGGGCATCGCCATCTTCGTGGAGTTCGTCACCACCCGCAGGCCGCCGGTACGATGCGCGCCCTGCGAAATCCCCATGCCGCCGCCCATCACGACGCCATTCGTCAAGGCGATATACGGCTTCGGGTAAGTGAAAATCGCGTGATTGAGCCGGTATTCTTCAGTGAAAAACGTATCGCGCGCATCATGCTCGCCGCGCTGCGCCGACTCGTACAGAAAGCGGACATCGCCGCCCGCGCAGAACGCGCGCGGATGCTGGCTGCGCACCACCACGGCAAGCACGTCGGGATTTTCGCGCCACTGATCGAGCGCCGCGTGCATCGCGCGAATCATGCCGGTCGACAGCGCATTGAGCGCCTTCGGCCTCTCCAGTTCGATGAAACCGATGCGGTTGGCTACGTAAGTCGCGACTTCGTCGCTGACGGCGGGCGAGGCGGAAATAGACATGGAGAGCGAAGCGCGATGGCGCGAAATGAATCGGAACTGAACGTTATCACGCGCTCGCGGCTTTGGGCTTGGTGGCGGGCTTGACGCCTGTCTCAGCGGGCGATTCTGCGTGCGCTTCTGAGTGCGCTTCTGCGTGCAATTCCGCTGGCGCTTCAGCAGACTTTTTCTTGCCGGCACGCGTGGATTTTGCGGCGCCTTGCGACTGCCCGGCGGGTTGCATGCCCAGCCAGGTATCGAGCGCGACACCCACCACCGTATCCAGCGGCGCGCTCGGAAACACAGGGCATGTGAGGTTGAGCGCGACGATGCCGTGCAGGGTCGCCCAGAACGCCTCCGCCCACACGGCCACGTCCATCGATGCGGACAAGCGCCCTGCTGCTTTCAACTCTTCGAGGGCGCGGAGCATGATGTGTAACGCGGCGTCGCCGGGATCGTCGTCCGGTTTCGCAGGCGCAAGATTCGCTTTTCCGGACGCGGTGGAAGCCGCCGCGGTTGTTCCTGCGGCCGTTGTCCCAGCGGCCGTGGTTTCCACCGCTTCGCTCGCGGCGGTCACCCCTGCATCCGCCACGGCAGCCACCGCCCCACCCGCACCCTTACCAGCCGCGGCAGCCGCGCCGCCCAGCGCCGCGCCTGTGTAGCTCGGGTCTTCCATGAAGATCAGCCGATAGGTTTCCGGATGAGCAACACCGAATGCCACATAAGCACGCCCGAGCGCCTTCAAGCGCTCAGCCGGATCGGCGATCTGCGCGAGCGGCACGAAGGTGGCCAGCAATTGCGCATAACCTTCCGCACACAAGGCCTGCGCAATTTCATCGCGGCTCGCGAAGTGAAGGTACAGCGTGGCGGGTGAATACTCGATGGCGTCGGCAATCTTGCGCATTGACAGCGCAGCGAAGCCTTCGCGCATCACGATGCGCCGCGCTGCATCGAGGATGCGCTCGCGCAGCGCCTGTTTCTGGCGGCTTTTTCGTTCGACGATTCCCATGCCGGGCATTTTCGGCTTGACAAACTGAAATGTCAAATTAAACTGAACACTGTTTACTGAACGGTGTTCACTAAATTCTCATCGATCAGACAAGCTCACCCAGGCGCAATACGGCGCCGTCTTCAGGAGTCGTTCATGCAAGCTACAGGGAAAGTAGGTTTATTCGGCGCCGCGGGCGCCGCCGGTCAAATCATCGGGGCGGCGCTGAGCGCGGCGGGCCGTGATTACCGGGTAGTCGGCCGCTCGCGCGCGCCGCTCGAGGCGGCCTTCGGCCACGACCCGCATGCGGAAATCGTCACGTGGAATCCGGACGACCCGGCTTCGATCAGCGCCGCGGCGGCCGGTTTGCAGACGGTGATCTATCTGGTGGGCGTGCCCTACGATCAGTTCGCCTCGCATCCGCCACTCATGCAAAAAACCCTCGACGGCGTGACGGCGGCAGGCGTCGAACGCTTCATTCTGATCGGCACCGTGTATCCGTACGGCCGCGCGCGCGGCAATCCGATTAGCGAAAATCATCCGCGTGAGCCCCATACGTTCAAAGGCAAGATGCGGCTCGAGCAGGAAAAACTGGTGCTGGCGGCACACGGGCGCGCGAGCGGGTCTACCAGTTTGTCGACGCTGGTGCTGCGCCTGCCGGATTTCTACGGTCACTGCATCGAACGCAGTCTGATCAACGGCATATTCGAGGGCGCGGCGCACGGCAAGCGCGCGCAGGTGATCGGGCCGGTGGATGTGCAGCACGAATTCATCTACCTGCCGGATATCGGACCAGTGGTCGAGAAACTCACACGTACGCCCGAAGCGTACGGCCGCTGGTGGCATCTGGCCGGCACGGGCACGATCACGCAGCGCGAAGTGGCGAGACAGGCTTATGCGCTAGCGGGCCGCGAGCCGAAGCTGATGGTGGCCGGCAAGACCATGCTGCGCGTGCTCGGCCTCTTCAATCCGCTGATGCGGGAACTGGTGGAGATGAACTACCTGATGACCGAGCCGGTTGTGCTTGACGACTCGGCACTGACACAACTGCTCGGTCCGATCGCCAAAACCTCGTACAAAGACGGTATCCGGCATGCGTTCGACGCCGCGCGCGCAGCGGCATCGGCGAATACGGACACGCAACGGGACGCCGCGAAAACGGCCTGATTGTGGACGGCTTTCGCAAGCGAGCGGCTTTAAAGCGCGTTTTTTGTGCGTGTGCGAATGAACCGGATCAGCCCGCCATGTTGCCGGGCGGAAAGTGGCCGCTCTTGAGCAACACAGGCGTGCCATTGCTGATCTGCAAATGTTCGCGCGCAACCGCCTCGATGTGTGGACGTCCGGCGTCGAACGCGCGCATCCAGCCTTCGAGATCCTCGGTGTACGCGCCGAAGTGATCCTCGAGCGCCTCGACCGAGATCGCGCACGGCACCGGTTCGCCGTCCACGAGCGCGCGAAAGACCACCGTCAGATTGGAGTCGCGGTAAGCGGGCGCGTCCGCGGGAAACCGAATTTCCATGGTCGCCTCATCAGAAGGATCCGGCAGGAAACGGACACCGGGGAGTACCGGCCGCCCCGGATATGCCCGCTATGGTACTCGCGCGACTGGACTGCGGTCCAGCCTCCAGCGCCCGCCTGATCAACGTCGTACGCCCCATGCCGATAAGCTTCGCAGGCAAATCGACACGCCGGATTGCACTTGTGCCGACTGCTTCGGTCGAACCGGTTCATCGGCACGATCCGTGCTGACGCAGTGACGCCTTTTCGAGGTCAGCGAACACAGTATGGGAAAATATTTCCTGCAGAACCACGAACTGCCTGAACCGGATGCGGCAAACACCTGGTTTGCTTACGCAGAAAGCCATGGCATCGACATTCCGAGAGCCATCAGCATCTGGGAAGACGCAGCGACCGAAAGCGGCTCGGAAAGCCGCCAGTTGGTCCGCGCGGCAGGCATCACGATCGAAACGCCTTAGCCGTGTGGGCACACGCCCCGTGTGTGTGGCGAGCCTCGATACCTATTTGAAAGGAAACATCACGATGCATTTCATGACGCAACTGCGCCGCTCCGGCCGCTTCCTACCCAGCAGCGCCGCGCTTGCTCTCGTCCGCAGGGCGTCCCTGTCTGCCGCGCTGCCCGCCGCCGTGCTGCTCGGCGCGGGTCTCGCGGGCTGCGCATCGTCGAACACCACCTCGCTGATCAATCTGCCGAACGGCCAGACGGGTTTTGCGGTGAACTGCAGCGGCGCCGACGCCGCGTCCAGTTGGGCCTCCTGCTACGTGCAGGCCGGCAAGGCGTGTGGCGCAACCGGCTACGACATCGTGTCGAAAGACAACGACGAAGGCGGCGCCGCGGGCGGCAGCGTCACGAACGTCGTATCGGCTAACGTGAAAAACCGTTCGATGATCGTGCGCTGCAAGTAACGCTCAGTGGACGCTCAATGAGCGCTCAGTGCGCCTGCATCTTCGAGAACATGTTCAGCACGGCGACCCCGGCAATGATCAGCCCGAGCCCGATGATGGCCGGCACGTCC
This sequence comes from Paraburkholderia sp. SECH4, assembly GCF_030511745.1. Taxonomy (NCBI): domain Bacteria; kingdom Pseudomonadati; phylum Pseudomonadota; class Betaproteobacteria; order Burkholderiales; family Burkholderiaceae; genus Paraburkholderia; species Paraburkholderia sp. SECH4. The sequence goes on from NZ_JALOCP010000007.1 coordinate 21,672, forward strand.
GGCACTTGCCGGTACATCACGACCGCGACCAGCGTAATCAGCACGATGCCGGCGCCTGACCACACTGCGTAGACGATGCCCACCGGAATAGTCTTCAGCGTGAGCGACAGGCAATAGAACGCGATGCCGTAGCCGATCACCACGACCGCTGCGGGCAGCAGCCGCGAAAAACCTTCCGAGGCCCGCATGGCGGAGGTCGCGATGACTTCGGCAACGATCGCAATGGCGAGCAACGCATAAGGCGGCATCCGCATCGCCTCAGGCCTTTGCAAGCGCGAGCTTGCTGTAGTCGTGGCCGAGGTGCGCGCACAGCGCTTCCACCACCAGCTCATGATCGGCGCGTTGCGGCAAACCGGACACCGTGATCGAGCCGATCACGCCGGCGCCCGCCACCGTCAGTGGAAACGCGCCGCCATGGGACGCATATTCCGTGACCGGCAAGCCGTGCTTGTCGGCGAGCGTGCTGCCTGCCTGTTGCATCTTCAAACCGATCGCATACGAACCGCGCCGGAAATGCGCGACCGTGTTGCCCTTGCGACGCGCCCAGTCGACGTTGTCCGGCGTCGCGCCCTCGAGCAAGCTGAAGAACAGCGGCTGACCGAATGTGCGCACGTCGATAGCCGCGGCAATGCCGCGTGCTTTCGCGACTTCGTGCAGATAGGCGCCGATCTGCCATGCGCGGTCGGCATCGAATTGCGGGAACACCAGCGCTTGTTCCTGAGCGGCAATCACCTGTAGATCGTGAGCGATATCCATGGAGTTCTGAACAAGGTAAGAAGTGAAGCGCAGGCCGTTGCACATGCATCCCGGCGCGCGAAGAGAACCTGGATTCTAGCGCAGCGTGCAACGCAGGCCTTCCGGCATACGACGCCGGCAATGCACGCCGCGACTTTGGAGGCCGCTGCGCTTTGGCGTTCCGCTTTGAAGTTCGCCCGCAGCGGCGCGCATTGAAGCCGGTTCTTAACAAGCTATTGCGCTGGTCGCCGCTTTGTTCTATAATCTTTTCTTCGACGGACGCGGGGTGGAGCAGTCTGGCAGCTCGTCGGGCTCATAACCCGAAGGTCGTAGGTTCAAATCCTACCCCCGCAACCAAGTAGCGCTTAAGTAGCTAAATCGGTTCGAAGACGTCGAAAAACTTCAAAGGCTTGCCCAACCGGCAGGCCTTTTTTGTTTTCTGTCTCCCGTTTTCCGCCTCGCGGCTGCGTGCGCTGACGCCCGCTCGTGCCCGTTGATCCGGACTCCAAACATATCCGCATTTTTCCTCCACAGTATTCGCAATGCCGTCGCATCGACGGGCGCCTGATCAGCGAAATTCCCCACCCCACACCGACTGGCCCACACCGTCATGGCCCGCTCCCGACAAAGCTCGCCCCAGTGATAAACTCCCATCACCCTTTCTCGTCCCCTTCCTATGAAATTCTGTTCTGTCTGCGGCCACGGCGTCAGCCTGAGCATTCCGCCGGGTGACAACCGCGAGCGCTTCGTGTGTGGAAGTTGCGGTACGGTGCATTATCAGAATCCGCGCAACGTGGTCGGCACCGTCCCGGTCTGGGACGACAAAGTGCTGCTGTGCCGTCGCGCGATCGAACCGCGCTACGGCTACTGGACGCTGCCGGCAGGCTTCATGGAAATGGGTGAAACCACCGCCGAAGCGGCTTCGCGCGAAACGCTGGAAGAAGCCGGCGCCCGCGTCGAGGTGCAGAGCCTGTTCTCGCTGTTGAACGTGCCGCACGTGCATCAGGTGCATCTGTTCTATATGGCGCGCCTGCTCGATCTCGACATCGCCGCCGGCGAAGAAAGCCTCGAAGTGAAACTCTTCGAGGAACACGACATTCCGTGGGACGAGATCGCCTTCCCCACCGTCGGCCAGACTTTGCGTTTCTTTTTCGCCGACCGTGCCGCCGGCAGCTTCGGGCTGCATACGGGCGACATCTTCCGCTCGCTGCGCGAAGGTTGAGCGGCGCGCATGGTTCCCTGGCTCGGACCTGACGATCCGTTTCCCTCCGTCGAGCGCGCGCTCGGCGCGGCAAGCGGCGCACCCGGCCTGCTCGCCGCCAGCGGCGACCTGCTGCCGTCGCGGCTGATCGACGCCTATCGGCGCGGCATCTTCCCCTGGTATTCGGACGGCCAGCCGGTGCTGTGGTGGAGTCCTGATCCGCGCATGATCCTGCGCCCCGCCGAGTTCAAACTATCGCCGTCACTGCGTAAAACGCTCAAGCGCGTGCTGCGCGAGGACGCGTGGGAAATCCGTGTCGACCATGATTTTGCAGCTGTTATGCGCGCCTGTGCGCAGGCGCCGCGACGCGGCCAGCGCGGCACGTGGATCACCGCGGATGTCGTCGAAGCGTATTCGTCGCTGCACCGGGTCGGCGATGCACACAGCATCGAAACCTGGTTCGAAGGCAAACGCGTAGGCGGTTTGTACGGGGTGTCGTTCGGCCGGATGTTCTTCGGCGAATCGATGTTCGCGGAGGTCACCGATGCGTCGAAAATGGCGCTGGCCGCGCTTGTCGGACACTTGCGCTGTCACGAAATAGAAATGATAGACTGCCAGCAGAACACGTCGCATCTGGCGTCGCTGGGCGGTCGCGAGATAGCGCGCAAAGCGTTCATCGCGCATGTTCGCGCGTCTGTCGATGCACCGCCGATTCCCTGGCGTTTCGACAAGACCGTCTTGCACGATGTCGTAGCGCCGGCGGCGTAGGAAAAATCAGGCCGAATCCGGATCCGTCGCCAACCGAGCCGCGGGTCACGAGCCGCGGGTTTCAAACCGCAAGGCGCCGGGTTTGCAATACCAGAGACGCTTCGAGAGCTGCCAACGTGACTCATCCCAACGAGCTGCCTCTTTCTCCGCTTTCGGCGCTGCAATTTTATGCAACGGCGCCCTATCCCTGCAGTTATCTGGATGGACGCATCGCGCGTTCGCAAGTCGCCACGCCCAGTCACCTGATCAACTCCGACGTCTATACCGACCTCGTCAAAGCCGGCTTCCGTCGCTCGGGCGTGTTCACCTACCGCCCGTATTGCGATGGCTGCCGCGCCTGCGTGCCGGTGCGCGTGCCGGTCGATCATTTCGAGGCGAACCGCACGCAACGCCGGGTGTGGAAGAAGCACGGCGAGCTGATCGCAACGGTTGCCCCGCTGCATTACGACGAAGAGCACTACGCGCTCTATATGCGCTATCAATCGGCGCGGCATGCCGGCGGCGGCATGGACCGCGACAGCCGCGACCAGTACGAACAGTTCCTGCTGCAGAGCCGGATCAACTCGCGGCTGGTCGAATTCCGCGAGCCGCTGCCGGACCATCCGTCAGCACCGGGCATTCTGCGCATGATCAGCATGATCGACATCCTCGGCGACGGGCTCTCGTCGGTGTACACGTTCTTCGAACCGGGACTGCCGCACACCAGCTTCGGCACCTACAACATCTATTGGCAGATCGAGCAGGCGAAAAGCCTCAAGCTGCCCTACGTGTACCTCGGCTACTGGATTCGCGAGAGCCCGAAGATGGCGTACAAGGCGAATTTCCGGCCGCTCGAAGGTTTGATCGACGGTGTCTGGAAGGTGCTCGATCCAACCAGCATCGATCTGCCGCCGGTCGATCTGGCGATTCAGGGTCGGCGCGGGCCGCTGCGGCCTTAACCCCGGCCATAAGGTAACCCGAAGGTGGCCACAACGTGGCCATAACGGTCCCTACCAGTTAGTCTCATTAATGCCCCAAAGCCGGTAAAATGGCGGGTTCCCATTTTCCGGCCGCCCGGCTTCGTCCCGTGTTCAGTTCCCTCTACCCGCTCGTACGCGCCCAACTCTTTCGCATGGACGCGGAAGACGCTCACCACCTGACTTTGCGCATGCTCGGCGCCGCGGGCCGCACCGGCCTTGCCGGCGCGCTCGCGCCACGTGTGCCGGATTCGCCACGCACCGTGATGGGGCTGACGTTCCGTAACCCGGTCGGGCTCGCCGCGGGCCTCGACAAGGACGGCGCGTGCATCGACGGTCTGGCGGCGCTCGGCTTCGGCTTCATTGAAGTGGGCACGGTCACGCCGCGCGCGCAGCCGGGCAACCCGCGTCCGCGCATGTTCCGCCTGCCCGAGGCGAATGCCGTGATCAACCGGATGGGCTTCAACAATGCGGGTGTCGACCAGTTCGTCCAGAACGTGCAGGCCGCGCGCTATCGCGGCATTCTCGGGCTGAACATCGGCAAGAACGCCGACACGCCGATCGAGCGCGCCGCCGAAGACTATCTGTACTGCCTCGAACGCGTGTACCCGTTCGCGAGCTACGTGACGGTCAACATCTCGTCGCCGAATACGAAGAATCTGCGCCAGTTGCAAGGCGCGGGCGAACTCGACGCGCTGCTCGCGGCGCTTAAGGACAAGCAGCAGCGTCTGGCCGACATGCACGGCAAGCTGGTGCCGCTCGCCCTGAAGATCGCGCCGGATCTCGACGACGAGCAGATCAAATCGATCGCCGATACGCTGTTGCGCCACAAGTTCGAAGGCGTGATCGCCACCAACACCACGCTGTCGCGCACCGCCGTCACCGGTATGCAATACGGCGATGAAGCCGGCGGCCTGTCGGGCAAGCCCGTGTTCGACGCGTCGAACGAAGTGATCCGCAAGCTGCGCGCCGAAGTCGGCGAAACGGTGCCGATCATCGGCGTGGGCGGGATTTTCTCGGGCGAAGATGCGCGCGCCAAGCTCGCGGCAGGTGCTTCGCTGGTGCAGCTCTATACCGGCTTCATCTATCGCGGACCCGCGCTGGTGGCTGAATGCGCGCAGGCGCTGCGCTAAGCCGCCCGTGACCCGCCTCCGTAATATAGACATAAACAAACGATATTTAGGTTTCGATAGTCTGCTTTGTTATGCTTTCGTCTGTTAAAACGCCAGACGAACAAAAAAGGAACTCGATGAAATTTGGCTTGCTGAAAAAGATGCTCGTCGCCGGCCTGATCGGCGCGTCGTTCACCGCGGTCACCGCCCACGCGGACGACCTGCTCGACCAGGTCAAACAACGCGGCACGCTGCGCATCGGCCTGGAAGGCACCTTCCCCCCGTTCAATTCGAAAGCGCCGTCGGGCGAACTGGTCGGCTATGACGTCGACATCGCCAAGGCCGTTGCGGCCAAGCTCGGCGTGAAGCCGGAATTCGTCACGACCGAGTGGAGCGGCATCATCGCCGGTCTGCAGGCGAACAAGTTTGACGTGATCGTCAACCAGGTCGGCATTACGGACGCACGCAAGCAGGCACTCGACTTCTCGCCGGCGTACACGTACTCGGCCGCGCAACTGATCCAGCGCAAGGACGACACGCGCCAGTTCAAATCGCTCGACGATCTGAAGGGCAAGAAGCTCGGCGTCGGTCTGGGCACCAACTACATGGACATGGCGAAGTCGGTGCCGGGCATCGACGTGAAGACGTACCCGGGCGCGCCTGAATACCTGCGCGATCTGGCCTCCGGCCGTCTGGATGCGGCGCTGAACGACCGCCTGATGCTCGCGTATCTGATGAAGAACTCGCAACTGCCGCTGCGCACGGGCGCGACGGTCGGCGCGGGCAACCCGTCTGGCATTCCGTTCAGGAAGGGCAACCCGAAGTTCGCCAAGGCGATCGACGACGCGATGACCCAGCTCGAAGCGGACGGCACGTTCTCGAAGATTTCGGACAAGTGGTTCGGCATCGACGTCAGCAAGCCGATCAAGTAACGCACGCCGGATGAAACGAGGGGCGGCATCGTCGACGATGCCGCCCTTCGCTTTTGTCCATGATGTGCCCCCATGTGCACTTTGCGCGTCAACCTTACCCACCGCTCATGTCCACCACTTCCCTGCTCGTCCAATCGCTTCCTGTGCTCGCACAGGGCGCCGTCCTGACGGTCAAGTTCGCGGTTCTGTCGATGATCTTCGGCCTGCTTGCCGGCGCCGTGCTCGCGGTGATGGGCGTCAGCCACAACCGCGCGTTGAACTGGATCGCGCGCGTTTATGTGAGCGTGTTCCGCGGCACGCCGCTGCTGGTGCAGATCTTCGTGATCTATTACGGCTTGCCGAGTCTCGGTATTTCGCTCGACCCCACGCCTGCGGGCGTGATCGCGTTGTCGGCGAACGTGGCGGCGTATCTGTCGGAGAGCATGCGCGGCGCGATTCTCGGCATTCCCAACGGCCAGTGGCTGGCCGCTTATAGCCTCGGGCTCTCGCGGCGTCAGACATTACGCTACGTGATCGCGCCGCAGGCCTTGCGCATCGCCGTGCCGAGTCTGTCGAACAGTTTGATCAGCCTGATCAAGGATACGTCGCTGGTGTCGGTGATTACCGTGACCGAGTTGCTGCGCAGCGCGCAGGAAATCATCGCGTCGACCTATCAGCCGCTGCCGCTGTACCTCGCGGCAGCCGCGGTCTACTGGGTGCTGTGCCAGGTGCTCGAGTGGGTGCAGCACTGGTACGAAAAGCGCCTGGCGCTGCCGTCGCGCCACTGAAGAGCCTCCACACCTCCCCGCCAACCTACCGGCTGGCAGCTAGCGCCGCTGCATCCAGCGGCGCTCCGAAGCGCTCGAAGCGCGGTTTGTAGAAGTGATCCGGGTCGAGCGAAAACGCGACGTGACGCGTGCGGCCCATCAGTTCCTTGCGCGGAAAGAAACCGAAGTAACGCGAGTCGGCGCTGTTGTCGCGATTGTCGCCGAGCATCAGATACTCGCCTTGCGGCACGAGCACCGGACCGAACGAATTGCGCGGACTCGGCGCCTCAGGTGCAAGCCGCACCGTGTGCGTAACGCCGTCGAAGCGTTCGGTCAGATAGTCGCCGGGGGATGTCGCATCGCCCGGCAACGGCTTGAGTTTCAGCGGCTGATAACGTGCGCGCACGCCGTTCACATACAGCACGTTGTCGCGCATCGCGACGCTGTCGCCGGGCAAGCCGATCAGACGCTTGACGATCAATTCATGCGCGGCCGAAGAATCGATCGTGACGATGTCGCCGCGCTGCGGATCGTGCAGATGCGCGATCGTGATATGGGTGAGCGGCACGCGCAGATCGTAGGCCATCTTGTCGACGAAAATCCGGTCGCCTTCGCGAATCGTCGGCAACATCGAGCCGCTCGGCACGACGTTCCAGTCGGCCACGGCGCTGCGAAACAGCACCATCAGGAACAGAAAGGCGACGAGGCTCTTGTTGTCGCGCCACAGTTTTCCAAGCATGCGCATCGCAGGCGGCTCCAGTGGAAGGTGATCGAAAGCTGTGGGTACGCGGCCCTTTTTGTTCGAGTCCGCGCGCCCGCGCAAATCGTACCACCGCCGCGGGAAGCAACGCGGCGACGGACTCTCACTCCCCCGCGAACTTGAGCCCCAACGCAGCACGCGCCGCATCGGCCATCTCGATCATCTGCAACGACTTACTGTGCGGCATCAGCGGGCTCTCAATCTGCCCCGCTCGAATCAGCTCGCAGAAATGCGCGGTCTCGTAGTTCAGACCGCCGCCTTCGAACGGCTCGTCGAGCTCGACCACACGACCGTCGGCGTACCGGATCGTCGCGCGCGCCGGATTCCACCATGGTTCATGAATCGTGACATGGCCGCTCGTGGCCATCAGCAACGCGTCGCCCTTGCCGTGCAGGTCGAGTCCGCAGAACAACTGAGCGATGCCGCGCTCATGCTGGCTGTTCAGGCTCGCGAACGTATCGACGCCGGTCGAGCCGAGCCGTCCGAGCGTCTGTACCTCACGCGGCGCACCGAGCCAGTCGATCGCGAGAAACATCTCGTAGACGCCGATATCGAGCAGCGCGCCGCCCGCATGCTCGAACGACAGCGACGGATGATCGTCCGGCACGCCCGGCACCGAGCAGCCGGCGCGCACGAGACCTACCTCGCCGATCGGCTCGGCATCCAGATGCGCGCGCAACTTTCTGTACAGCGGATAGAACGGCGGCTTCATGGCTTCCATGAAAAGCCGTTGCTCGGCGCGCGCGACCTCGAGTACACGCTCGAGTTGCGGCTTGTTGATGGTGGCGGGTTTTTCGCACAGCACGTGCAGACCGGCTTTAAGCGCGGCGATCGCGTAATCGGCGTGACTGTCCTGGACGGTGGCGATATAAAGCGCGTCGATACCGCTCGCGAGCAGCGCGTCGAAACTCGCGCACACCTCGCCGCCGAATTCCCCGGCGAAGGCCATGGCCGGTTCGGCGCGGCGTGACCACAGCGCGCTCAGCGACGCCTGCGGCACATGATTGAGTCCAAGAGCGAAGCGACGGGCAATGCGGCCCGTCCCGACGATCCCCCAGCGAATCACGCCGCCCCCAGGGGCTTCTTGCAGTGCAATTGTCATCGTTCCTTCGAGTCCGTGCAGTTCAGAACAGGCGCTATTGTGACGCAAGCCACGCGCGCATGCGCAGGCATGCTGTCGCGCCGTTCGTTATGCAAGGTCCCGCAGGAAGGCACCCCCAGTTGCTACTGGTAGCGGCCGCGCTCAGCGCACCGGGGGCTCCGGCGTAAAGTTGCTGCCGAGCTCTTCCGTGGTGTAGTCGATCATCGCCAGCGAGGCGAGTTCCGCTTCCTTCGGATCGCGCCGTTCGATCGCTTCGACCACGCGCTGATGCGTGCTCACCGCCTTCTCCCACATCCCGTCCTTCTGATTGACGATCGGGTTGACGGTCGACAGCGCGCCGCGAATGATGGCCGCCATCTGCTTGAAGAACTGATTGCCGCTCGCCACCACGATGCGGGCATGGAACAGTTCGTCGGCGGCCTGATAGCCGGCCTCGCCCGGCCGGATCACGCGGAACGCGTCGAACGCCTCGCGAATCGCGGCGATGTCGGCCGCACTGCCCCGCGCGGCCGCCTGCGCCGAAGCACGCGGTTCGATCAGGATGCGAAACTCGATCACGTCGCGCAGAAACAGCGGATCGGGTTTCGCGCGAAAGCGCCAGTTCACGACGTCCTCGTCGATCATGCGCCAATCGCTCATCGGCCGGATGCGCGTGCCGATCTTGGGCCGCACGTCCAGCATGTCGCGCGCGAGCAGCATCGACAGCGCCTCGCGCATGACGGTGCGGCTGACGTCGAATTCCTTCGACAGCACGTCCTGCGGTGGCAGGATGGCGCCGTACTTCTCTTCGACAATGCCGGTCACGAGTCCATCCATGACTTTGCTGACCAGCGATCGATCCTTGTTTGCCTGTTCCATTTTGACACTCTCCCCGAAGCGGTGTTTGCCCCCGCGTAGCCTGTTGATCAAGCAGCCCTCATGTGTCGTTTTATCCAGGTGTCGTTGTTCTTTTACGATACGTTGCTAGCTTCGAAACGGTTGCGCCAGTTGGGAAACGTCCTGAGAGGGTTATCCCTCTGAAGAATTGTTTCGTTCATGTAACGCCGCATGTTTTGACGGGCCATAAGCTTGCGTCTCAAGCGTGCCTGCGTTGCGAAATTTGCATAGTGCGAAGACGCACGTAGCGAATCGATTTGTCTGATCCACACGCCCTGGACGGTTCCGGACAGGCGCGAAAGCACTTGCGCAACGATGCGGCGCTTCAGGGGCCGAGCATCGTCGGCAAAAGAATGCGAAAAAATCGCGGGCAAATTGAAAGGAAATCCGGCGCACTCACCGCTTCAGCAGCGGGCTGATCGTGACCGGCGTTCCGACCGGCATTGTCACCGGCGCCTCGAACGGCTTGGCCACCGATCCATAGCGCCCGCCAAAAAAGATCAGCGGCGCGTGTTCGTCGAGCGAGAACACCAGCACTTCACCGACGAAAAGCGTGTGGTCGCCGCACGGATGCCGGTCCACCATGCGCGCCGCGAAACGGGCGGCGGCGTGTTCGAGCAGCACCACGTCCGGCAAGCCGTCCACCGGCGCGAAGCGCGGCGCAAGCCGGCCCTGCGGCTCACCGGCGAAGTGGCGGCTATGGGGTTCCTGGGTGTCGGACAACACACTCACACCGAACCTCGCGCTGTTCATCAGACGCTCGTGCATGCGTGCGCGGTGCCCGACCGACACGACGATCAGCGGCGGCTTGAGCGAACCCGACATGAAGGCATTGGCGGTCATCGCATGCATCCCGTCGCCACTGCCGGTCGAAATCACCACGACGCCGGTGGCAAAACGCCCGAGCGCATGGCGGAAACGGCGCTCGTCGAAGCTCGCCACGTTCAGGTCTGCTGCGTTTGAGGCCGCCGCACTCAAAGCGGTCGTGCCCGCGCAGGCAGTACCTGAACCGGCCGCGCCGCCTGCGCTGCAGGCCACAGGGTCCTGCAACGTCGCGGCACGCACCGCCTGCTGTGCGTCAGCGTGAAGTACCCGCGCCTGCATGGCCGCTCTCCTGATCGCGGCCGTATTGATCGTCGAAGCGCACGATGTCGTCTTCGCCGAGATAGCCGCCTGATTGCACCTCGATCATTTCAAGCGGCGTCTTGCCCGGATTTTCGAGCCGGTGCGTGACGCCGAGCGGAATATACGTCGACTGATTCTCCGAGAGCAGGAAACACGCATCGCCGCGCGTGACGCGCGCGGTGCCGCGCACCACGATCCAATGTTCCGCGCGATGGTGATGCATCTGCAACGACAGACGCCCGCCCGGCTTGACGACGATGCGCTTCACCTGGAAGCGCTCCCCGCGCTCGAGCGAGTCGTAAAAGCCCCACGGCCGGCCGACCTTGCGATGCTCCTGCACCTCCGCGCCCTGCTCCGCCTTCAGGCGGCTGACGATCGCCTTGACGTCCTGTACGCGATCTTTCGCGGCGACCAGCACCGCGTCGGCGGTCTCGACCACCACCACGCCGCTCACGCCGACACACGCGACGAGGCGCCCCTCGGAATGCGCGAAGCTGTCGGTCGAGTCCTCGAACATCACGCGGCCACGCGCGACGTTGCCGCACGCGTCCTTATCGGACGCTTCCCATACCGAATCCCAGGCACCCACGTCCGACCAACCCGCGACCAGTGGCACCGCGACGCCGGCGAGGCGAGCGTCGATGGCGACGCGCTCCATCACCGCGTAGTCGATCGAGTCGGAAGGACACGCAGCGAACGCTTCACGCGCCAGATGCAGCGTGCCGTCGCCATCCACGGCGGCATGCTCGAAAGCCGCCGCGCAAGCCGCCGCGATCGCGGGCCGGCACAACTCGATGGCCGCGAGCCACACCGACGCGCGCACCACGAACATGCCGCTGTTCCACCAGTACTCGCCGGAGGCGACATAGCGTCCGGCGAGTTCCGCATCGGGCTTCTCGACGAAGCGTTCGATCGCACGCGCCCCGCGCGCGCCGAGCGCCATACCTGTGCGGATATAGCCGTAACCGGTTTCCGCGCGCTGCGGCGGCACGCCGAGCGTCACGATCGCCCCGCGCGCGGCGTGAGAGAGCGCTTCTGCAAGCGCCGCGCCGAAAGCCGCATGATCGGCAATCAGATGGTCCGCCGGCAACGCGACGAGGATCGGATCGTCGCCGGCCGCGGCTGCCGCGCGCGCGGCCAACGCCGCAACGGTCAGCGCCGGCGCGGTATTGCGCGGCACCGGTTCGAGCACCATCCGCACCGGCCGGGCGCACTGCTCGAGCCGTTCGAGCGTTTGCAGGCGCAGGTCCTCGCAGCACATCACGAGCGGCGTGCCCATGCTCAGCGTGGCCGCGGTTGGCCTCTCAGTCGGCCTCTCAGCCGCCGTCGCACTGTGCCCCGCAGTGGCGAACGCAAGGTCGATCCGGCGCAAGGTCGCTTCGAGCAGCGATTCACCGCCCATCAGGCCGATCAGTTGTTTCGGATTACGTTCGCGCGACAACGGCCATAGCCGCGTGCCGGATCCACCCGCGAGAATCACCGGCTGGACGCACAAACGCGTGGCCTTTCCGGTGACACCCGCAGCCGACACGATCGGATTGCCTGGTTCAACGATGCGATTCATGTGCGATTCCCGTTATGTTCAATCTGGTCTGTTAGTGCTTTTATTGTGTGCAATGCGCGTGGCGCACCGCCTTCGCCCGATCAACGGCGGTCAATCGAAACAGCGCGCGGCAAGCGGTTTGCGCGCAATGAAGTGAAACCACCACGTGTCGCTGATTTCCACGTCGTCAGCGATACGGTTGCCTTCGCAACTGCCGAATACCGCGCTGCTCTCAAAGCCGATCTGCGCGAGTTGCCGGCGCTGCTCACGCAGCGTCGTATAGACGATCACAATGCCGAAGTTGTGCGCCGCCGCCGTCTTCACTGCGTAGTCGCCGTAGTCGTGATTCAGCTTTACGTTACGCATATAGTTCAGCGTGCCGAGCTGAAAGTGCCGCATCGAACGCAGCGTGCGCCAGCCGAGCTTGAGCGGATTAAAGGTGAAGTGCGGCAGCAATTGCCAGATGTTCTCGTGGTAACCCGGGCCGCCGCGGTTGTGCGAAGAAAACAGCACATAACCGCCGGGCCGCACCACGCGGTACATCTCTTCGAGAATCGTCACGCGATCGTCGTAGTCCACACAGTCGATGCCGTTCCAACTGAACTCCGCGAGCCCGTAATGCCCGGATGGCAGCGCCGACATATCGCGCGCATCCATATGCCGCAAGTCGAGCCCGGGATAGCGCGATTGCGCGATCTCCAGCAGCTTCAGCGTGTAGTCGACGCCGATGTAATCGTTCGAGATCGATGTCATCAGCGGAATCGTGCGGCCGGTGCCGATGCCGATATCGAGCAAGGGCTCGCCGACGCAGCGCGGCGCAAGCCACTCGAACGCGGCCTGTTCGCCAGGGTCCGAGAAGGTCTTCTCGATCGTGAATACGCGAGTGGCGTCCGGCGAATTCCATGCGACACGGTTGATGCGGTCCAGCTCGGATTGGCTGCTCATGGCTTACTCCATCTCAGTGGGGGTGCGTCGGATCGACAACCAGCGTGCTTGCGCACTGGTGCGCAAGCGGTTCGCTGCATCGACATGACGTCGCGTGTTCATTGCGCTTCCCCTGATAGACGAAGCGCACGCGCACGTTTTAGAAGCCACTGTGTGGCGCGCGCATGCCGCCAGCCAAGCCGCGCGTGGAGCGGTTCGACGGCAATGGATGGTTCCGGCTGATGGCCCTCGCCAAAGGTGTTTGCAAAGAAATCCTCGAAGTATGACATCACGTTTTCCTGCGCACGGGCCGAGAGAATCGCGTGGTCGGTGCGCTCGCAAAACGTCACCCCAATCCGGCCGAAGCGCCGCAGCCGTCCGCCGCGCGCACCGAAGTAACGTTCAAGCTCCTCGACGCCCTCGTCCAGCACACCGTAGAAAAGACGCGTATGGACGCCTCGCGCGTGCAACGCGGTGAAGAGGCGTTGCTCGTCCTTCGATCCCAGCTGCATTGCGCAGATGCGTTCGATCCGGTCGGCGAGCGTCGCGCCAAACCTGGCCGCGAAGCGCGCCGCCAACTCGCGCGCGACCGGCAATCCGCCCGTCTGCCCGCGCACGACGCGAAGCCATTTGCGCGGCTGGCACATCGAGCGCAAGTAGTTGCGCGTCGAGCCGAAAGCGGCGACGGGAACGGTCGGCTTGCCGTGTTCATCGCAGATGTTCTGCCAAGTGAACTTCTGCAAATTGACCAGCACGGCGCCGATCACCGCCGGTTCACGCGATGCGGCATGCAGACCGACGAAGGCCCCCGCGCAGATGCCGAGCAGCACTGCGCCGCGATGTCCCTGCGCCGTCAACCAGCGCGCCGCGCACGCGGCATCGTCGGCACCCGCTTGCGCGTACAGAGCATCGAGACTCACCGCGTCGAGCGATGGCTGGCTGTCGCCCAGACCGCCAAGGTCGACACGCAGCGATGCGATACCCTGGCGCGCGAGGCGTCGGGCACAGCGCACGCTGAGTCGCGCATTGCCGATGCGCGACACGGCACCGGTATTCACCATCAGCACTGCGGGTGCTTCAGCGTCAGAACGCGATACAGGTACGCAATAGATGCCGGACATCCGGCCACCCTCGAGCCACACCGGCGTTTCGACGACGCCCGGTTCGACTATGTGTCCTGTGGTGTGGTCATCGAGGCGCTCCGCCATATGGCCCGACACCTGGTCAGCAAGGCAATCCGCCATACCGTCCGCGCCGCTCCCGGCAGTCAGGCGCTCACGCGCAACCGGGTCACCGGCAGCGCCAGCCAGCCAGTCTTCGATCGATTGAAACGCCGCCCGCGGAATCGCGCTATCGAGCGACTCCATCATGAACTTGCCGTATTCGTCGAACGACTGCCGCTCTACCTGCATACCCTGTTCACGATAATGCGCAACCAGCGCGTCGACCCGCGCGGGGTCCAGGGAATCGAGCACCAGCACACGCTCGGCGGGCCGCGCGGCATCGCGCCGCAAATCGACTGCGCGCAAGCTCTCTAGGGTGTCGCTATAGAGACGAAAACCGTATGCTTCGACGAATGCGTCGGTATCGGGCTCGGCTTCGCAATCCATCGCGGCCGGCATCAGCAGCCACTTGCGGTAGTGCGCCCGCAACTCGCGCTGATAATTCTTGCCCGACAACACCGGCGCCAGCATCACCAGCCCATCCACGCCGCCGAGTTCCTGAGCGGCGAGCGCCGCGAGCGTGCCGCCGAGCCGCAGCCCGCACAGGGTCACGCGCTCGACACCGGTGGTCTCACGCAGCAGCGCCACCGCTTGCTTGATGCTGTCGATCCACGCGCGCCAGCGGCCGGGCTCGCTCGCCTCGCCCGCCGCATCGCCGGTGCCTGGATAGTCGAACCGCAGCACCGGCATGCCGCGCGCGGCAAGCCGCTCGGCCAGCCGCCGCATGCCGCGATAGGTGCACAGTGCGTCGTACCCGAACGGGGAACACAGCACCACGCCACCTGGCCCCTCCGCCGGATGCAACCATCCGAACCGGCCATCGAACAATACTGGCCTCACGCTAGGCTCCTCACCGCATATTTCCGCTTTCGATCACTACAACAAACGCCGTCTGCTTCATCTGTACGTCCTCCCACATTAGGTCGGACACCGATGCTTATGCGGCTTGCTGATTGACACGCCGAGATGGCCGACTCGCTTCAACTTGACGATCCCTTCAGTTGCCGTGCGGCGCTCGCAAGGCAAAGGTCGAGCGGGTGGCAAGCAGCACGTGATAGAAAAACCGCGCGCGCAGCCGGTCGCGCATCGGGTAATGCCGCGACAGCAGCACACGCCATGCGGCGGCTGATTCGCCGGCGCGCGCATAGGCGGATGCGGCGCGCGGCGCCACGCGCCGCAGCGCGTCCTCGCGCGCGGCCTGCGCGGCGGCGGGCACGCTGCTCGCGCGCAATTGCGCGAACGCGTGCATCGCCGGCAACGCGTGAGTCGATATCGATAGCGCCGTTTCGCGCGACACCGACACGAACTCATTCACGAAACAGATCGCGACCGCATCGACGCTGAGCCGCAAGCCAAAATCGAAGTCACACGCTTCGCCGACCTCGGCCGCCGCGCGGTACGCGATCCGGCGCGCGGCCAGCGTATCCACCAGATAGCCGTTATTCGGAAACATCTGGTCGATCCCTGCCAGTGCCGGCACCGGCAGGCGGCCGGCGCGTTCAGGCACACGCAGATAATCGCGGTTCAGACGTTCAGTGGCTTGCGGCCGCGGCGTGCCGTCGTCGGCGATAACGTGCTGTTTGCCGAACGCCGCGGTCAACTCGGGATACGCGTGCCAGCACGCGTCGAGACAGGTCAGTGCGTCCGGCTCAAGCAGATCGTCGTCGTGCAGCAGCACGAGCCGCGCGCCTTGCGCGCGCGCGAACAGCCGGTTCACATTGGCCGCCTGTCCGAGGCGGGGCACATTGCGTTCATAACGAATCGGGATCGGCCGCGTGCTGCGCAAGCGGCACCGCTCCACCACCTGCTGCGCGCGGTCGTCGTTCGAGTCGTCACCGATGACGATTTCAAACTCGCCATACGTCTGCGCGTGGCAGCTCTCGATGGCCTGTTCGAGCAAGGCGGGCCGATTGCAGCTCGGAATGCAGATGGAGATCAGACGCACGGTCAATTCGCTGCCGCTACCCTGCCCGGCCTCGTTCGTGGTCTCAATCATGGGGGCTCCGAAAATCGTAACGGATTTCATTTAACCCTGCCGGACCCTAATTATCTGTACGGCCACCCACACATCCGCAAAGGGCGAAGGTGCACTATCGAGTGCATACGACAGGCCGGCGCCCTCGTTTCAAGCGCGCTGCTGGGTGCGGCTGCGCACCGACAGCATCGACGATCGACCACACCATCCAATGACTTCACCCGCCGGAAAAGCGCACCATGGAAAGAAGTATCGTCAAGAACATCTTCATCAATTTTGCAGGAGCAATCGCTCCGACCTTCATCTCCCTCGTCACCGTGCCTGCCTATATCCACCTGATGGGTGTCGAGCGCTATGGGGTCATCAATCTGGTGTGGGCGCTCATCGGCTACTTCAGCGTGCTCGATCTCGGCACGAGTCTCGCCACCGAAAATCAGATCTCCAAGGCGCGCGCCGCCAATGACGACTCGATCGAGCGCATCTTCTGGAGCGCGTGGTTCATGAATCTGGGGACCGGCATCGTGGGTGGCGTGCTGGTTTACCTCGGCACGTTTCTCTACATTACGCACGGCGTGAAGATCGAGCCGGCTTTTCAGCGCGAGGTGATGGCGAGCCTGCCGTGGATCGCAGTGGCCGTGCCGATCGCGAACGTCTCGTGGGTCTTTGCCGGCGCCATCAACGGGGTGGAACGCTTCACCAGCTTCAATATCAACCAGACGCTCGGTACGGCGCTGTTCCAGCTGCTGCCACTCGCTTCGATCTTCTGCTTCTCGCCCTCGCTGGCGGTGGTGATTCCCGCCGCGGTGGTGGCCCGTCTGATCGCCGGTGTGCTGCTCGGCGCGGCGGCGTTCCGCGCGATCGGCATTCGCCGCGTGCGGATGCCGCAATGGCGCGTGATGGCCGAACTCTTTCGCTATGGCCGCTGGATGCTGATGTTCTCGGGCGCCAACATGATCGCGTCGACACTCGACCGGGTGCTGATCGGCGGGCTGCTGGGCGCGCGCTTCGTTACTTACTATGCGACCCCGCAGAACCTCATCACGCGCCTTAACCTGCTGCCGATTGCGATGGTGCGCACGCTCTTCCCGCGCCTGTCAGCCGTCTCGCGCGCCGACGCCGACGCCCTTGCGCATAGCGCCCTCGCCTTTCTGAACGGCGCCTTCACGCCGTGCGTGATCGTCGCGCTGTTCGCGCTCAAGCCTTTTCTGACGCTATGGCTGGGGCCGGCGGTCGCGGCCGCAGCGCCGGTTGCCAGCGTGCTCGTGCTGGGCGTGTGGCTGGGTGGCCAGTCGGGCATTCTGGGCATTCTGATTCAGGCGCAGACCAATCCGGCCTATATCGCGAGCGTGAACTGGCTCGAACTGCCGGTGTTCGCCGGCGCGCTGTGGTGCGGGATTCACTGGTTCGGGATCATGGGCGCGGGCGTCGTCGTCGTGACGAAGTCGCTGTTCGACTATGCCGTGCTGCTATGGTTTGCGCGACTGCATGTCTGGTCCATCGTGCGCAATATGGTGGTCCATCTCGCGTTCCTGGTCGTCGCGCTGGTGCTCTCCGAATCGATCACCGCGTTGCCGACGCTCATCGCTGCGGCACTTGTCATGGCGGCGGCGAATCTGGGCATGTCGCTGCATGGGTCCAGCGAACTCAGGAGTGTCGTCTACAAACTCTGGACGCGCGTGACGCTGTCGGCGAGTTAGTCGAGCGGTTGCAGCGGGAGGTGAAACAGGGAGTTGAAGCGGGCCACGAATTGAACTGCACGCCAAAGGTTGAATCGGTGTCCAACTTTTGGGGTGCATTTCAAATGGCGATCCGCTTTTTCAAGGCTTGTGTAAGGCATCCGGCACCGCGAGCGTGGCCGTGGCGATACCAGGCACACTGCCGCTGCGCGTCGCAATGGTCGCAAAGCGGCGCGGCTGGCAACGTGCCAACGTACGTTCGTAAATCGACAGATAGCCGTTACTCACCCGCTGCACGCTGAACGTGTCGAGGTTTTGCGCCGCCCGCGCAGCCAGCGCCGCATGCGCAACGCGATCGGTCAGGAGTAGCCCGAGCGTCTCTGACAGCGTGACCGGGTCGTGAGCCGGCACCAGCAGACCGGCCTCGCCGTCATCCAGCATTTCGGGAATGCCGCCCACCCGGGTCGCTACGATCACGCGTCCCGTCTCGCGCGCCTCGCACAGCACCAGCCCGGCCGCTTCGTAGTGCGATGCCAGCGCAAACACGTCGGCCTGCGCGAGGTAAGCACGCGGGTCGGCAACAAAGCCTTCGAAGTGCGTCTGCCCGGCAATCCCGAGTTGCCCGGCGAGTGCTTCCATCGCGGCGCGGTCGGGACCATCGCCAACGAGATACAGCACCGCGTCCGGCACGCGCTTGCTCAGCAACGCGAAGGCGTGCAGCAAATCGCCGATGCCCTTGCGTTCATACATGCCCGACACCGTGACGACGCACGGATGCGCCAATTGCGGCGCCGCGGGAACCGGCATGCCGGCGAGGCGCGGCGTGCCGATCGTGCCGTTGCGCACCACGCTCAGGCGCGTCCTGGGTATACCTCGCCGCACCATCTCCACCCCTACGGCGTCGCTGACCGCCACCACGTGATCGCCGACGCGCATCAGCGTGGCGCTTCGCTGGAACGCGTTGTGCACTGTCGTGACGAGCACGAAACGCCGCCGCAGCGCGCTCAGGCGTGCAATCAGCGCGCCCGTCATCATGTGCGCGTGCACCACGTCGGGATCGACCTGCGCGACAAGGCGTCTGAAGCCCGCCACCATGCCCGGCACACGCGACGGCCTGGGCGACTGGGGAAGCAGCACGTGACGCACGCCGTGCCGCGCCAGCAGGTTTTCGAAGCCGCCGCCCGCCGACGCCACCGTGACGTCGTGGCCGGCGCGCGCCTGCAGGCAGGCAAGGTCGATCATCACGTTGACGATACCGTTGCCGACGCTTTGCGCGTGATTGGCGAGATGGATGATTTTCATGGAGTCTGCGCAACATCCGTTGAGTGAGGGGGCGCCGCGGCGAGCGGCGCCGTCTGTGGCGTGAAGCGATACATCAGCGCTTTGCCGTGTGCGTCTTCCTCGACCAGCACGAGGTACTCGCCCGACGCGAGGCGATGAGCGGTCAGCGGCATCGGCACATCGATCCAGCCGCTCGTCGAACCGACTTCCTTGCCCGGTTCGAGCCGGCCGACATCGCGTCCGGTATCCCGGTCGTAGACGCGCACGATCGCGGTGCGGGTTTCGATGGCGAAAACGTAGTCGCCCGCGACCGCGAAGCCGCTGATCGACGACCAGTCGGGCGCGCCACGGTCGGGCAAGCCGATGATGTAGCGCAGCACCGGCTTGCCGCTCTTCCAGTGGTCATAACGCGCCAGTTGCGAGCCCGCGCTATTCCAGTTGTCCTGAACAAATGGATGCGCCGGTGTCGACCCGGAGATGAACATCGTGTCGTCAGCGGGGAAATAATTCAGGCGCGCGATGCGGTAGAACGGCGCGGGCGGCGGATACTGCCGCATCGCGGCGTAGCGGTAGATCGGATTGCCGACCCGGTCGAAACCCTCTAAAGGAAACAGGCGGATGCCCTGCGACTCCGTGCCCTGCCAGATATCGCCATGGCTATCGACCCACCACGCGCGCATCTGCGGCGCATCGGTGCTGCCGGTGTTCTGGTCGAACGCGCCGGCGGAGAAATCGCCCTTGCCGGTCGCGTCGCGCCAGATCCATTCGCCTTGAGCCGGCTGGTTGGGCGGCCACGCGCCGTCGATGTGCGACTGCGCGAACAGACCCGAAGGAATCGCCGTCTCTCGATCGGCTGTAAAGCGATAGATGCGCAGATACGACGAATACATGTCCGTCGTATAGAGCAGCCGATGTCCGTGGACATCGCGCACGAGCGGCATGCCGCGCTGGCCGCCGAGGTAGAGATGGAAATACGGATCATAGGGATAGCGGAAACGGTCGGCGGTGTAGCCGGCGTACGACCACTCCTCGCCGACCGGGCGTGTCAGGTCGAGTGTGAAGCGCTTGCTGCCGCTATAGACCGAGGGCGGCTCGCCATCGACGAACTGCGCCCCATCGACGAACAGCAGCCCTTGCAGACTGAAGCGCTGCGTACCGTCGGGCGCATAGCTCTCGATCAGCGCACCGTCGTAGGTACTCGGCCCCGTGCCGATGGGACGCGGTCCCGCACCGTTCATCGACACGTAGAGGTTGCCGGCCCGGTCCACGCCGACGCCGGTTAATCCATTGAAACGCCGCGGCCCCGGCGCACCGGCGCGGCCGGCATAAATGCCGCCCTCTTCCCCAAAACTCGCCGACAGGTGCATGCCCGCGCCCGGCTGCGCGGCGGTGGATGCCGCTGTGTCAGGACTCGCCGTGAAAACCAGGATCCGCTGGCGCACGCCGTTGTCGGCGATCAGCAGCCGCCCGCGGGTGTCGACCGTCAGATCCGCTGGCACCACGCCTGGCGGCAAGGCGAGCTCGCCCAGGCGCGCGCCATTGCGCGCACGATGGACCACGCGCTCGGCGCCTGCGGTGCGGCTGTTCTCGACGATCCACAGCGAACCGTCGGGCGCGAGCGCGAGACGGCCCGGTTCGTGCACCGGAAAACTGCCGACCGCCTGCATGGTTTGGGCGTCGAAGATCTGAACGCGGTTGTCACGCTGATTCGACACGAATAGCCGCGCCTCGTCCGCGGCAAGCCCACGGATCGCGTAATCCTCTTTACTCGAGAAAGTCGAGACCAGCAGAAACGCCAGACGGTTGCCGCCCGGCCAACTCACCTGCCCGGCAAACGGCACGCCATCGCGGATATCGGCGCGGCTGCGGCGCGCCACGCCGGTCCACACTTCGCCCTCGTGCGGCATGCGCCGGTGTTGCGCCATCTCGTTGCCAAGACTGACGACGGTTTGCGCGACGAACACGTACTCGTCGTTCACGGCGATCGCGTCGCCGCCCATCATGCCCCAGCCGTGCGACTCGCCGCCGTAGCGAACCAGTTGACCGTTACGGTACTGGCCGATCTCACCGCCGCCTTCGTCCCACGGTGCGTTCGTGAAGACTTCGCCATCAGGCGTGACAGCAAGCGCCTGCACGTCGATCTGCACCCAGCGATGATCCGCGTAGCCCCAGGTATTGCCGATCCACGAAGTGCGGTACGACAGCGACGGATGCGCGGCGGCGGCGCGTACTTCGTCGGCGGGCTTGCTAGCGGAAGCCACGAAGTTTGCACCCGGCGCGGCCCCGGTTGTCTGCGCCGGCCCCAGTGTCGTGCCGCCCCCCGGGCCACTTGCCGCGATCAGCACGAGCACCGGCAACGCCAGCGCGGCGGCGCATACGAGCCGTTCGAAAGTTTTGCGTGTGATGCGTCGCATGATCTTTTACGCGTCAGAACGCGTCGATCGCTTCGCGGTAAATCCGGGCGACCTGCGCGGCGACCACCGGCCGGTCGAAATGGCGGCGGGCATAGGTGCGGCATGCCTGCGAGTCCGGCATCACGCGCCGGCCAAGCAGGACATCGGCAATACCTTCGCCGATCGCCTTGAATCCGCCCGAGGACAGCACCAGCTCAGCCGATAACGGCGCGACCGCTTCCGGCAGACCGCCCACCGGCGTCACCAGAACCGGCGTGCCGGCGGCGAGCGATTCGATTGTTGTGAGCCCGAAGCCCTCGAGCGACACGGTCGGCACTACCGTCAAATCCGCGGCGCGATACCAGAGCGGCACCTTGTCGTCGGGCACGTAGCCGGCGAGCCGCACGTGACGCTCGAGCCCGCGCGCGGCGATGCGCGCCTGCAACTCCGCCTCCAGCGGCCCTTTGCCGGCGATCGTCAGGAGTACGTCGGGAAGCATCGGCTTGACGATGGCCATCGCATCGATCAGGTCCTCGAGTCCCATGCGCGAGACGAGCCGCCGCATGCAGAACAGCAGCGGCCGGTCCATCGGCAAACCGAGACGCTCACGCGCCTGCCGCTGCGTCACGCGGGTATCGAATTGCCCGACGTCGACACAACCGGGCACGATCCGGATGCGCGCTTCATCCACGCCGTAGGTCTCGCGCAGAATCTTCCCGAACGCCTGCGACAGCACGATGTGACGCGTGCCGCCCTGGTACACGAAGCGCTCGAGCGCAACCCGCATCGCACGCGACCAGCCGCCACCGCCGCCCGGGTACGACTCGGCCGCCCAGGGTCCATGAAAATGCACGACCTTCGGCACGTGTCTGAACAGGCCCGCGGTCGGCGCCGCGTAGAGCGCGAAATGCGTGGCGACGACGTCGGGCATCTTCGCCGCCCGCAGCGCGCGCGACTGCCTGCGCGAGCCCCACAGGCGCGTGCCGAGCGGCGCCTCTACGCCGGCGAAGGCCAGCACACTGCCACCCGACGCATTGAACACCCCGGGGCTGCCCGCCACCAGCCCACGGACATTGACGCCCTGCTCCGGCAACGTATCGATCAGCGCCTTGAACATGCGATCGAGGCCACCCGGCCGCTCGTTGAACCAGTGCATGCCGATCTGCAGCGAATCGATTGGCGCGCTCATAGGTCCACCGATGCAGTCGCACAGCCGGCCGGCAACGATTGCGCAGCGCGCCGCGCATGCACCTGCTCATAGAGCGACAAATAGCGCTCCGCCATGGCCTGCCAACTCAAGGTTCTGGCGACTTCACGCGCCGCCTGCCCCAACCGGTGGGCGTATTCGCGATCGCTCGCGAGGTGTTCGATCGCTGCGGCAAGCGCGGTCGCATCGTTGGGATCGTCGAGCACGATGCCGCTTCTGGCCGTAATCACTTCGGCGCCGCCCGCGGTCCGCACGGTAATGACCGGCAATCCCGCGGCCAGCGCTTCGAGCAGCACCAGTCCCATCGGTTCGTAACGCGAGGGGAACACGAACGCATCGACCGAACGCATCAACGCGGGCATGTCCATCACCATGTCCGTGAAGTGGACCCGTTCCGTCAACCCGAGCGACGCCACCAGCGCCGGATACGGACTATTGTGCAGAATCCCCGCGACTGCCAGATGCACGTCGGCCGAGGTGTGCACGAGTGCGTGCAGCACCGTGTCGAGATTCTTGCGCGACATGCGCAGGTCGCCTGCGAACAGCAGCATGAACGGTGCCGTCGGCAAACCGAAGCGGGCCCGCTCAGACGGACCCGGTGCGAATTCGTCGACGTCGACGCCGTTATAAATCACTTGCAGGCGCGCCCGGCCGATGCCCAGCGCGCGGACCTCGGCGGCGACCGCATGCGACACCGGCACGACGACCTCCGCATGCCGGAAAGCCCATGTTTCGCAGCCGATATTCAGTAACGTGTAGATCACCTGATACGCATCGTAGAAGCTTCGCCACAGGCGGAACGGGTAAAAACCACAGCGATACCAGCCGTCATGAACGAAATGCGCCGCATTGACATCGGCGCGCGCCCACGCGATAAAGCCGTTCACGTGAGTCACATCGAAGTCCTGACGATGTGCGCGGATCCACGCGCCGCAACGCCACGCGAACATCTGGTACTGAGCCAGTTTGGTCGGCAGCCGGCTTTCTGCGATCTGCACGAAACGCACGCGCGGGTGCTGCACCAGCTCAGGCGCCGCCCCGGTGGCGAGCAGCGTCACCGAATGACCGGCCGCGAGCGCGGCCAGCACGATCTCGTAGTTGACGCGTCCCTGCCCATCGTTTTTGCGCACGACATGGGTGACAATCAAAATCCGCATCCTGTTGTCCTTCATCTGCCTGTCTTTTTTTTAGAATCGCGCCGGAGCCGCAGCGACCGCACCGTGGCGTTCACGTGCGTAGCGCAGCGAAATCACCGGCAGCGTCACGCCGAGAAAGAAAAACATCCCCGACACCGCGGTCAGCGTGTTGATGAACACCATCATCGAGAAAATCGCCACCGCTACGCCGACGCCCGAGACCGCCAGCAGGTCGGTCGGATGCTGGCGGCTCGCGCGATACGCGCGCCACAGCAGCATGACGATGCCGGTGGTGTAAAGCAGCGTGCCCGGCCACCCCATCACGAAGGGCACCTCCATCAGACCGCTGTCGAAATTGAGCCTCGCCTGCGACGCCGTGTCGTCGGACAGCTTGCTGCCGAGGCCGGTCGTACCGAGCCCCTGGCCGGCGATATCGGTGAGCGCCGACGACATGAATGACTTGTAGAACTCCGCGCGCGCCTGGTAGCTGTCGTCCTTGCCGAGGTCCTGAATCGTGCTCAAGCGCTGCAGCACCGGTTCCGCGACCTGATCGATCATCATCAGCGGCGCAGCCACCACGGCCAGTCCGAGCACGCCGGCCATCAGCCGCCTACGGCTCTTGCCGTCGAGCATGACGAACGAGTACACCAGCGCGATCGCAAAGCCGCCCCATGTGCTGCGCGCACTGGTAAGCAGCAACACGGGAACCCCGACGCATCCGAGCACGATGCGCGCTTTACCCCGCGCGGCCAGCGACATCAGCAGGATCGTCATGAGCGTCACCGCGAAGGGGCCGCATGAATTCATCGTGCTGCTCACGCGCATGCCGAACGGCACCGGCTGCCCCTCGGACAGCATCTTCGAGGAGATCAGCCAGAACGCATCCCACGGCATCGGCGAAACGAACTCGAGCAGGCCGTACAGGCTCATCAGGAGTCCGCCATAAACGAAGGTCTTCAGCAGAACCCGGTGATAGTCCGGGTAGTGGCGCCACGTCACGGTGAGGTAAAACGCCACCATCACGGGATACAGCCAGTTGATCAGCGTAAACGTCGCCGCCGCCGGACCGACCTGCGCCATGCCGACGACAAAGGCATAGAGCAACGCGATCACGATCAGCACCAGCGGCGCCGCGCGGCGTTGCCCAAGCAACGAAACATGCTTGAGCAAGGTCAGGCCGGTGAGTGAGACAGCGAGCAACGTCGCCACCATGATCGGGCTTTGCTGATTGAACGAACCGTTGACGAAGTCCGCGAGGCGCCGCACTTCGGGCGTCAGAAAGAACAGCCAGCAGACGAAGCCGATGTAATGCGCGGGCGAGCGCCAATACAACACCAACGCCACGCCGAACGCGCCGAGCGGAAAGAAATATTCGACCAGCCCGCCCTGATGCAGAAGGATCAGGCCCAAGGTCATGGCAAACAGGAGCACCGGCAAGCTCAGCGGATGACGCAAGCCTTTGCGTCGCGGGCGCGCTGCCGGCGCGCGAGGCGTGGCCCGCTCAGGCACAAACGCCTCACCAGGCAGCGCACGCGGTTTACCCGGCGATGTCGATAGTCCAACCTGGGTGGAAGGCGTGATCAGTGTTCGCACCATTACAGGAGCTCAAACGTATTGACGAGTGCCACGCCGTCACGCTCGCGGCGGCGCGTCCCGAAGAGCGGCTGGCTGCCGCGCACCTGGCGCGTCAAGCCGATGAACGCCACGCCATGTTCGAGGTACGGCCCTTCTGTCTTGCGAAAGCTGAATTGCTCGTAGAAGTCGCGCAAACCGAGCGGCGCGCTCACCCGCGCGGCGTGCCCCGGCCAACGCTCGGCGATCGCCTGCAATACCCGTTCGAGCAACACTTCGGCGGTGCCGTCGCCGCGCCGCAGCGGGCTCGTCAGCACCTTGTCGATGGTGATTTCCGGATCTTCGGCGTCGCCGGGTTGCAGGCGTGCGTAGGCCAGGATCGGCATCGGCCGCGCCATATCCTCAACCGCGAAGACATGCAGCGCGTTCTCGTCGCGACCGTCGGCGTCAAGAAAGACGTGCGATTGCTCGACCACGAAGACCGCGCTGCGCGCCCGCAAGATCAGATACAGCTCGCGTGCCGAAAGCTGCTCGAATTCCAGCGTTTTCCAGTTCATCACGTTCCCCAGCGGTAAATAAGTTCAGCGAGCACGGTATCGCACGCCGCCTCCGACGGCCTGGCTCGACACGCCGACCTGTTGTCATGGCTACACGGTACGTCCCCGAAACGCGTGTTTCCGTGCGGCATCGCACCGACGCAGGCCTTTGACAATTCTTAAATACAAGGCGTTAGAACATGGTGTAGCTGGAAGCCGCCAAAGCGGCCCTCAGGGCACCGTGCAAGCGCGGCGAAGACGCGCGCCTGCGCCACGCGCTGCAATAAACACCAAAAGCGAAGAAGTCTGTTCGTTTTACGTCAGCAACATTCGAGAGACCGTTGACCAACAAGGGGGCACCTCAACATGAAAACCGCACTGCGACGCATCCTTTCCGAATCGGCCCGTCTCGACGTCGCGCCGGACACGCTGGCCGACGACGCCGATCTGTACGCCGCCGGCCTGTCCTCGCTCGCCACCGTGCATCTGATGCTGGCCATCGAAGATGAATTCGGCATCGAGATTCCGGATCGCATGCTGACGCGCCGGCTGTTCTCCAGCATCGATTCGATGGCCACCGCGGTCACCGAGCTGCAACAGGCGAAGGCGGCAGCATGAACGCCCCGCTGCTGGACACGGCCGCGGTGCCGGCGCCGCTCGCCGACCCCGCTGCGGTACAACCCGCCGGCGCAAGCGTCGTGCTGAGCGCGGTGGAAACCGAACCGGGCTGGCGCGCCGCGGCGCAGCGCTGCGCCGCCATAGCCGCGCAGTTCGCCGATCCGGTGGACCGCGAAGCGCGCTTTCCCCACGAAGCATTCGACGCGCTCAAGCGCGAACGGTTGTTGTCGGCGATGGTGCCGGCCGCGTTCGGCGGCGCGGGGCTCTCGCTCGCGGATGTCGCTGCGATCTGCGAAACGCTTGCGCAAGGCTGCGCTTCCACTGCGATGGTGTATGCAATGCATCAGATCCAGGTGGCCTGCATCGAGGCGTATGGCAGCGAGTCGGCATGGCACCGGCAGTTGCTCGCACAACTGGTTGAACATCAATGGCTGCTGGCTTCGGCGACCTCCGAAGAAACCATCGGCGGCAACATGCGCACCAGCGCCTGCTCGGTCGAACTCGACGGCGAGCCCGGCCAGCAGCGCTTTCGCATCGAAAAACTCGCGCCGACGATCTCGTACGGCGCGCACGCCGACGGCATCCTGGTCACCGCGCGCCGCACCGCCGAGTCGGCCGCGGCCGACCAGGTGCTGATCGTGGCGTTACGTGAAGAAACGCTGTTGGAAAAACGCGGCGGCTGGGATTCGATGGGCATGCGCGGCACCTGCAGCGAGGGCTTCCGGCTCGTCGCCACGGGTCTCGCCGAGCAGATCCTGCCGACACCGTTCGCCGATATCGCGGATCAGACCATGCTGCCGGTGTCGCACACGCTGTGGGCTTCGGTATGGACGGGCGTCGCCAGCGACGCGGTGAATCGCGCGAAAGCCTTCTTTCGCGCGCAGGCCCGCTCGAAACCCGGCTCGATTCCGCCGGCCGGCCTGCGCCTCGCCGAAGCGGTCGGCCTGCTGCAGATGATGCAGGCGCGCCTGTCGGTCGCGCTCGAAGCCGCGCGCACCGCCCACCACGCGAAACACGGCGGCTGCCAGGCCGACGCGCCGCTCTCGGCGATGCTCGGCTTCGCTTCCGACATGAACACGCTGAAGACCAGCATCTCGACCACCGCACTGCAAGTCGTGCAGGAAGTGCTGATGATCTGCGGCATGGCGGGCTACAAGAACGGCACGGAATACAGCGTGGGACGGCATCTGCGCGACCTCTACTCCGCGCCGCTGATGATCAATAACGACCGTATCGCGCAGAACACGGCAAGCCTGTTGCTCGCGCAACGTCCTGCCGCCCCGGGGAGAGCCTGACATGAACACGATGACCGATACCGCCGCGCTCGCCGCTGCCGCTCCGGAATCTTCGGCGCCGACTTTCCGCGACGAACTGCTGGCCACGGGCCTGCTGATCGATACCGGCGAAAACGGCCTGTACGGTCGCAGCCAGGTTTTCGAAGACGTGGTGGACCGTCTGAACGTGGCGATCACGCATCTCGGCGCGGACCAGCAGCCCGAAGTGCTGCGCTTTCCGCCCGCCATGCGCCGCACCGATTTCGAAGACAGCGAATATCTGAAGAGCTTTCCGAACCTCGCCGGCACGATCCACTCGTTCTGCGGCAACGACATGGGCCACCAGCGCCTGTTGCGCGCACTCGACGACGCGATGACCGAGCGCGACGATGAACGCAGCGAAGAATGGATGGCGCAGCAAAAACCGACCCGCGTGGTACTTACGCCGGCCGCCTGCTATCCGATCTATCCGGTGATGGCGCGGCGCGGCCCGCTGCCCGCAGACGGCCGCACCATCGACGTGCTGTCGTATTGCTTCCGCCACGAACCCTCGCTCGATCCGGGCCGCATGCAGATGTTCCGGCAGCGCGAATACGTGCGCCTCGGCAACGCCGAACAGGTAATGGCATTCCGGCAGATGTGGGTCGAACGCGGCTCGCTGCTGATTACGCTGCTGCAACTGCCGATGGAAGTGGATCTCGCCAACGATCCGTTCTTCGGCCGCGGCGGCAAGATCGTCGCCGATAGCCAGCGTGCCCAGGCGCTCAAGTTCGAACTGCTGATTCCGGTGGCCGACCCGCGCGGCAAGACCGCGTGCCTCTCGTTCAACTATCACATGGACCACTTCGGCGCGATCTGGAAGATCGAGTGCGAAGACGGCGCGGTGGCGCACACGGGCTGCGTCGGCTTCGGCATGGAACGCATCACGCTGGCGCTATTCCGTCATCATGGGCTCGACGTCAACGCGTGGCCCGACGACGTGCGCGCGCTGCTGTGGGGCGACACCGAGGCACGCGTGGCGCAGGGCATGCAGTCGGCGTCCACGGTAGCTGAACAGGGTGCCGGAGATAGCGCATGAATCCATCCCTGATCCCCGTGCCGAAGGGCGTGCCGTCCGCCTTTGCGTTGCCCCGCCGGCTCGACCTGCCGGCTCAGGGCGGCGCGGCCGCGCCTGCCACGCCGCTGCGCCAGCACGCACCGCACGCGCTGCATCAAGGCGAGCGCGTCTGGCAGGAGACCAACTGCTACGTCGACCTGTGGATCGAACTGCTGCATGGCTTCGGGCTCGATCCGCGCGCGGCGTTCGGCTTTACCGTCACGCAGGACTTCGAAGGCGATCAGTTCACCTTCTTCAAATTTCCACTCGAAGACCTCGAGCGGCTGTACGGCACTCAGGTGCAGGAACTGGCGATCTACGACTCGCTCGAAGCCCGCGTGCTCGCGCAGACCTTGCGCGGCCATACCGTGCTGGTGGAAGTGGACGGCTATTACCTGCCGAATACGCGCGCCACGTCATATCGGCGCGAGCATCCGAAAACCACGGTGGGGATCGACTTTATCGATCCCCCGGCACACCGTCTCGGCTATTTCCACAACACCGGCTATCACCTGCTCGACGGCGAAGACTACGACGGCGTGTTCCGCAAGCTGCCGCAATTCGCGCAGCAGCCCGATCTGTTGTTTCCGTATGTTGAATTCGCCAAGCAGGCGCGGCCCGCGCTGGAAGGCACCGCGCTCGCCGAAGCCTCGGCGGAATTGTTGTGCGCGCATCTGAACCGGCGGCCGCTGACTAACCCCATCTCGCAGTGGCGCGCCGCGTTTCCCGCGCATCTCGATACGCTGCTCGAACGCGGCGAGGCGTTCTTCCACCCCTACTCGTTCAACCTGATGCGGCAGCTCGGCGCGAACTTCGAATTTCTCTCGAAGTATCTGTTGTGGCTCTCCGCGCAAGGCTTCGACATGCCGGCGGCGATCCCGGAGGCGGCGCAGCGTATCGCGTCGGAGTCGATGGTGATGCAGTTCAGGCTCGTGCGAGCGATCACGCGCGGACGCCGCGATTCGTGTGAAGACTGCTTCGACGTGCTCGAAAGCGCCTATGAAAAGACGCTGCCGCCACTCGCCGCGCTTGTGCTGTAACGAGCTCGTTTCGAGCTTCAGGAAATCGCCGTGGATGTGCTGACGAATGACCGGGTACCGGATGCAGGCGGCTCGCTTCCGGTGACCTTTGCCAAAACGCCGGAGGCGGCCGAAGTTGATGACGCTGTCGGCGCTATCACGGCGGTTGCCTCACCCCATGACCTCTGGCCGCAGCCACTCGACACAGGCTGGCAGTGCGTCAGCACGCCGGCCGGCGCATGCGCCTCCCCCGCCGACTTGCCCGCGCAGGGCTGGCTCGCCGCGCAAGTACCCGGTACGGTGGCAAGCGCGCGCCGTGCTGCGGGCCTGCTGGACGCCGCGAATCCGCCGCCGCTTGCCTTCGACGATCACTGGTACCGGCTCACGCTGACGGGCACAGGCAAACGCCGCCTGCGCCTGCACGGCCTCGCCACGCTCGCCGAAGTCTGGCTCGACGGCATCAGGCTTATCGAGTCGGATTCGATGTTCGTCGCGCACGATCTCGACATCGAACTGCACGGCAGTGCGACACTCGCGCTGTGCTTTCGCTCGCTGACCCCGGCGCTGGCGGCCAAACGCTCACGTGCCCGCTGGCGGCCACGGCTCGTCACGCCACCCACCTTGCGCAACGTGCGCACCACCCTGCTCGGCCATATGCCGGGATGGTGTCCATCGGTGCAGGCAGTTGGCCCATGGCGGCCGATTGAAATGTTGAGCGACGCGCCGCACGCATTCGACACGATTGATCTGACAAACCGCCTCGAAGACGACGACGGCGTTGTTTCGCTTACGCTACATTTCGTGCATCCGCATGACGTCGACACGTGCACCGCAACGTTAAATTGCGGCGGTTGTGTTTCGTCTTTGCAATGGAACGATGCCTATACACTGACCGGAAGCGTGCGTGTGCCGCATGTCGAACGCTGGTGGCCCCACACGCACGGCGAGCCAACTCTATATCCTCTGACGTTGCAGCTTGATGACGAACACGCGATATCCCAGTCATTGGGATTCATCGGCTTTCGCAGCATCGAAGTGGATCGCGGCGCGGACGGTACGGGCTTCGCATTGCGCGTAAATGACACACCGGTGTTCTGCCGTGGCGCCTGCTGGACCAGCGCGGATCTCGTCACGCTGACCGGCACCGAGGCGCAACTGCGCCACACTTTCGCGCTCGCCCGCGATGCCGGCATGAACATGCTGCGGGTAGGCGGCACGATGGTGTACGAGTCCGACGCGTTCTACGCACTGGCTGACGAATACGGCCTCCTCGTCTGGCAAGACTTCGCGCTGGCGAATTTCGACTACCCGACCGATGCCGCCTTCGGTGCTTCCATCGAGCGCGAAGCGACGCAATTTCTGACCCGCACAAGGCGCTTCGCATCGCTCGCGGTGTTGTGCGGCGGCAGCGAAGTCGACCAGCAGGCGGCCATGTTCGGCCTGCCCGCTTCAATGCGCGCGCAACCACTTTTTACCGAACAGCTACCCGCCATCGCCGCGCGCGAGCGCGCAGACGTACCGTATGTGAGCAACTCGCCCTCGGGCGGCGCGTGGCCGTTTTCGACTAACGAGGGCATCACGCATTACTACGGAGTCGGCGCCTATCAACGCCCACTCGACGACGTGCGCCGCGCGCAGGTCCGTTTCGCCGCCGAATGCCTCGCCTTCGCCAACGTGCCGGACGACGCCACCTTGCACGACGCGCTGGGCACGATTCATCTGCACGATCCGCGCTGGAAAAGAGCCGTGCCGCGCGACCCCGGCGCCGGCTGGGACTTCGACGACGTGCGCGACCACTATCTTCAGACGCTCTACGGCATCGAGCCGGCACAGTTGCGGTACGAAGACCCTGAGCGCTACCTGGATCTGTCGCGCGCGGTGGTCGCCGACCTGATGGGCGACGTATTCGCCGAATGGCGGCGCGCCGGCTCGGCGTGCGGCGGCGCGCTGGTCTGGCAGCTTCAGGATCTGCAGCCGGGCGCAGGCTGGGGCTTGATCGACGCCACAGGACGGCCTAAAAGCGCCCTGCACGGCCTCGCGCGGACGCTGCAACCCATCCAGGTGGTCATGATCGACGAAGGCCTCAACGGCCTCGATATCCATCTGCTGAACGAACGTGCCGAGCCGTTGCACGCTCAACTTGAGCTGGTCTGCCTGCGCGACGGCAGCGTCAAGGTCGCGTCGGCCAGCCGCGCGGTCGAACTGGCGCCGCACAGCGCGCAGCGTATCGGCGCGGCCGGGCACCTCGGCCAGTTCTTCGATTTCACGCACGCATACCGCTTCGGGCCGCGCGCCCACGACGTCACGATTGCAACACTGCGCGATCCGGCGAGCGGCAAGATCGTGTCAGAAGCGGTTCATCTGCCAGAGCGGCGCGCCCGCGAACGACACGACCTCGGTCTGACGGTCCGCGCCGAGCGTACCGCCGACGGCTGGCAGTTGATTATCGAAGCGAAGCGCTTTGCACGCTTCGTTCATATCATTGACACGCATTACCGCGCCGCGCACGACTGGTTCCATCTGCCGCCGAACCGCCCCTGCGCCGTACCGCTCATCCCCGTTGAGAAACTCGTTGCGCACGCATCTAACGCGGCGTTTAAAGCTGATGCAACATGCGGGGTGCCCGCCGGCGAAGTCCGCGCGATCAATGCGATATCCGCCATCATCTACGGATGAATGTCGCCCCTGACCTAGCTATCCCTTCGCAAGGCGCGCAAAACCTCGCGCTGCGCGAATCCAGCTGTCTGGTCTGCGGAGTCACTGTTGGTTTTTTCGCGACTTTCCGGTCTTCAAAAAAGGCGTTGCGTACGCCACCGTACGCAACGCATGGAACACATATGAATCAAATCCGGCACAACCCGGACGGCCCCCGATAACGCACACGCAAAGGCTGGTTCATCCGTGAGACAGCCCCCGCAAAGGGACGCTCATCAGCCGCTAACCCAATCCGAACAAGGACTTGACTCGAATAAAAATACCCCTCACCGGGGGCGCGCGTTAAGCAGGCGTTGTACAGAATTGAAACAAAAAGCCACTTTTGGCTTCCCGCGCTGCTCGGGCTTTGTTCGCTGCGCCGCACCAGCACTCGTTTTCCCCAGGGTTGGCACGCTCCTCGCTAAAGAAAGAGCGCAACACCGCGACGCCGCGACGAGATCTACAAGAACGGCGGTGGCGCACCAGGCCAATACGGGGCCGTTCCTGTTCATCCTCGCTGCTCGCCAGGTAGCACGTCGTTCATTCAAGGATGCAGGCATCGGATCAAAAACACGAGGTTGCGCTGTGCGCCGCTTCAGCAAGGACCGATCATGTTGACACTTCAATCAGATCTGCACGGCAACCATTTGCTCGGCGCATTGCCGTCCCACGAATGGCAAGCACTTGCCCCTCATCTCGAACTCGTTCATCTGCGCACCGAGCAACTGCTGTGCGACTCAGGTCAACGGATCCATCACGTCTACTTCCCGACCACCGCGATCATCTCGATGCTTTCGACGATGGAAGACGGCAGCTCGGTCGAAATCGCCGCGGTCGGCCGCGAAGGCATGACCGGCGTGCCGGTGCTCACGGGCGGCGAAACCATGCCGAACCGCGTGCAGGTGCAATGCGCCGGCTTCGCCTACCGGATGAACGCACAGGCGCTCAAGCAGCAATTCGCACGCTCAGACTTCCTGCGCCGCCTGATGCTGCTTTACATGCACGCCCTGCTCACGCAGGTCGCGCAGACCGCCGCCTGCAATCGCCACCACGCGTTGAACAAGCAACTGTGCCGCTGGCTGCTGATTGAAGTGGACCGCGTGGCGTCGAACGATCTGACGGTCACCCAGCAACTGATCGCCGACATGCTCGGCGTGCGCCGCGAAGGCATCACCGAAGCGGCCGGCAAGTTGCACGACGAAGGCCTGATTCATCACAGCCGCGGCCACATCAAGATACTCGATCGCAAGGGTCTCGAAGCGCGCGCCTGCGAATGCTACGGCCTCGTCAAGCGGGAATTCGACCGCCTGCTGCCGCGTCTTCGCCAGGCCGAGACCGTCGAATAAGCAGTCAACTCAAGGCTGCATCGTTCGATTACAGGGTAGATCATTATGTTCAGGAATACTGCGCGATGTCTCGACGCACTCTTTGTGATTGCGGGCGGGCTGCTCGCTCACGGGATGCGCTTTTCGACGCCGATTGCGTTGTCGGACACCGAGCGCCTCCTGATCGCCTTTAACTGCGTGCTCGTGCTGTTGATGTTTCCCGGCTTCGGCGTCTATGAAACGTGGCGTGGCAAGGCACTGCCCTCCATGCTGCTGAGAGTCGCCGCCGCATGGCTGGTGGTGGTCGCCACCGCCCTTGTTCTGGCGTTCACACTGCACCGCATGGATGCGCTTTCGCGCCTGTGGTTCGGTTACTCGACGCTGATCTCCGGCGCGCTGATCATCGCCACCAAGTGCCTCGTGCATGTGGCCTTGCGCAGCGTGCGCCGGCGCGGCATGAATTTCCGCACGGTCGCGATCGTCGGCGCGCCCGGCTTCTCGCGCACCTTGCTCGCGCATCTCGACCATGCTCCGCAAGCCGGCTTCAAGCCGGTCTGCGTCTTCGACACCAGCATCGAAGCGGCCGGCACCTATGGCGCGCGGCTCAGCCGCCTGCCGGTGCTGACCGATCTGAATGCGTTCGCCGCCAAGGTGCGCGACGAACACGTGAACGAAGTGTGGCTCGCGTTGCCGCTTTCGGAAGAACATACGATCTATCGCTTCACGCGCCTCTTTAGGCATGACTTCGTGAATCTGCGCTTCATACCCGACGTGCGCAGCCTCTCGCTGTTCAACCACGCGCTGGTCGACGTCGTCGGTTTACCGACGCTCAATCTGAGCGCCACGCCCATCCCGTCGCCGCAGATGTGGCCCAAGCTGATCTTCGACCGCCTGTTCGCGGCGGCCGCGCTGCTCGCGCTCGCGCCCGTGCTTATCGCGCTCGCGATCGGCATCAAGCTGAGCTCGCCCGGGCCGGTGTTCTTCCGCCAGACCCGCAAAGGCGTGGACGGCCAGCCGTTCGCGATCTACAAGTTCCGTTCGATGACCGTGCACCACGAAGCGCACGGCCAGGTCACGCAGGCCGCGCGCAACGACGCGCGCATCACGAAACTCGGCGGCTTCATGCGCCGCACCAGTCTCGACGAACTGCCGCAATTCCTGAACGTGCTGCTCGGCCAGATGTCGGTGGTCGGTCCGCGTCCGCATGCGGTCGAGCACGACGATCTCTACAAGGATCAGGTGTACGGCTATATGAACCGCTACCGGATCAAGCCGGGCATCACCGGCTGGGCGCAGGTGAACGGGTATCGCGGCGCCACCACCAAGGTCGAAAAGATGGAAACGCGCGTCAAATTCGATCTCTTCTACATCCACAACTGGTCGTTCTGGTTCGACATGAAGATCGTGTTCATCACGATTTTCAAGGGGTTCGTCGGCCGCAACGCATTCTGATCATGCCACTCCGGAAACCGTCCCTGAAAGTCTCCGTGATCGTGCCGACGTACCGGCGCACCGCCGATCTCGCGCGCTGCCTCGCGGCGCTCGATGCACAGGAGCGCCGCGCCGACGAAGTGATCGTGATCGCACGCCACGACGATTACGCGACGCTCGACTGGCTGCG
The DNA here is from genome assembly GCF_030511745.1 of Paraburkholderia sp. SECH4. Classification (NCBI taxonomy): domain Bacteria; kingdom Pseudomonadati; phylum Pseudomonadota; class Betaproteobacteria; order Burkholderiales; family Burkholderiaceae; genus Paraburkholderia; species Paraburkholderia sp. SECH4. The sequence continues at coordinate 57,098 of NZ_JALOCP010000007.1, forward strand.
CACGCGCGAAGCGAACCGGCCCGACCCGCGCCGCTGGATCGTGCTCGTGCACAAGCCGGGCGTGGTCGCCGCCTACAACCTCGGTATCGACAGCGCCAGTGGCGACGTGCTTTGCTTCACCGACGACGATGCCGCGCCGCATTCCGACTGGATCACGCGGATCGTCCGCGCGTTCGAAAGCGATCCGGCACTCGGCGGCCTCGGCGGACGCGACATCGTGCATGAACGCAATGGCATTCTGCAGGGGCAGAAGCTGCGCGTGGGCATCGTGCGCTGGTATGGCCGGACCATCGGCAATCACCATATCGGCCACGGCGCGGCACGCGAAGTCCAGGTGCTCAAGGGCGTCAACATGGCGTTTCGCCGCGAGGCGATCGGCACGCTGCGCTTCGACGCCCGCTTGCGCGGCACCGGCGCGCAGGTTCACTGCGAGATGGCCTTCAGTCTGGACGTAGAGCGGCGCGGCTGGACCCTGATTTACGACCCGACGCTGCTGGTGGAGCACTTCCCGGCCCAGCGCAGCGACGAAGACCAGCGCTTCACATTTAACGACGCCGCTTTCTATAACGCGTCATTCAATCTCCGACTCATCATGTGCGAATACCTGACGCCTCCCGGCCGATGGGCGTTCGTCGTTTACTCGACGCTGATCGGCGATCGCGCGGACCCGGGGTTCCTGCGCGCATTGTCGTTGGCATTCGAGCGCGGCGGCGTGGCACTCGCGCTTCGCAAATGGAGAGTTGGTTTACGCGCAATGCGCGGGGCATGGCAGGAGGCGGCGCGCTGACCGAACAGTGCGCGGCTTCACGCGAGGGACCACTAAAATGACTATCAGAACGATTGCCGCAGGGCTCGCGGCCACATCTCTATGCGCCTGTGCACTGGCGCCAGGACCCTATCTGGACACCAACCGGCTGGAGCCGCCCGCTCCGCCGGAGCAGACCGCCGAGAAGTTTCCGGTGCACACGATCGACGTCGGCTATTTTCGCCAGCAACGCGCAGCCGCGGTACCGGCCGCCTGCCCGTTGTCGTGCCTGACGCCGCAGACGCGCGGTGCTTACGACTACCGGCTCGGCATCGGCGACCAGTTGAGCATCATCGTCTGGGATCACCCGGAACTGACCGGCGGCACACTTGGCGGCGTGCCGCCGCTGCCGGGCGTCGGCAACGGCGCAACACCAACGCCCGGACCTACGCAGACGCAAGGCGCGACACCGATCGCGCCGACGCTGACAGGCGGCGGCGAAGGCGGACTGACCGTGCGCGTCGCCAACAACGGCACGATCTTTTTCCCGCGCGTGGGCCGCGTCAAGGTGCTCGGCATGACCGCGCAGCAGGTTCAGGAATCGCTGACGAGGGGTCTCGCGAAGACGATTCGTAATCCTCAGCTCGATGTGCGCGTGTCGGGTTTCAACAGTCAGTCGGTGCAGGTGACCGGCAATCTGCGCACGCCCGCCTCCGAAGCGATCACCGATACGCCGCTGACCGTTCTCGACGCGATCAATCGCGCAGGCGGCGCATTGCCCGACGCGGATCTGCAGAACGTGGGCGTGACCCGCAGCGGCAAGCGCTATACGGTCGACGTCGCCTCGCTGCTCGAAACCGGCGATCCGCAACAGAACGTGCTGCTGAAGGACGGCGACATCATCGACGTGCCGGACCGCTCGAACAGCCGCGTCTTCGTGCTCGGCGAAGTGAACAAGCCGACTTCGCTGCCGATGAACCGCGGCCGCCTGACGCTCGCCGATGCGCTGACCGGCGCCGGCAGCCTCGACGTCAAGACCGGCGACCCGCGCTTCGTCTACGTGCTGCGCGGCGCCGACAAGACGCTCACGCCCGACGTCTATCAGCTCGACATGACCCAGGTCGACGCGTTGATGCTGATGACCAAGTTCGAACTCCAGCCGAAAGATGTGGTGTACGTGCAGGTCTCGAGCGCAGCACGCTTTAACCGCGCACTCGAACAGATCACGCCGACTCTGCAGTCCATCTTCTACACGGTGCAGTTGGGCCGGTGAACAACGCTCGCAACGGAGTATTCCTATGAGTACGTACGACATGCTGGATCACGGACCGGCGCCCAACAGCGACGAAGATGCGGTGATGCGCGACTTGCTGCGCATGATCATGGATCAGATCTGGTGGGTGCTCGCCATTGCCGGTTGCGTGATACTCGCCGCGGTGATCTATACGAAGCTCGCCACGCCGATCTACTCCGCCGACGCCCTGCTTCAGGTCGACACGCAGACCGGCAACAACGGTTCGCAGAGTCAGAACACGCCGTCACTCGTGCCTTCGGTGGCCCCGATGCGCACCGAAGCGGAAATCGAAATCATCAAGAGCCGCGCGGTGGTCGAGCCGGTGGTCGAGCAGTTCAAACTGAACTTCAGCACGGCGGCGAAGACCATGCCGGTGCTCGGCAAGATTTCGTCGTGGTTCGCGCATCCGGGCCGCCCGCTCGGCGCGGCCTTCGGAATGGACTCGTATGCGTGGGGCGGCGAGCAATTCGAAGTCGGGTCGATCACGGTGCCGAAATCGCTGGAAGGCGCGCGCCTGACACTGCACGTGCTCGATTACGGCCGCTATGAGCTGACGGACTCGTTCGGGCAGCAGATCCTCACCGGGGTGGCGGGTCAGGAAGCAAGCGGCAACGACGTCACACTGTTCGTCAAGACGCTGGTGGCCCGTCCCGGCACCGAGTTCTACGTGACGCGTTTCAATCAACTGGACGCGGTCGCCGCCCTGTCGTCCGGATTGCAGGTCGCCGAAAAAGGCCGTGACACCGGTGTCGTGCAACTGTCGTACATGGGCACCGATCCGCACGCGATCACCGCGATCACCAATGCGGTGGCGGCGTCGTATCTGGCGCAACGCACAGAACGCGCGCAGGAAGAAGCGAGCCACATGCTGAGCTTCCTGAACAGTGAATTGCCGCGTCTGCGCGCCGAGGTGAAAAAGACCGAGACCGCGTTGTCGGAGTACCAGTCGAAAGCCGGATCGTTCCAGCCGACCCAGGAGGCCGGCGTCTACCTCGCCGGTGGTCTGGACTACGAAAAGCAGATTGCGACGCTGCGCATCCAGCGCGCGCAACTGCTGCAGCGCTTCACGGAAGAAAGCCCGGAGGTGCAACAGGTGGACGCGCAACTGGCGGCGATGTCGCGCGAAAAAGCCCGTTTCGAGGATCACTTCAGCACGCTGCCGAGCTCCGAACGCAACGCCCTCTCCTTGCAGCGCGATGCGAAGGTTGCCGAGGAAATTTATGTGGCGCTGCTGAATAAAACCCAGGAGCTGTCGATTTCGCGTGCCGGCACGATCGGCAACGTGCATATCATCGACGCCGCCTTGCTGCCGTCCCAGCCGGTGCGGCCCAAATCGGCGCTGATCATTTCGGCGGGCACGCTGCTCGGCATCATCGGCGGGATTCTGTTCGCGTTTTGCCGGCACACGTTCTTTACCGGCGTGGCCGATCCTGAGTTCGTCGAGCGGCGCTTCCAGTTGCCGATCTTCGGCTCGATCGCCTTCAGCCCGGAACAGGCGCGCAGCGACCGGCAGTTGAGCGCCATGCGCGCCGCAGCGCTGCACGGCCCCAGGTCGACACCGACCGAAGTGTCCGCGGGATCGTCGGGCGTCATGCGAGCGCTTCGGCCTGGTTCGGCGGCGGCCCGCCAGGGGCAGGTGCCCGTCGGTACGCAAACCGTCATTGCGTCGGGCAAAACGCCGATGCGGCCGCTGCTGGTGAAGACCCATCCGTACGACACCACGGTGGAAGGCCTGCGTGGGCTGCGCGCCACGCTGCAATTCGGCCTGGTCGATGCGCCCAACCGCATCGTAGCGATCACGAGTCCGGCGCCTTCGGACGGCAAAAGCTTTCTGTGCGCGAACCTCGCTGCATTGATCGCGGAATCGGGCAAGCGCGTGCTGCTGATCGATGCCGATCTGCGGCGCGGCCGTCTCGCGCAGTATCTCGGCCGCTCGCCGAATGGCGGCTTGACCGAACTGCTGACGGGTCAGGTCGATCTCGAAGTCGCGGCTCGCGCCACGGGCGTGGATGGCTTGCACTTCATCGCGGCGGGCGCGTATCCGCCGAATCCGTCCGAGATTCTGACGTCGTCGCGCTTCGGTGAAATCCTCGCGCGCTTCGAGCAGGAGTTCGATCTGGTGATCGTCGATACGCCACCGCTGCTGGCGGTGGCCGATGCGGCGGTGATTGCGCATATCGCCGGTTCGACGGTGCTGGTCATGCGCTCCGGTGCTCACACAGAGGGCCACGTGGCCGACGCGCTGAAGAAACTGCGGCGCGCGCGGGCCCGGGTGGTGGGAGGCGTGATGAATGCGGTGCCGCTCAAGAGCCACAACAAGAACGGCACGTACGACTATGCCTACGCGTACACCTACTCCGCCGGCGATCCGCTCGATACGCACGGATCACGATAGATCGGGTTAAAAGCAGTAAAGCGAAAGGGCTGCGCCGGATCGAGGCGCAGCCCTTTTTTATTGGCGCACAACTGGCGCTGTGCGCCGCGTTCGTTTACAGAAACGCGCTGACGTCGGTATGAAAACGCGCGGCCAGTGCCTTCGCCACCTTTTTGCTGATGGCGCGCCGGCCCGCGAGAATATCGCTCACCACGGTGGGCGATGCGATACCGATCAGGTCCTTCTGCTTGAGCCCGTGCGTTTCCAGCAGATGCCGCAACACCTCACGCGGCTCCGCTTTCGGGATCGTCACGTTGTTCACTTCCCAGCTTTCGATCAGGTCGGTGACGATCGCGAACAGATCGGCCAGCGGATCCTTCTCGTTACCGTTCAGATGATCGGCGAGCGCGTTGGCGAGCCGCACCATCTTCTGATAGTCCTGCTCATTACGAATGGGTGTGATCGGCAACTGGGTTTGCAGGGCAGCCCAGGTTTGAGCGATGTCGGGAAAGGCTCCCGGAAGGCGATCGGCATTCATAAGTTTAGATTCTTCCTCGTCCAAAGGTCGTATTCCGTATGCGTCAATACGTGACGAACGAACAACGACTGCCTGTTGTAGGGAATCGCCGCGATGATCCGGAACCGGTTGCCGCCTACATCGAAAACGGTGTATTGCGGCGGTACGTAGTCCACGCCCGCGAACGTCTGCTCCAGGTCGTTATAGCCATACGCGAGGCAAGCCTGCGCCAGTGAGTACCACGTCAACAGCGCACTGCGCGCCTCCGGATGCCTCTTTATGAAGTCCAGCAACGCTTTCTTTGAAATGACCCGCATCGTATTTCCTCGCATGCACACGCGCACTGGACAAGCACGCTCTACCTGCGAGGCTAAGGGACGGGTTCGACACCGATAGTCAGCCGGGCGGCATAGGCCGAACAGCCCACTATGGCTTACTGCGGTACGACGAAGTCATTTTATTCGCATATAGCGAAGTTCGCAATATGCGAATAAAGAGATAATCTGTCGCGCTTCATGGTCTGCACGCGAGCGCGTCAACGTCCCCAACTGCCTCCTTGCGCGCGTTCGCCGGGCCACCCGAGATCCCCGGTGGCCAGATCGGGTTCGACGCGCTCTGCTGCCGCGACCCGCAGACGCCAGCCCGATGCCGCGATCGTGCGCGTCACCTCAGCCATGAAGGCGCGCCGGAAAACCGCCGCGGAAAAACGTTCCGCATTCGCGCGGCATGCCGCCGGTGTGATCTGTTCACTCTGCCGCTCGAAGCGGTCGATCGCGTCGAGCATCGACACGACCGTTTGGCGTGCGAAATACACGCCGGTAGGACGTGCCTCGCCGATCGGCACCACTGTTTCGAGCGCCCCACCCTTGCCGAACGCAATGACCGGTGTGCCGCACGCCTGTGCTTCGAGCGCGACGATGCCGAAGTCTTCCTCGGCGGCGAACACGAAGGCGCGCGCGCGTTGCAGATGATCCTTGAGAACCTTGAACGGCTGATAGCCGAGGATCGTCACATTCGGACCGGCCTTGGCGCGAATCGCCGCCATCTCCGGTCCGTCGCCGATCACGATCAGCTTGCGGTGCGGCGTCGCGTTGAAGGTTTCGACGATCAGTTCAATGCGCTTGTAAGGCACCATCCGCGAGGCGGTCAGATAGAAGTCTTCCTTGTGCGTGCACAGTTCGAACTTGTGCACGTCGACGGGCGGCGGAATCACTGCGGCATCGCGCCGGTAAGTTTTCATCACGCGCCGCGCGACGAATTGCGAATTCGCGATCAGACGATCGACGCTGTTCGCCGAGTGCGAATCCCAGCCGCGCAGATAATGAAGCAACGCACGCACGAGCCATGACTTCGGCCCGCGCGTCAGATTCGCTTCGCGCAAATACTGGTGCTGCAGGTCCCACGCGTAGCGCATCGGCGAATGCACGTAGCTCACGTGCGTCTGATCCGGGCCGACCAGCACACCCTTGGCGACCGCATAAGAACTCGTGATGATGAGGTCGTAACCCGAGAGATCGAACTGCTCGATCGCGAGCGGCATCAGCGGCAAATACGCGCGATAGTGGCGCCGCGCAAACGGCAGGCCCTGGATGAACGACGTGGTGACAGGTTTGCCGCCTACCGGCCTGCGGTCTTCGAGGAAATCGACGAGGCTGAAGAGATCGGCATCGGGAAAACACTCGATGATCTGTTCGAGCACTTTCTCGGCTCCGCCAGGTGCGACGAGCCAGTCGTGCACGATCGCCACTTTCATGATCTCCCCGCCTATTGATTAACGACCCATGGCCATAGCAACGAGTGTAAGTGCCGCATCATTTGCCGTGCGTGCGTATGCCCACATTCGACGCGCGACAGTCCGCGAATAATGAAGACTCGCTATTCGCTTCTTGCGAATGGCGAGTCCAATCACTTCGCCCGACTTTGCACTTTATGCGCCCGACGATCGACGCTACGCCCCTCGCTCATTCCTTGCCGCTGGTTCAGCCGGCCCTGATCGATCCATCTGCCGCGCCCGCATCATCGGCATCGGCTGCAAGCTCGGCAACGCTCTCGCCGACCATCCCGAGCGTGCTATTCGTCGACCAGAGCGGCCAACTCGGCGGCGCTGAATTCGCGCTCTTGCAACTGGCCGGCAGTTGCATTGCGCGCAGCGAAGTCGTGCTGCTCTCCGACGGTCCATTTCGCGCGCGGCTCGAAACACTCGGCGCACGCGTGCAAGTGTTAAACGACGCGCGCGTATCGGGCATCGTTCGGCAAGCGTCGGGGTCGAACTGCCTGCGCGTTGTGCCCGGCATCCTGCGCCAGGTCCGCGCAATCGCGGCGCGCGCGCGAAAATTCGACGTGCTGTTTCTCAACACACAAAAGGCACTCGTGCTCGGCGCGCTCGGCAAACCGCTGCATCGCAAACCAGTGATCTGGTATCAGCACGACATCCTCACGCGCGAGCATTTCGGACGCGTGCAGTTAAGCGTCATCAAGTGGCTGGTGCGCCTCGCAGTTGACCACGTGGTTGCGAATTCGCAGGCATCGAAGCGCTCGCTGATCGCGCTGACGGGCATCGCGGCCGACTCGGTGCCGGTCATCTACAACGGGGTCGACGCCGACGCGTTCAAACGCATCGACGACAGCGACATAGCCACACTGCGCCGGCGACTGGGTTTGCCCGAGCATGCGTGGCTTGCTGGTTTGTTCGGCCGTCTCGCGCCGTGGAAAGGTCAGCACATTGCGCTCGAAGCAATGGCGCGACTGCCCGGCGTGCACCTGGTGCTGGTCGGTGCACCGCTATTCGGCGAGGACGCGTACGCGCAACGGCTGCATGAGCAGGCCGAGGCATTGGGCGTCGCGGATCGCGTGCGTTTCGCGGGCTTTCAGGACGACGTGCCCGTCTGGATGAAAGCGATGGATGTGATCTTGCACACCTCGACCGAGCCGGAGCCGTTCGGGCGGGTGATCGTCGAAGGCATGGCGGCTGCGCGCCCGGTGATCGCAGCGGCCGCGGGCGGCGTGACCGAGATCGTGCGGCATCGGCGCAATGGCTGGCTCGTGAAACCGGGGGATGTGGCCGCGCTGGCCGATGCGATCGGCGCATTGCGCGACGATCCGGCGCTGGCGCAGCGCCTCGCGAATCAGGCGCTCGCCGATGCGCAAACCGAGTTCTCAGTGGATCAGTATTTGCAGCGAATGATGCAGGCGATTGGGCGCGCCGCGCGCTGATGCTGGTCGGAGCCTCGCCAATGCAGCAGAGCGAGCCCGCTAAAGCAGGCTCGCTCGCGGCCGCAAAAGCGCGGTGATCAGCTCTTGCTGTATTCGATCGTCTCGACGCCCGTATCCGTGCCGAGCATGCACAGATTCGCGCCGCGGCCCGCGAACAGGCCTACCGTCACCACGCCCGGCCATGCATTGATGTGCATTTCCAGCGCGCGCGGGTCGCTGATGCGCAGACCCTTGACGTCGATGATCTCGTTGCCGTTATCGGTAATGAACGGCACACCTTCCCTGGTCACGCGCACCACCGGCACGCCGCCGAGCGCTGTCACGCGACGGCCGATCGCCGTACGCGCCATCGGCACGACTTCGATCGGCAGCGGGAAGTTGCCGAGCGTGTCGACCAGCTTGCTCGCATCGGCGATGCAGACGAATACGTCCGACACCGACGCGACGATTTTCTCGCGCGTCAGCGCGCCGCCGCCGCCCTTGATCATCGCGCCGCTGTGGTCGATCTCGTCGGCGCCGTCCACGTACACCGGCAGCGAATCGATTTCGTTCAGGTCGAGCACTTTGAAACCGTGCGATTGCAGACGCGCGGTGGTGGCGAGCGAACTCGACACGGCGCCGCGATAACGGGTCTTGCTGGCGGCCAGCGCGTCGATGAAACAGTTCGCGGTGGAGCCGGTGCCGACGCCGATCACGGAGCCTTCCGGCACGTTGGCGTTCACATAGTCGGCGGCGGCCTGGCCGACCAGTTGCTTGAGTTCGTCTTGGGTCATGGGGAATGCAGGCGAGCAGTAAAAACGATGAGTTTACCGGAGTTTACTTCTTCACCGACCGCTGGCGCACGGCTTCAAACAGACACACGCCACTCGCCACGGACACATTCAGGCTTTCGACCGTACCCGCCATCGGAATCTGCATGACCACGTCGCAGGTATCGCGCGTGAGGCGGCGCATGCCCTCGCCTTCGGCACCCATCACCAGTGCGACCGGACCGTCGAGCTCGGTCTCGTAGAGGCTCTTGGTGGCCTCGCCGGCGGTACCGACTACCCACACGCCCGCGTCCTTCAACTCACGCAGCGCGCGCGCCAGATTCGTGACGGTGATGTACGGCACGGTGTCGGCTGCGCCGCTCGCCACCTTCGCTGCCGTCGCGTTCAAGCCCACCGCGCGGTCACGCGGCGCGATCACCGCATGCGCGCCGGCCGCATCGGCCACCCGCAGGCAGGCGCCAAGGTTGTGCGGATCCGTCACGCCGTCCAGCACGAGAATCAACGGCGAACCGTTGATGCCGTCGAGCAGTTCGGCCAGATTCTGCGCGAGCGGCATATCGCCCGCACGCGCCACCACGCCCTGGTGCCGCTCGGTATGCGAGAGGCCCCACAGACGCGTTTCGTCGGCGGCGATCAGACGCACGCCGGCTTCTTTCGCCGCGTGCAGGAACTCGGTCATGCGACGGTCTTTGCGCGTGGCGTCGTAGTAAACCTCTTCGACCGTCGACGCATCGTGCCGCATACGTGCGGTCACTGCGTGGAAACCGTATAGAACCTTGAGACGTGACATGACTGACAAACCTTTGATTGAGCGCGCTTTGAAAGAGCGCTGCTGTGATGAATGCGAACCTGCTTGCTGTGTTGCTTGAGTCGCTGCTTCGGTAACTGACTTCTTTGCGATGAAACGAAGACCGCGCGCAACCGGTACGTTTCAACGTACCCGATGCGCGCGGTTCAAGCCTTCATACGACTTCAGCGCTTCTTGCGGGCCTGCGGTTTCGAGGCCGACTTGGCCGGCGCGCCGCCGTGTTTCTTCGCCGCGCCGCGTGCCGCGCGCGCTTCCTTGACGGCCGCGGTTTGCGCGGGCGCGGCCTTCTTGCGTCGGCCGCCCGGCGCTGCCGCGCCACCCGCACCGCCATCCACCGGCGGCAACGAACGCACGCGTGCGCCGCCGCTTTCGCCGGATGTCTTGTCGGCGAGCGCCGGACGACTCGCCGGCGGCTTGATCGGCGTGTCGCGCACGAGGCGGAAGTCGATCTTGCGCGCATCGAGATCGACGCGGCTCACCTGCACCCGCACCCGATCCGACAGGCGATAACGAATCCCGGTACGCTCGCCGCGCAACTCGTTCTTGATCTCGTCGTACTGGAAGTAGTCCGAACCCAGTTCGGTGACGTGCACGAGGCCTTCGATAAAGAGCGAGTCGAGTTGCACGAAAATGCCGAACGACGTCACGCCGTTCACCATGCCGCCGTACTCTTCACCGAGCTTGTCACGCATGAAGTAGCACTTGAGCCAGGCTTCCACGTCGCGCGATGCTTCATCTGCACGGCGTTCGTTCGCCGAGCAATGCAGACCGAGTTCTTCCCAGATCGCCACGTCTTTCGACTTGTTGCGAGCGCCGTGTTTTTCCTCGTCGGCCTGCTGCATCGCGCGGGCGCGCGGCGACAGCGCCGTGTTCAACTCGACGCCTTGCGGCGGTTCCGGCTGATACTTGCGGCCTTGCAGAATCGCGTAGATCGCGCGGTGCGTGAGCAGGTCGGGATAGCGGCGAATCGGGCTCGTGAAGTGCGCATACGCCTCGTACGCGAGACCGAAGTGGCCGATGTTGTCGGGACTGTAGACAGCCTGTTGCATCGAGCGCAGCAGCATGGTCTGCAACATCTGCGCGTCCGGCCGCTCGCGGATCTGCGCCATCAGCGCGGCGTAATCACTGGCGTGCGGCTTGTCGCCGCCGGCAAGCGTGAGGCCCATGCCGCGCAGGAAGGTGCGCAGATTCTCGAGCTTCTCGGCGGTCGGCCCGGCGTGCACACGGAACAGACCCGGGTGTTTGTTGCGCTTGAGGAAGTCGGCCGCGCACACGTTCGCGGCCAGCATGCATTCCTCGATCAGCTTGTGTGCGTCGTTGCGGGTGCGCGGAATGATCTGTTCGATCTTGCCCTGCGCATTGCAAACGATGTACGTCTCGGTCGTATCGAAGTCGATCGCGCCGCGCTTCTGGCGTGCGGCGAACAGCGACTTGTAGACGCCATACAGATTCTGCAGTTGCGGCAGCAAGGCGGCGCGACGGGCGGCCTCCGGGCCCTTGGTGTTTTTCAGCACCGCGGCCACTTCCGTATAGGTCAGCCGCGCCGCCGAGTGCATCACGCCCGGATAGAACTGATACGCCTTCACTTCGCCGCGCGCGGTGACGATCATGTCGCACACCAGCACGCAACGGTCGACGTTCGGGTTCAGCGAGCACAAACCGTTCGACAGCTTCTCCGGCAGCATCGGAATCACGCGGCGCGGGAAGTACACCGAGGTGCTGCGTTCGAGCGCGTCGGCATCGAGCCCGCTCTTCGGATGCACATAGTGCGAGACGTCCGCGATCGCGACGATCAGGCGGAAGCCTTCGCCACGGCCGACCTGAACCGGCTCGCAATAGACCGCGTCGTCGAAGTCGCGGGCATCTTCACCGTCGATCGTGACGAGCGGCACGTCGCGCAGATCGATGCGATGACGTGCGTCAACCGGTCGGACTTCGTCGGGGAGTCTCGCGGCTTCGTCGAGCGCGGACTGGCTGAATTCGTGCGGCACACCGTACTTGCGCACCGCGATTTCGATTTCCATGCCGGGGTCGTCGATATCGCCCAGCACTTCCACCACGCGGCCGAGTGGCTGCGAATGACGGCTCGGGAAATCGGTGAGCTCGACCACCACCACCTGGCCGACCTTGGCCTTCTTGGTGTTCTGCGCGATCAGGATGTCATGGCCGATGCGCTTGTCTTCAGGCGCGACGATCAGCGCGCCGTTCTCGTTGAGCAGACGGCCGATCACGCGCTTGTTGGCGCGGTCCGTGACTTCGACGATATGCCCTTCCGGCCTGCCACGACGGTCATAGCCGACAATGCGCGCGAGCACGCGATCGTTGTGCATGACCTTCTGCATTTCGCCGGTGGGCAGGAACAGATCGTCCTGACCGTCGTCGCGAATGAGAAAACCGTAGCCGTCGCGATGGCCCTGCACGCGGCCCGCGACAAAGTTCGACGGATGGGTGAGCTGATAGAGATTGCGCTGATCGAGCCGGATCTGGCCGTCGCGCTCCATGGCGCCTAGGCGCTTGAAAAATCCTTCGCGCTCCTGGCGTTTGATCGACAGGGCTTCGGCGATGTCGTTCGCGGCAAGCGGCGCTTCACTCGTGCGCAGGACGCCCAGGATTTCTTCGCGGCTCGGGATCGGATACGGGAATTTGCTCAAGGGCTTGTCGATGATTTTTTCTCGTTGCATGGACGTCGGTCGGCGATGTGGCTGGGCTTAAGAGGCGCTTGGGTTGCGCTTAAGTTGCACTTGCGATTGCACTGGAATGACTGCTCGGGTCCGGCTCGTTCAAGTCTGAGTCCGACGGGCGTGTGCACCGTGCCAACGAACTACTGCGAGGCATTCTAACACCCGTCTTGTGCGCCAAGCGGCCCGTCAATAGTCGCTGTGAGGCGCATGCAGGCTCGCTGCGGCGATGTTTAAGCGACTTTTGAGAAACGCTTGACAGCCTTGAATCTGTCGCTATAATGGCGTTCTTTGCTGTTCATCACCTGCCCAGGTGGCGAAATTGGTAGACGCACTAGGTTCAGGTCCTAGCGGTGGCAACACTGTGGAGGTTCGAGTCCTCTCTTGGGCACCAGATTCAAAAGTAAAGCCGCCTGATGTTTCACATCGGCGGCTTTACTTTTTGTGTGAGGCTATGTGGTCCGATTCCGGTTTTTCGATCGGATCATGTGGTTAGCAGGACGGTTGCGTCAACGCGAGTTGGCAGTGATTGAGCAGCGAAGTTTTGCTTCGCTGCACGGCACAACCGAGCGGTTGATGAAGCGATGGCCAGTTTGTATGTAGGGATTGACACGCTGCATCATCGCGCTAAAATAGCGGTCTAGCTTGAAGACGTGCCCAGGTGGCGGAATTGGTAGACGCACTAGGTTCAGGTCCTAGCGGTGGCAACACCGTGGAGGTTCGAGTCCTCTCCTGGGCACCAACAGTTGTTCCGGCTTAGTTGCAACTCAAGCCGAAGAAGTTCGAGAAACCCCGTAAGATCAAAGTCTTACGGGGTTTTTTGTTGTCTGCAGATCCCTTGCGATCCACTGACATCGACGATTTTTGCGTATACATTTGCGTATACACGGAGTCGAGATGTTAGGCCATGCCCAAACGCGTCGAACCGAACTCCGAAGTGGTATTTCGTTCGCCAATCCGCGCGAGCACCCCTATTTGCTCGCGGATGGGAATCGCTTGGCCTTGCGCATCTGGCCGGACGGGGGCAAAACCTGACTGCTCCGCTATCGACGGCTGAGTACGGGCAAGGAGAACTTCCTCAGCCTCGGTCCCTACCCCGATATCACACTCGCCGATGCGCGACGGTCGGCCACTGCCGCACGCAGTCTTGTACGCGAAGGCATCGATCCGGTCGAGCATCGCCGGGCCGAAGCCACCGGCCGCAAACGCGCGGCCGAAGGCGCCTTTCATCTCGTAGCTCAAAGCTGGCTCGACTTCAAACGTACGGAATGGGCCGACGAAACGTACCGCAAGGCGGAGTTTGTCGTTCGCGAATACCTGACTCCCGCGCTCCGCAACAAGCCCATCTCCACGCTTGCCACGCCAGAGGTCAAGCCCGTACTCGAAGCGATCGCCTCCCACGCACCTAACCTCGCGACCAAAGCACGGCAGTATGTCGGTGGCATCGTGACGTACGCCATCCAGAACGGACTGCGCGAAGATGGCGCCGCGTTGACACTCCGCGGTGTTGTGCCACGCCACAAGAAAGGCCATATACCAGCGATCACCAAGCCGGCGGACATAGGCCCACTCGCTCTGGCTATCGATGCCTACAGGTCGCCCATTATCCGCGCCGCCCTCAAGCTCACCATGCTGACCGGCCTTCGCCCCGGTGTGGTTGCGGCAGTGCCGTGGGACGAGATGAACCTCAAGACAGCCGAATGGCATGTCGCAGCCGAGCGGATGAAAATGCGGCACGATCACATCGTGCCATTGCCAAAGCAGGCGATCGCCGTCAGTAAAGAGTTGCGCGCGGTGATGTCTAACAGCGAGCTGTTTCAGACGCCGGGTTTTGAGGTCATCAGGGACGTCGCGGTGCGACGCATCCGTGCGGGTATCAATCTGCGCGTGATCCGCTCGGGCCCCGGCAATACGCGCGATCTGTGGCGATCGTCGAAGCGCGATCTCCGTGAACTCCGTTTCTCGCCCGCCGATTTCGAAGTGGGTATCACGACCTATCTCTACGACGACACCGTGGCCTTCATTTCATCGCGGGCCGAGCACTACGCGCTGTCCATTCAAAGCGCGGAGTTCTTTGCGTTCGAGTGCATTCTGTTCGAAGTGCTATGGAACACGAGCATGCCCGATCAGTCCGACAAACCCGCGTGAACCGCTTTCATTCGCTCGTCCAACCTGGCCTTGGCCAACACCGCAGCGGCTTCATCGAACGTTTACTACCCCGGCTACGTGACTGGAGCGACGACAGCCGCCCCTGCGCCCGCCCACATCAGTACGGCGTTTGCGACGAGCGCGGTTTACGCTGCACTCCCGGCTGGCTGTATATCGCCCAGCGTTCGGGGCGGCACATACTACCTGTACGGCAGTACGTGGTTTCAACCCGCCTACGGCGCGAATGGCGTTTACTATCGCGTGGTGCAAGTGCCTTGCGGAACGCCCAGAGTTGACTTGCTGCGCTCGCGTGGCGCAACCTTCGGAGTCAAATTGACGGCCGACTGGCGACGCTGCGCTTCGCACGGTATGGTGAGCGTTGCGGCCGGTAGCCTGTCCGCGTCGGGTCCAAGGTTCGCCTTCCAACATAACCGGAAAGAGTTAGGTTTGCTCGACCACCGCTGCCCTGCGTCCGTTTTGGATAACCATTGGCGCAGGGCTTACGACCAGAGACGGAGGATTGAACTGTGAGCGACTTCGTTATCGCGTTGATCGTGTTTGTATGTGTATTCGGCAGCGCGCTGCTTGGCTTGTACCTGCGTACCATGCTGCCGCAGCATCACCTTGGTGACGATTCAGTCGGTGTCGTAAAGCTGGCGACCGGCCTGATCGCGACGATGGCCGCGTTGGTGCTTGGCCTGCTGATCTCGTCGGCGAAAAGCTCATTCGATACAGTGAACAGTGAACTTGTGCACAATGCCGCCGGCGTCGTTCGCCTCGATCGCGTGCTGGCCCAATATGGACCTGAAACGCAGGAGGTCCGTGGCCTGATTAAGCAGAGCTACGGCACGTGGATCCAGACACTCGTTTCCCGCGACCCTGCGGAGGTGGCAGCGCTTGGCAGCGTCCAGGCGCTAAGAGGAATGGAGGGCCTTCAGCACAAGCTGAAAGAACTCTCGCCGCGTAATGCAGAGCAGCGTGAGCTGCAGACGAACGCCATCCAGATTGCCGATGAAGTGCTGGCCGTGCGCGGACTGGCACTGCTGCAAGCGGTGGGCTCACTCCCCATACCGCTGCTGGTAGCCCTGGTGTTGTGGCTATCCATCATTTTCGGCGCGTTTGGCATGCTCACCCCCGCCAACGCTACGGTCATTGCAGCATTGTTTATGAGCGCGTTATCCACTTCGGTGGCAATTTTCCTGATACTGGAAATGACCAAGCCGCTCGATGGACTGTTTACAGTCTCATTTGCCCCTCTGCGCGCCGCGCTCGCCATACTTGCTCAATAGCGCTGATCGCCGGGCAGTGGTCGCTGTCGCGCGCAAACTTGTCGTCATTCTGCACAGGATGTGGATCGGCGGTTCCGGCTTACACGCCCACGTTGTTGAGCCGTCTGCCAGATTGCACATATACTGAAGTGACGCGCGGCCATGCGAATATTGGTTGCGCAGTTCTAGTGCCAGCGGGCCTGAGCGCGAGCATCGCGGCCGCTACTCTTATTGGAGTATGGTCCAATACCGCAGGTGGCAGTTGCGCCAATTGTCAGCGTCGCGTGAGCCTTGAGGTACCGTACCATGGAGGCAGAGATGCAGAGCGAACAGGTGTACTGGGTTTTCACCGTTACCGTCGATCAGATGGACAAGTTCAAGCCGCTAATACCAAAGCTTGTGGCCGCGACAGAGAAGGAGCCGGGCGCGCTGCAGTTTGAGCTCAACATCGCAGACGACCAGAAGACGGTTGACATCTTCGAACGCTACTCGGATTCGAAGGCGGCGCTGTTCCACCAAACGGAAAGCTTCGCCCCATTGTCGACGGAGTTCTTCGCTGTGGCCAAGCTCACTCGCTGGGTGATCTATGGCACGCCCTCGGACGAGTTCAAGAAGGCGAACGCCGACTTTCACCCGATTTATATGACGCGATCCGATGGTTTTGTCAGGTGACGGGATCGGCTCCTGAGCTTAAGGTCGCGAGTTTGGTAGTGGAAATCAAACTGGCCCGAGTTACGTTCGGCGCGCAGCGGTAGCAATATCTCTTTTCGGTCCCGGCCGTGCATACTTGCAACGGCCGACGGCTGTTTTGGCCAAGAACGTGCAGGCCGGCATGACTGCACTAATGTCCGTTTCACTTCGGAAAAACACGGAAAAAAACATCATCGGGTTCCCGGAATACTGTACAGCAGATCGGGCTCGTCAACGGTCAGCTGCGGACTAGCCAGCTCACCCATTAAAATTGGGTGACCTACCACCCGTACTTGAGCTCAATGCCGGCGTAGTCAGCATTGCGCCCACCCGCCTGACGGATCGAGTTCCCCACCTGGAAGTGCACGGCTTCGATCGAACCAATGAGGTTCGCCGCAATCGTCCAGTCCGCGCGCAACTGCACATACATCCCCGTCCACAGGCTGCCTCTGCCCGCCGTGCCCGGTACAGCCTGATTCGCCTGCTGATACACGGCGTCGCCGGTCGTCTCGCGCCACTGGAAGCCCAGCGCGCCGAGCAGCGCCAGATTGGTCGTCGGCTTGAGCGTAATGGATGGTTTGATATGAATGAGGTTCGAATAGCCCGTATAGCCCGCGAGCGTGAAGTAGTAGCCGTTCGGAAACAGCGTATTGAAGGTCTCGATTCTGCCGTCGTGCGGGTGCCGGTCGCCTGAAGCCGCGTCGACCTGCACAGCAACTTGCGGCGACCAGGGCATGTCGAGCTTGTAGGCCGCGATCGAGCCCATCGCCCACGCGAATATCGTGCTGTTACCGACCGTTCCCGTCTGCAGCATCCCTTCGACATCCCAATTGAAACGACCACGTGTGCCGGAGTAGCGCAAATCCCAGACATCGCGGCGCTCGACGCCGCTTGCATCCAGGTACCGCGCGTTGCTGCGGTTATAGCGCGACCAGTAGCCGGACAGATCGCCCGGCCCTACCGACTGCCGCTCGAAACGCACGCCGCTGAACGTGAGGTCGCGATTCGATACGTCGTCGAACGCGGTTGCGTCGCGGTTCTGCACGGGTTGCGTCGCGTAGGCGATAAAACGCCACTTCTGGTATTCGTAGTCAGCCCAGAGCGCGTCGTACGTCTGGCGCACGTTCGGGCCGTCACGCACGGAGATGAAACGCTGCAGGTCGAATGCCATCTCCTGGCGGCCGACACGAAACTTGAAGGTGCCGCCGCCGAGCGCGCCGGTGTAGGTGACAAACGCCTGTTCGAGATCGAGCGGGTTCTTGTCCACCGGGGTGACCACGTTCTTGCCCCACACGCGTGCATCCTCGATCTGCACGAAGAACTGCCAGTGCTCGCCGAGATGCGCATCGGCATGGACCTCGACGCGCTGGATCAGATACGTATCCGATTGCGTGCCGATGCCGAACAGCGGTGCGTTATTGCTTTCGACGCGCTCGCGCATATTCACGCCGAGCGACAGATACGATGCCGGGTCGCCGCCGAACGGAATGTACTTGAGGCCGTCGAGCGGTTCGCGCGGCACGCACGGATTCGCGAGCACCGACCAGTCTTCCTGCCAGCGGTTGAACATGACGACGGGCCGCTTTGCATTGCAGGTGCCTGCCGATGTGCTGCCGCTCGCAGGCGCTACCGTATCGGCGGCATCCGCCGCGAGGCTCATCCCGGTTGCGGGTTGCGCGACCGTATCCGCGAAGCTCGCGTCTGCACCCGTCAGCAGCAGACCCGCGAAGGTCAGGGCACTGGCGGCCTTTTCGAATCGACTCCCCCGCATTGCAGTCGACACCATGGTTCCCCTCGCCATTGTCCGCGTGGGCTTATGTCCGGCCACCGCTCCGACTACGAATGCAACGCGTCATTGCGCCGATTTCGCGTGAATCTCGGCGATATAGCCGCCCGGGAACTCGACGATCGCGGCGTCGCGCCCGTCCGAAGTAAACGGCGGCACGAGCACCTGCACGCTCGCGGCCTTCGCCTTCTCCAGCGTCGCGGCGAGATTCGGCACTTCGTAGCCGGTCACTTCCCGCCCAAACGGATAGGGCAGACGGCCATCAGTCACGAGCACGGTCATCTTGCCGAAGCCCGACTCGATACGAATGCGGCGATACGTGTCGTTCGGCCGGCCGATTTCGATACCGGGCGCGTTGCCCACATCGGACACCACCCGGCCGTGCGAGAACTTCACGAAAGCGTGAACCAGCTTGCGCATGTTTTGCGGCGACACATAGACACGGTTCTCGGGAATGGTCTGCAGCGCATCGTAGTGCGGCGCCTGGGTATGCCAGTAGAGCTGCATCTTAAGGCCGCCAGGCCACGAGATGATGGCGTCGCGGCCGATCGGATCGGGGAACGTGTCGACGATCACGTCGGCGCCGAGCGCGCGCGCGGACTTCATCGCCGCGTCCATGTTGGTCACGAGGTAGCCCGTGCGCTCCTCGCCGAAAGGATACGGAATGGGCGTCTTGAAGCCGAACACGGAGATCGTGCCCGACGGCGTAAACACGAGCTGCGACATCGTCTGGCTCGGCGTTGGCGTGACCTGGAATACGCCCTGCTTCGACTTGTTGCCGCCAAACGTCGCGACGAAGCTATCGGTGAAGCGATCGAAGTCTTCCGCCGCAACGTACACGTGCGTCGTATCGTACTGCGGACCGACGGCGACGTACGGCGGCAAGACGGCCGGTGGGGGTGGCGTCGCGAACGCAACCGGCGCGGCGACAAGACCGCTCGCGATCAGCACGGCGAGCAACGCAGAGCGAATCGTTTTCATGACGGAATTTCCTTGTTGTTTCATCGTTCTGTCTGATCAATCAGGTGCGGCTGCCGCCGGCCGCACCTTTCGTATCGCCGAGCATGGTCGCGAGCACAAGCGCCGCGATCAGTCCCAGATGCTCGAAAAAACTGTTGAGCGCCATGAAGCGCGCGGCGCCGGTCTGGTTCCAGAAGTCGTTGGCGACCAGCATGGCGACGACAGTCAGCACACCGAGGCCGCCCGCGCCAATCCACGTGAAGCGGCGAAATACGACGCATAGCGATGCGCCTATCTCGACCGCGACCGCCAGCGCTGCCCAGAGCGCGGGCGGGTGCAGGCCGAAATGCGCCTGCTCCGCGATTGCACTGTCGAAATGCAGCGCCTTGTTAAAGCCGCCGATCAGCCAGGCCGATACGAGCGCGAGGCGCACGAGCGGCCCGACCCATGCCTGCGCAAGCAGCGTGCGGACCCATGCCGGGTCGCTGCGGCCGGAGAATGCCGTCACGTCAGATGGCCCAGCAGGAGCAACCGAGCGCGCCCCAGAAGCCCTTCGCATCCGCGGTCGGCAACGCGCGGCCCCATGCGCGCGCGTGTGCGTGGCCGTGCACATTGCACGCGCTCGCGCATCCGCACATCGCCGCGGTGGCCGCGCGCTGAAGCGGCGCGCCTTCGCGCTGCTGACTTACATCCCCACGACCCCAGCCGCCAAAGCCGCCGTACTGCCGCACCGGCGACCAGTCCGGCATCGCGGCCGGAATCGGCGCATCGTGCTGCGAGAACGGGCCCGCGCCCCAGACAATCTTGCCTCCCACCACCGTGAGCAACGCGGTGGTGCCGGCGATGTCGTCCTCGGCGCACGCGAAAAAGTCGCGGTCCGGCACCATCAGGTCCGCGAGCTGGCCGACTGCGATGCGGCCTTTCCTGCCTTCTTCGTTCGAGAACCAGGTGACGTACTCAGTCCACATGCGCAGGGCCGTCTCACGGTCGAGCAGGTTGCGCTGCGGATACATCCGCAGACCCGCGACCGTCTTGCCGGTCACCAGCCACGCAAGCGACACCCAAGGGTTGTACGACGCCACGCGCGTCGCATCGGTGCCGGCCGAGACCTTGATGCCCTTCTCCAGCATCTTCGCGACGGGCGGTGTGGCTTGCGCCGCCTCTGCGCCATAGCGCTCGACGAAGTACTCGCCCTGGTAAGCCATCCGGTGCTGCACCGCGATGCCGCCGCCGAGCGCCGCGATACGATCCATCGAACGCTCGGAGACGGTTTCCGCGTGATCGAAGAACCAGTTGAGGCCGGCGAGCGGAATGTCCTTGTCGACCTTCTCGAACACGTCGAGCGCGCGGCTGATGGTTTCGTCGTAGGTGGCGTGCAACCGCCACGGCCAGCGATTCTGCGCGAGCACGCGCACCACGCCTTCCAGTTCGCCCTCCATCTCGGGCGCCATGTCGGGTCGCGCCACGCGAAAGTCCTCGAAGTCGGCAGCCGAAAAGACCAGCATCTCGCCTGCGCCGTTGTGGCGGAAGTAATCCGTGCCGTCGTGATACCGGGACATGTTGGTCCAGTTCACAAAGTCTTCCTTCTCGGCCTTCGGCTTTTGCGTAAACAGGTTGTATGCGACTCGAACCGTCATCTCGCCCGCGTCGTGCAGCTTGCGGATGACTTCGTAATCCTCCGGGAAGTTCTGCGAGCCGCCGCCCGCATCGATCGCGCCGGTCACGCCAAGGCGGTTGAGTTCGCGCATGAAATGGCGCGTCGAGTTGTACTGGTACTCGGGCGGCAGCTTCGGTCCTTTGGCAAGCGTCGCGTAGAGAATCGATGCATTCGGATTCGCAAGCAGGAGGCCGGTGGGATTGCCCGCGCCATCGCGCAGGATCTTGCCGCCAGGCGGCTCCGGCGTGTCCTTCGTATAGCCGACCACACGCAGCGCGGCTGCGTTGAGCAGCGCTCGGTCGTACAAATGCAGGATGAACACGGGCGTATCGGGCGCCACCGCGTTGAGTTCCTCGATGCTCGGCAGGCGCTTCTCCTCGAACTGGTGCTCGGTAAAGCCGCCCACCACGCGCACCCATTGTGGCGCGGGCGTGATCGCGACCTGCTGCTTGAGCATTTCCATCGCCACGGCGAGCGAGCTCACGCCGTCCCAGCGCAGCTCCATGTTGTAGTTGAGGCCGCCGCGGATCAGATGCAGGTGATTGTCGATCAGGCCGGGCAGCGCGGGCCGGCCGCCCAGGTCGATGACCCGGGTCGAGCCGCCCGCGAGCGGCATCACATCGGCATCGCTGCCGACCGCGACGAAGCGGCCATCGGTCATTGCCACCGCGGTGGCGACCGGGTTCGAACGGTCCAGCGTCGTGAACCGTCCGTTATGCAGAATGAGATCGGGTTGGGTGCCGGTAGCGCTCATGTGCGTCTCCTCACTTCGCTCAATTCGCAAAATTCGTTTGATTCAATCAAAGGCCGAGCAACTGCTTGAGCGTCGGGACGGCCAGAGCGCCGATCAACATGCCGAGCAAGCCGATGAGGGCAATCAGCGGCGGCGCCGGCGAGCGGACCTTGATCACGCTATAGATCACGCCTATCAGCACGCCCGCACCCAGTGACACCAGATACGGTTTCATATGATCACTCTCTCTGACAAATTAGCGTGCGGAACCGGGCGGTTCAGCTGTCCGGCGAAGCCAGGGCCGGCGCAAGCGAGGCGTCTGTGCTCAGGTGCTCGAGCCGCACGGCGTCGTGCGCATGAACACCCCGATGTCGTTCGGGTTGGACATGTCGCACTGCGCGCGTCACGGCGTTGCTCGACCTTCTCGTCGAGCATCTCGCTCACGTTCCGCAGACGGTGCGTGAGCGCGTCTTACTTCGCCGGCACGGCCGGCAGCGCCTCATGCGGCGTAGCCGTGCGCTGCGGCGCCTTGTGGACCATCGTGTAGGCATAGTCGATGCCCATGCCGTATGCGCCCGAGTGCTCCCTCGCGATTGCCATGATTTCGTCATAGGTCTCGCGGCGTGCCCAGTCGCGCTGCCATTCGAGCATGACCTGTTGCCACGTGACCGGCACGACGCCGGCCTGGGCCATGCGCTGCATCGCGAAATCGTGCGAATCCTTCGACATACCGCCCGACGCATCGGCCACCATGTAGATCTCGTAGTCGCCTTCGAGCATCGCGCAGAGCGCAAATGTCGTATTGCAGACTTCCGTCCACAGACCCGACACGATCACCTTCTTGCGCCCGTTCGCGGCCAGCGCGTCACGCACTTTCTGGTCGTCCCACGAGTTCATCGACGTGCGCTCGAGCAGCTTCATGCCCGGAAACACGTCGAGCAGTTCGGGATAGGTAAACCCCGAGAAGCCTTCCGACTCGACGGTCGTGATCGTGGTCGGAATCTTGAACACCTTGGCCGCCTTGGCCAGCCCGACGACGTTGTTCTTCAGCATCTGGCGGTCGATCGAATGTACGCCGAAGGCCATCTGTGGCTGCTGATCGATGAAGATGAGCTGGCTGTTCTGCGGGGTGAGTACTTCAAGCTTCGGATTGCTCATGACATGTATCTCCTTCGGTGCGGAGAAAACAAAACCTCGCCTCGCCGGCGTGACCGCGAGGAGTCCGATATCCATTGCGCTGGGGCATGCGTCGTCCAGCGTTAACATTTAATACTAAACCCGGCAAAAGAACACCCCGAAAAATGAGTGCGATTCCGAGAATTGCACCTTTAAGTGAACTTAACTACTCTTCCCTTACTCGATCAGACCCGAAACGCTTGTGAACAATCTGTTGAGCAGCGCCTGTCGCCGGCCGACCGTCAAGGAGACTCGCATCATGAAGCCGTATATCCTCTCGTTCCTTGCCGGAATTCTTGCCGGTATCGTTTACAGCGCGATCGGCGTGCAGTCGCCGGCGCCGCCCACCGTGGCACTGGCGGGCCTGCTCGGCATTCTGGCCGGCGAGCAGATCCTTCCCGTCGCACGTCGAATGCTATTGGGCGTCAAGCTCAAAGCGGCATGGAGCGAAGCGAAGTGCAGCCAGCACATGTTCGGCCCACTGCCCGGCGGCCACGTTCCCGATGTAGCCGCAAAGGACAAGCAACCATCGTGACCCACCATCCTTCACACAATTCCGTGCTGCACAATCTGCCTGCACGCGGATGAGCAACGTCGAGCTCTTTCATTACCTGCTGTTGTTGATCTGCGGCGCGGGCGCGCTCACCTGGCTCGCCGAGCGCGTTGCGATCCCGCCCGCCGTCGTGCTGCTGCTTGGTGGCTGCGTGATCGCGGTCGCGGGCAAGCGCGTGCCCGACATGGACCCGAACCTGATGCTCGCGGCCGTGTTGCCGCCGCTCTTGATGTCGAGTTCGTTCTACACGGCATGGAAGGAATTCCGCGAGGAACTCGGCACGATCGTTTCTCTTGTGCTGGGCGCAGTGACGGTCACGACCGCCGCGGTCGCCGTTGCCGTGCATGCGTTCAACCCAGGTCTGCCCTGGGCCGCATGCTTCGCGCTCGACGCGCTCGTCTTCATCCTGATCGGCCTCGCGCTGCACGGCATCCTGGCGCGCGTGAATTACGACGTCGCCGTCTTGATGGCCGGCTTGCGTGTCGCGCTGCCTGCAACAGCGGCTGCGATTGCGGTCCGCCTCCTGTGGGTGTGTCTGCAATCTGGTTGCCGAGCCGCATGCTCGCGAAGCGTACGGGCAACCCGCCGTGGTCGGCCGGCGAAGCCGTCGTGCTGGGATGGTCGGGCATGCGCGGCGTCGTGAGTCTCGCGGCCGCTCTCGCGTTGCCAGGCAATTTCCCGGGCCGCGACCTGATCGTCTTCAGTACCTTCCTGCTCATCATTGCGACGCTCGTCGTACAGGGCAGCAGTCTCGCGCCGCTCATCCGTCTGCTGAAGCTGCGCCCGGTCGCGCGACAGACCATGTCCGAGCACGAGACGCGTGCGCGCACCTTTGGGGCTTCGCTCGCCGTACTCGAAGAGATGGGCAAGCACGCGTCCGGTATCGAACGCGCAGCGCTCGAGCGGCTGCTCGCCGAATACCGGATCCGCGTCGCGGCGAACGAAAACGCGCATGCGCTGGGAGTGGAACGGATCGAAGACCGCGCGCACTTTCTGCGTATCGAACTCAAGCTGGTCAGTGTGTCGCGCGAGGCGCTCCTTGGCCTGCATCGCGACGGCAAGGTCGACGATGGGGTCTTGCATCGCATCGAATCCGAACTCGATCTCGAAGAGCTTCGCCTGTTGCGCCTGCTCGAACCGTCAAGGCTGCGCGCCGGGCGCGTCACCTTCGAAGCTTCAATTCACGGCATCCCGATCGATGCGCGATCCGCCACCCGTTCAACCCGCCGCACCTGATTCGAATCACCTGAAGCGAGAAACAAAGCGGCTTTGGCAACTTCGTCGGCTTCCCCCATGCGTCCCATCGGGATGGTAAATAAAATCCTCGCAATAGCGTCCGCAGGCTGCTGGCCAATGATCGGCGTATCAATTGGCCCCGATGGCCCTCACGGCTTCGTCGAGCTCTTTCTGGCGACGGCCGGTGATGAAGACGTGGACGCCCTCGGCGACAAGGAGCTTCGCGTGGGTAAAGGAAATCGCCTCAATGAAACGGGCGCACCTGGGAGCCGCGAATATCCGCTTGTCATATCGGTCACATCGTTAAAATAACTTTGCCAAACGGCCGATCCTCTATCAGGTGACGCAAGGCTTCGCGCGCTTCAGCGAGGGGATAGACCCGCTCGACGATCGGCTTGACTGATCCGCTTACGACTAACGGAATGATGTGCTGCCACGCAGTGGCGATCGCGGCCGGTGACTGGGCGAACAGGGAGAAGCCGGCCATCCGCGCGCGCTTCCAGATGAGGTCCGTGACATCGATCGTGGTTTTACGTCCTGCGGAGTAGCCCAACGTGATCAGGACACCGCCGTGACCCAGGCTGCTCAACGCCTCACTCGTCACAGCGCTGCCGATGCTCTCGATGACGATATCGACGCCCTTGCCGGCCGTTATTCGACGAACGCCGTCAGCGAGACCTTCCTCGGTGAGGTCAATCACGTCCTCGAAGCCAAGTTCGCGCGCTCTCGCGGCTTTCGCCGCGCTGCCCGCCGTGGAGATCACCTTGCCGGCGCCCTGCGCCCGTGCGAGCTGATAGGTCGCGTTGCCGACCGACCCGCCGATTCCTGGAGCCAGCACCGTCATGCCCGGCTTGAACCCGGCGTCGGTGAGGCTGATCTGTGCCGTCAGATAAGCCACCGGAATGCTGGCCGCGACGACGTCGCCGATCGAGTCAGGTGACGCCAGATGTTCCGGTCTCACCAGCAGCCATTCCTGCCATGCGCCATTCTCGCCAACGCCGTAGGGCCCGGTGAACATCACGCGGCTTCCCACCGCGAGCCCGGAGTCGCCTGCGTCCTCGACGACACCGACGCCCTCGTTGCCGAGCACCAGCGGCGCCTTGGCTCGAGGATGTCCACCCGACAGGAGCGTGTATTCGTGGGGCGTGACACCAGCAGCCGTCACACGAACCAGCACCCTGCCCTTCGCCGGTTGCGGCTTGGGTAATTCAATCTGCCGCAACCCGTCATAGCCCGAAAAGGTTTCCGCTTCGATCACACGCATTGGTATATCCTATAAAGTAACAGACCTGTAACTTTCATACTAGGTACCGATCTGTTACTTTGTCAACCAGAAAATCGAATCAAAGGAGTTTGCGGATATGAAGGCAGGAGCCAGACCTCGGCGGGGAGCCCCGCCCAAGGGCGAAGTAAGCGCGCGCGAGCGGATCCTCGCGACGGCAAGCGATCTGTTCTACCGCGAGGGCATACGTGCCATCGGCGTCGACACGGTCGTCGAGCAATCCGGCGTGTCGAAGACGAGCCTCTATCGCGTATTCGACTCCAAGGACGCTTTGATCTGCGCTTTCGCCGCCGAGAAAGATCGGCTGTTCTGGGCGTGGTGGGATGACGTTGAAAAGAAGCACGCCGATGACCCGCGCGCTTTGCTGCAGGCGCTGCTATCTGGAATCGCGAAACGGATTGCGCACCCCGCCTTTCGTGGCTGCCCCTTTCTTAATCTGATGGCGGAGTTTCCCGACGACAACCATCCTGGCCGGGTTATCGCCCGAGACAACAAAGAGGAAATGCAGGCGAGGCTCGCAGCGATCGTCGCCAAGCTGGGTGTTAGTAATCCCAACCGCACCGCGTCTCAGATAGCACTGGTCATCAACGGCGCGTATGTCACTGGTTCGATAGCGGAGTCGGCCAATCTGAAGGGCGACCTTATTGATGCCGCCACGAAGTTGTTGGCCTAGTCGAACGCGATCACTTGCTGGAATCGGTTCTTGCCTCGAATGCTTGGACGACGGCCGCCATGTCGGATTGCCCGTGCCCCAACGCCAACGTCTCGCCGAATAGCGCGTAGCAGACATCCAGTAGCGGTGACGCGACTCCGCCTGCTCTGGCCGCATCCGCAATCAAGCGATTATTCTCCAGCACATTGACGATCGACGCCTGCACTTCTTCGAAATCGCGTGTCACCAGCTTGTGTATTTTTACGCGCGAGATGCCGCTCGCCATCTGACCGGCGTCGACGATAGTGCGGAACTGCTGCATGTCGAGGCCATGCCGTTCGGCAAAATGAGCCGCTTCCGCAAGGCCGGTGACTGTTGTCATGAGAAACAGGTTCACCGCGAGCTTCATGAGAAGCCCGTTCGGAACCGGGCCGCACATCATCGTCTGCTGGCACATTGGCTCGAGCAAAGGGCGGACGCTTTCGACGGCCGCGTCTTCTCCCGCCAGCATCGCCACGAGCTGCCCCGCTTCGGCGGGCTTGCGCGAGCCCGAGACGGGCGCTTCCACGTAACTGCCACCGGCTTTGCGAATGTCGGCGTCGAGCCCGCGCGAGTAGTCGGGCGAGGTCGTCCCCATGTGGACGATCGTGTGGTGCGCAACGTTCGCGCCGAACTGCGATGTGCCGCGGCCGAGGACGGCGTCGATTGCATCGCCGTCGACCAGCATCAGGAATACCACCCGGGTCCGTTTAAATATCTCGGCAGGATTCGTCGCGACGGTTGCGCCCGCGGCTCGCAAAGATTCGCATCTGTCCGCGGAGCGATTCCAGACAATGAGTTGCGTGCCTGCGCGGGCCAGATTGAGCGCCATGGGCTGTCCCATGACGCCTAAGCCGATGAAACCGATGTCCATGAATATCCCGCCTTCCGGTATCAAGACGAATGGTGTTTCCGGCGCGGCACAACCATGTTCACGACATGCACGAGCACGGCCTCGTCGTCCTGGTTCAGCGTGGTCGTTCGGAGCTTGATCAGGCCCTGCTCCGGACGAGACTTTGACGGTCGCACCTCGATCACCTCGCACTCGACGCGCAACTCGTCACCGGGGCGCACGGGCCGGGGCCAGCGGCACTCGTCGAGGCCGGCGCCAATGAAGCCGCCAGCCGGCTTGAGTTCGGTCTCGATCATCAACCGCATCGTCACGGCGGCGGTGTGCCAGCCGCTGGCGGCCAGACCACCGAAAATCGAGTGGCGCGCCGCCGCCTCGTCGAGATGGAAGGGCTGCGGATCGAACTCGGCAGCGAACGCGAGGACCCGCTCCTTGTCGATGCGTAGCCGCCCGGAGCCGAACGTCTGCCCCACTGCAAAATCTTCCAGATAGCGCTGCTCGTTCAACTGATCCATGACCTGCTCACAATAAAGTGACTAACCTGTAACTAATTTTAATATTACGGACAGGTCTGTCACTTTGTCAAGCGAGAAATCGGAACGAGGGAGCATGCAGGCATGCCCTCTCCTGCCATGCCCAAAACGCATGCCGCCCTGCTTACAAGGTCTTTGTCGCACCCGTCACGGAAACCTACAATCGTTGCAGCAACATACATCGAACATTTGTACTGCAAATCTATTTTTTGATTCAGTGACGCGGTGAATCGCTCACGCATACTCCAGGAAATCAAATGTCTGAATTACCCCAAAAAGTAGCACTCGTTACCGGTGGCTCACGCGGCATCGGTGCGGCAATCGCGAAACGTCTGGCCGCAGATGGAGCGAGTGTGGCCTTTACATATGCGAAGGACGCCAGCGCGGCATCGGCGGTGGTCAAAGAGATCGAACTCAATGGCGGAAAGGCTATCGCGATCCAGGCGGACGCTACTGACGTCAAAGCTGTCGAAGCCGCGGTCGAAAAAACTTTTGCGACCTTCGGCCGGCTGGATGTGCTGGTGAACAATGCCGGCACGGCCATTCCGAAACCGTTCGAAGACACGACGCTGGAGGAGATGGATAGAGTAATCGACATCAACATCCGCGGCGTTTTCGCTACGACCAAGGCGGCGCTGAAGCACCTGAGTGATGGTGGGCGCATCATCATGATCGGTTCGGCGGTGGGCGAGCGCGCTATTGCGCCCGGGCTGGTGCCCTACGCAGCCACGAAAGCGGCCGTCAGGATGTTCACTCAGGCGCTGTCCAGAGAGTTGGGAGGCCGGGGCATCACGGTCAACAACGTCCAGCCGGGACCGATCGATACAGACCTGAATCCCGCCTCAGGCGATTGGGCGGTGCCGCAGAAGGCCGCCACAGCGCTCGGCCGCTACGGGCGCGCTGAGGAGATCGCCGCAATGGTAGCGTTCGTCGCCGGGCCGACGGCCTCGTACATTACCGGAGCGAATCTTACGGTGGATGGCGGGATGAATGCCTGAGCGCAATCAATTACTCGACCTACGGATTTGAAGAAGGTCAACGTCCGTGTGGACGCAACGGAGAGTTGATGAGCTAACGCAGTTGGCTCTCCGTTAAAGATCCCGCAAAGTGACCAGGCCGCGCCGATGCAGGTCGCAGGCGCGACCTGTGTCTGAGTCGCTTATCGCGAGACATGAGTTGGACTCAACTAGCGAGCACCGTGTTTGTTCACCCGGAAGATATCATTGTGGCCTTGCGGGGGTGCACGCCAGTATGACGGCGGTGCGTCGACCGACCCACCAAGAGCAAAGGCGGCGTGCCATGGCCATCGCGGATCGTAGAGCATCCCCCTTGCAAGTGCCACAAAGTCTGCCTCGCCATTACTAATGATTTGGGTGGCCGAATGAGGATCGGTGATAAGGCCAACTGCGATCGTAGCTATCCCGACCTCGCGTCTTATCCGCTCAGCGAAAGATGCCTGATAGTTCGGCCCTACCGGGATCTTCTGCTTCGGCGAGATCCCGCCAGGAGAGGCTGTGATCCAATCTGCGCCGCGCTCTTTAAGGCGCTTGCCAAGCTCGATGGTTTCGTCGACGCGCCAGCCACCCTCTACCCAATCTGTCGCCGAAACTTTAACGCCGACAGGTTTTTCGTCTGGAAAGGCAGCACGGACCGACTCGAATACCTCAAGTGGAAATCTCAGCCGATTGACAAGCGCCCCGCCATAAATATCTTCGCGTCGATTGGATACCGGAGATAGAAATTCATGCAACAGATAACCGTGCGCGGCGTGAATCTCCAGTCCGTCGACACCGATCTCGGCGGCGCGTCTGGCCGAATCGGCGAAAGCGCGCGCAATCCTCTCGAGCCCCTCAGGACTCAGTGCGTCTGGCACTTCTTCGCCGTCGATCTGCGGCAACGCAGAGGGCGCAAAGGTCGCCCAGCCGCTGTCAGCCTTCGATATCTGCTGACCGCCGTTCCACGGCTCACGGCTTGAGCCCTTTCTTCCTGCATGGCCAATCTGGAGGACGATCTTCGTATCGAAGGTTTTCCTGACGAACGAGACGACTTCTTCAAGAGAAGCCTGTGTTCTGTCGTCCCAGAGACCCAGGTCGCCGGGAGTGATACGTCCGGCTGGTTCGACAGCGGTGGCCTCTAAAAACAACAGGCCCGCGCCAGAGGCCGCCATAGTGGCGTAATGAGCCTGGTGCCACTCGGTGGCCTGCCCGTCCTTTGCGACGTACTGGCACATCGGCGAAACAGCAATGCGGTTGCTGGTCAACACCCGTCTGAATTGATATTTGGAGAACAATGACGTCATAGCCATTCCTTTTCAAAGACTCAAAGCGACTTACGCCTGGTAGCCACTCGCTCAATCCGCTCGCCGTTCTGCATACCTGCGGAACACCGGAAATGGGCGCGAGGCAGAGAGCCAGAAACTAACGAACCCGAGCGCGACGATGGTGAACGACGCCGTTGTAACAGCCTCGGCGAGTCCCCAGGTCCTCGCCATCCCGCCCAATACAAGGGCGAACATACCCATCGAGAGATACCCGATCAGATAAAACGCGGAAAGAATGCCGCCGCGATGCTCGGCCGGCGCGGAAGAGTTCAATACAGAAAGCGCTCCCATGAACAGGAGTGCATAACCGCCTCCGGCGAGCGACGTAGAGGCGAGGAGCATCGACAAGCTGACCCAGGTCACCGCGAGCCACAACAGGAGTAGCCCAAGTGAAGCCGTTATCGCCCCCAGAAGGAGCAGCAGCCTGGGGGACAGCTTTCTGCAGAGAACTGTGATTACAGCAGATACGATTGCGAAGCTTGCCAGGATCGCACCGTTCGTGAATGCGTTGACGGACCCTACCAGGTCATGCGCCATCTGGCCACCGAGGGATAGCAGAATCGCGCCCGATGCGAACGCAATGACAGCAGCAAGCGATGCGATAGCGAAAGCGTTCCGGCAATCTGCGGGAACGCGCGGCATGCGCACGGACCATCGCGTGTCTTGTCCGCCATGACGTGGCATGAACCAGACTCCGACGATCAGAACGACGATGACGACAGCAAGCACAAGGAAGTTCAACTGCAGAGGCCACGGCGCATACTGAATCAGCGCTCCCCCGAGAAGCAGGCCCGTCGCGAAGCCAATACCCTGAGCGATGTTGGTCGCCGCAGCCGAGCGCTCCGGATCTTCGTCAGAACTGAACTCTAAAATGGCTGCAGTTGACGAACCACTGCCAAGTCCGACACCGATCCCCATCAGCGCGCGTCCAACGAGAAGCCATCGGATATCGGGCGCGACGGTCATCACGAGCACACCGACGAGCGAACATGTGAGGGCAATCAACATCGTCATGCGACGACCGACCTGGTCGGACAAGCCACCTAGCAGAACGAGCGTACTAACAACGAAAATGGGATAGATGGCGAATACCCCGGCGGTGTCCACCGGTGAGAGATTCCACTTTTGCGCGTAGAGCCGATAGCTAAGCGCGGGTGCTGCGCTCGTCCATAGCGTATGAGTGCTGACGCCAAACGATACCCAGAAACTCGCCCTGCGACCCAGAGTTCGGCTACGTCGAGCTGCGGTGTTCTGCACATGTCCGTCACTGGCCTTTGATCTGATCACTCGAATCATCCTATTCACTCGCACTGAAGCTTGTTGTGTCGACATGGCCGTCGATCAGCGCGAACCACAGCTTGTAGCCGTCAGGCCTCACTTTCCTGCGTATTAGCCATGACCGATATGGAACTTCCCAGTTGGCTTCGAGATGAGCAGTCGGCAGCGCGCCGAGCAGGCTCGCTGAATATACGAGTGGGAACCCGGTGTTGAAAAAGACTTCGTTTATCTACCGCGATGCCTCAGAGGCATGCAATTGGCTCTGGCGGAAGACAGCATTTCGCGCGCGTGTCGAAACATCCGTCGGCGCCGGAGGGCGAGCTTTGAGTTCTGAAGGGAGCGAAAATGCGTATGAGCGAGCGTTGCTGTGTCGTGGCAGCTATGCCACGGATGCCTGATTTTCGGCCGCTATCGATCTGCAGCGGGCGAGTAGATGGTCGATTCTGGAAAGAAACAAACTCAATATCGGCGAAGTGTTGGCCCGGCTATAGCCGATGACGAGGTCGATAGTCGGCGGTTCAACAGCAAGTGGACGGCTTGTCACCGACGAAGGAAGGAAATTCCTGGCGTAACACGGAAGCAACGCGAGACCGCGCGTCGATGCCACCATTGACACCGCCATCGCGAGGTTATCCACTTCGTAGCTTGCACGTATGTCGAGGCCTGACTGCAGGATAAACTCGTCGATGACGGTCCGGACAGTAGGAGCCGTGTGCGAAACGGTGATGAACGTCTCGCCAATGAACTGCTGAAGAGCGATCTTTTCGCAAGCTGCGAGAGGGTGATCACTTGGCAAAACCACAAACAATGGCTCCTTGACAACAAGCCGGTACTCCAGGTCCGGTACGTTTGGCTCCGGCCGCATGAATGCGAGGTCGAGATCGCCTTTCACCAGCGCATCGCGAAGCGACGGCGAGTATTGGCTGGAGACCGTAACCTCAATCTGAGGAAGTTCGTCGCGGAGAACCCGCATCGCCTCCGGCAACCACTCTATCTCCTGCCCAGTAAGGAACCCAAGCGCAAATACGGGCTTTAAACGACGCGCCGCCCGTCGAGCCGCTTCAATGGCGGACTGCGCTTGCGCTAACGTTCCACGAGCGTGCTCGAGGAAAGCCTGACCTGCCGCTGTCAATTCAACTCCGCGGGCGCCGCGTATCAGCAAATCGACACCCACCTCCTCTTCAAGATCGCGGATCTGACGGCTGAGGGAGGGTTGGGCCGTATGCAGCCGCTGTTCGGCCGCCGTCGTGAAGCTACCCGTCTCCGCGACAGCGACAAAGTAGCGAAGATGTCGAAGCTCCATTGTTCTCTCCCCATGCCTGCCGAATATGGCTCCAGATATACAAAGTCTTATTCCGAGCCGCCGAAACATTCTACGCTTAAGCCACATCTGAGTTTCAACCCAGAATTGACCGCGAATTTGGCCAGGTGACGCCATGCGAACCCGAGCAACAACGGCCAACCCATACCTCTGAGGACTTAACGTGACGAATCGTGTTGTTCTAATTACCGGCGCCCTGACGGGAATTGGCCGGGCCGCAGCGTTCGCTTTTGCGCAGGATGGGGCACGGGTGGTGATTTCCGGTCGCAGGAAGGCCGAAGGCAAAGCGCTGGAAGAAGAATTGCGCCGCCTCGGTGCCGAGGCCGAGTTCGTCATTGCTGACGTACGTCGCGAGGACGAAGTGAGCGCCCTCGTTGACAGGGCGGTGACGCGCTTCGGCCGGCTCGATGTCGTCGTCAACAATGCGGGCGTCGAGGGCAAGCCAGGCCCTGTTACCGATGTATCTGCCGACGCCTACACAGCTTTGTTCGACACCAACGTGCTGGGAACGCTATGGGGGCTCAAACACGCTTTACGCATCATGCAGCCGCAGGGCAGCGGGAACGTCGTCAACATCTCATCGACGTTCGGAGAGCGTGGCGCCGCCAACTTCTCGCTCTACGCGGGCAGTAAGCACGCTGTGGAAGGAATCACGAAGTGCGCCGCGATCGAGGCCGCGGCTTACGGTGTCCGCGTGAATGCGGTGGCTCCTGGGCCGACCGAGACAGCAATGCTGGACCGCCTCACTGGTTCAACCGAAAAGAGTGCGGCGTTCTACTCCGCCGTACCGCTCAAGCGCGGCGCCACGCCTGAGGAAATCGCCGACGCGGTCGTCTTTGTCGCGTCAGACAAGGCGGCCTTTATCACCGGACAAATCATCAGAGTGAACGGCGGCAAGACGGCGAGTTGACGATAGTCGGTTCGATTCTGACGCGCCTGGAAAGGCGTCGCTGTCCACGTTATTTACAGGAACTTGTATGTCAAAGCTTTTCTCACCGATCCGCATCGGCGCAGTCGAACTGTCGCACCGTGTGGTGCTTGCGCCGCTCACGAGAATGCGAGCAGACGTCCCCGGCAACGTGCCAGGCGACCTGATGATCACATACTACGAACAGCGTGCATCTCAAGGAGGGCTTCTGATAGCGGAGGCTACGTTCATCACGCCAACAGGGAATGGGGGTTATGGATCACCTGGAATCTATACCGACGAACAGGTGGCAGGATGGCGGAGAGTTGTCGACGCAGTACACGCGAAGGGTGGACGGATCTTCCTGCAACTTTGGCACGTTGGGCGACAATCGCATGTCGACCTTCAGCCAAACGGCCAGGCACCGATTGCGCCGTCCGTGACCCATGCCGAAGTTCGGGCCCTTCTGGCGAGCGGCCCTAGTGCCGCGTCTGTCCCGAGAGCAATCGAACTCTCCGAAATACCGGGGCTTGTCGACAACTATCGTCAAGCGGCCCGACGAGCGAAAGAGGCCGGCTTCGACGGTGTAGAACTACACGCCGCGAATGGCTATCTCATCGACCAGTTTCTTCAGGACAACTCCAATCTACGTACAGATGCATACGGTGGCTCTGTTGAGAATCGCGCCCGCTTCCTCCTCGAAGTTGTCGACGCAGTGGCAAGCGTCTGGGGCGCTGATCGTGTCGGTGTTCGCATTGGTCCAAGCAATAAGTTCGGTGGCATGGGCGACAGCTCGCCAGCAGTGACTTTCCCTTACGTTGCCCGTGCGCTATCGGCATACGGTTTGGCTTATCTTCATGTCATTGAACCGCGGGTCACAGGAAACGTCTCAGACGACTCGCAGAGCCCTGTGGCGGCCGGGCAACTCCGACCTCTATTCGGTGGTCCGGTGATCGCCGC
Organism: Paraburkholderia sp. SECH4; assembly: GCF_030511745.1. Classification (NCBI taxonomy): domain Bacteria; kingdom Pseudomonadati; phylum Pseudomonadota; class Betaproteobacteria; order Burkholderiales; family Burkholderiaceae; genus Paraburkholderia; species Paraburkholderia sp. SECH4. Next base: position 91,846 of record NZ_JALOCP010000007.1, read on the forward strand.
TGGCGGCTTTGACGCAACCGGTGCTGAAGCAATCATCCGAGCGGCCGACGCGGACCTTGTCGCGTTCGGCAGGCACTTCCTCGCAAATCCGGATCTTCCCGAGCGGATGAAGCGCGATCTCCTACTCAATCCCTACGACCGCGACACGTTTTACTACGGTGGGAAAAAGGGCTATGCCGATTACCCGATATACGAGGCCAAACATTGACCAAGGAGATCAGATGCTTCGGCTTTCGCAAGCTCGCGGCACGCGACGCCGACGCCGACGCACCTGGATCAGAAACTCGAGCGTGGCCCGAGTGTGACCTTGGCCAGATGCCCTGGAACTAGAGAATGATCTTCGATCACCGTACTTACACCATCAAGCCGAACCGGCTCGCCCGATTTCTGGAGACCTACGAGCGCCTGGCGTTGCCGCTTCAGCGAAAATATCTTGGTGAGCCCTATGGTTTCTTTGTGACCCACATCGGGCCGCTTAGCCGGGTTGTTCATCTCTGGCAATACGATAGTTTGGCAGACCGCGAGCAACGCCGCGACGCCATGGAGGCAGATCCGGACTGGCAAGCATACCGGCGCGTCGCGTTAGAAGAAGACACGCTTGTCGATATGGAAAATCTGATTCTTAAGCCTGTTCCCTTCTTCCAACCGCGTTCAGTCACAAGTCAATAGCTGGCCTTCTCCGACTATATCGTCGCCCCCGACGCTGCAACTTCAGTATGCCGAAATGGACCTTTCCATGGTGCACGACTTCGACTCACCAACGTCCGTTACCTCATCAGACATAAGGGATTGACAAAATGCCAATCGAAACACCTCTCCTGTACGAGTCTAAAGGCTCACCAAACGCCCGTCGTGTTCGTGTCTTTGTCGCCGAGAAGGGTATCGAAATTGCACAACGAACGATTGACCTTGGTAGCAGAGAGCAATTTTCAGACGCTTTCAAGGCGGTGAATCCGCGAATGCAGGTTCCTGCGTTGCAACTCGCCGATGGAACAGTAATCACGGAAGTGCCCGCAATTTGGCGCTATCTTGAGGAAACCTATCCACACAAGCCCCTTCTTGGTGCGACAGCCAAGGGCAAGGCACTCGTCACCATGTGGGAGCGACGCGCGGAGCTGGATGGTTTCGCCGCGGTCATGGAAGCCGTTCGAAATGCTCTGCCCGGGTTGAAAGGACGAGCATTGTCTGGGCCGCACGACTACGAGCAGATTCCCGCATTGGTCGAGCGTAGCAAGCAGCGCGTGTCGAACTTCTTCGCAGATTTCAATGCACGACTCGAGAGTGCCCCGTTTGTCGCTGGTGACGAATTCTCAGTAGCAGACGTTACGACCCTAGTTACCGTCGATTTCGCGGCAAATGCTCTGAAAATGCCGATTCCCGAATCTCACCAATCGTTTAGGCGGTGGTACGAAAGCATCTCGTCCCGGCCAGCTTCGAGCGCATGATCGCGACGTCGCCGACAGTTCAGATTCAGCGCAAGTTCGTGCGCAAGCCTCAATTCAAAAGACTACTCGAACGTAGAAATAATCCTTTTACTTTGTCAGTGTTGCGTAAGTCCTCCTGGGCCAGTATGGGATTGCTGAACGCGCCCGCTGGCCGCCTCTTTCGTGCCTGAGCGCGTTCTATTAGTCAGTCTGACGACCTTAGGCCAATGCTGCATCGACTTGCTGCGGACTGAAGGTTGACCGGGTCCCGTGGCAGCCGAAATCGTCGCCGCTTCCTCAAACAATCAGCAGGAAATCTCCATGCGTTTGAAAGTCACCCCAAACGTCAGCGCCAGATACTGGGCGGCGATCATGCTTGCGAGCATCTGCGGAACGAACCTGGGTGACATCATTCCCGACGTCCTCAAGCTGGCACCGGCCAAGGGCCTGATCGTGCTAGCGCTTATGTTTGCGATATTGGTGCTTGTTGAGCGTGCAAGCGCCAAAGGCAGCGAAGCCTTTTACTGGATCGCCATACTCCTTGTGCGAGCGGCAACAACCAATATCGCGGATTATTCGATAGACCACGCGCATCTCACCTACTTCGACGTTGTTACCGCCTTGGTGATAGTCTTCATCGGAATCGTGATGCTGCGACGTCGATCGACACTCGAACAAACAAAGGGCGCATTGCAAACAGACGGCTTTTATTGGCTGACTATGCTGATCGCGGGTACCCTTGGAACAGCAACTGCGGACGCAATTGGCCACGCCTTCAATTCAGTCAGGATCGGCGTTCCAATATCCGCGTCAATCGCAACGCTAGCACTGCTTCTGATCCTGATTGCGAGAACACGCTTAATGAAGTTCGGTGCCACAAGCTACTGGGTGGCTGTCGCCGCCATCAGATGGTGGGGCACCAATGTCGGCGACATTTCGGCATTTTTTCTTTCGCTGATCCCAAGTGCTGCAATAAGCGGGTTTGCGCTCTGGGCCCTGTTGTCAGCTTCGGCCATCATTTCTTCAGCCGCGACCCGGCGCGAGATCGAAAAGCATTCGTAACACGCCAGCCATCGTCCGGATCAGCAGTGGGTGTCACGATTGCACACGCCAGAATTACACGCGGGAGCTTACTTTAAAGATGGAAACAGTCTCGTCGAGGCGCGTCGCCTGTTCGTCGAGCGATTGCGCAGCGGCCGCCGCCTCTTCGACCAGCGCCGCATTTTGCTGTGTAACCTGATCGATCTGACCGATGGCCACGTTCACTTCCTCGATGCCATGACCCTGCAAATCCGACGCCGCAGCGATTTCTTCGACAATGCCTGCGACCCGGCGTATCGCCTGCTGCACCTCAGCGGTAGCGCGCCCCGCTTCTTGCGCCTGCTGCGAGCCCGATCGAATCGTTGCTACTGATTGCTCGATTAGATCCTTAATCTCCTTCGCAGCAGACGAAGAACGTTGCGCAAGACTGCGCACCTCCGCCGCGACAACCGCGAAGCCCCGCCCTTGTTCGCCCGCCCGCGCCGCCTCAACCGCCGCATTCAATGCGAGAATGTTGGTCTGGAAGGCGACTCCTTCGATCATCGATATGATTTCCGCGATCCGCGAGGAACTCGACGCGATTTCATTCATCGTGTCGACCATCCGTTCGACCGCCATATTTCCTTCATCAGAGATTCGAGTCGTGCTGATAGCAAGCGCGTTGGCCTGGCGCGCTGCGTCGGCGTTTTGCTGCACTGTTGCCGTGAGCTCGCCGAGGTTGCTGGCCGTCTGTTGCAGCGACGCGGCCTGCTGTTCGGTACGCGAAGACAAATCGAGGTTGCCGGCAGCAATCTGTTTCGACGCCACACCGACCGCATCGCTCGATGAACGCACCTCGGCGACAACGCCGGCCATCTGCTCAAGCAGGCTGTTCAATGCCGTTGCCGTGTGACCGATCTCGTCCATTCGCACAACGCTTGCGCGCTGCGAAAGATCCAGTGACTGGCTGACCCGCTGAAGCGTTTCCTGCATCTGACGCATACCCTGGCTGATAAGCGCATAGAGGCGGCTCCCCAGTACCCCGGTCACCACGAGTGCTGCGCCTGCAACGGCGAGCATCAGGCTGAACGCAAATCGGTAGGCATTTGCGTTTTCTTCGCGCACGAGGTTGCTGCGAGCGATGTCCTCGCTCAGATGCTCGTGCAGCCCATCGTTCAGCGCCAGCGCAGCGTTATGAACGGCGCCGCCGTCGTGAAGCATCGCGAGGGCGCCATCGCGCTCGCCCACCTGCATCTTCTCGAAGAACGCTTGACGGGCATCGCGATATGCGGCCATGCGGATGCGATCCGCCTCGAACAGTTTTCGATCGGCGTCGTCGGAGACTTCGTGAGCCAGCGCGCGAGCAATCACATCGTCAAACTGACGGTCTGATTCGGCAATTTCCCGTTTCATGCCTGACCGGCTGGCATCGTCGACGCCGTCGACCACATAGCGGTAAACGGCAAGCCGCATTGCGGCAACGTTATCAAGCGCGGCTGATATCGATTTCAGGCTCGGCACCGTGCGCGTCTCCAGCCCTTCGATACGCTGATAGGATGCGCGAAGTTGCATTAATCCGTAGCCGCTGACCACCGCCAGCGCGAGCAACGCGCCACCGAGTGTCATAGCGAGCCAGCGAACAATCGTCATTTTTTTCATTATCCTTACGTCCCCTGCGATTGCGTGCGGTGGATCCCGAGAGCATCGGTGTATAACGGCTCACCGCGGACGATTATTCAGCGCTGCCGGCATCAAATTAATCAAAAGGCGCGATAGATAAAAGTTATGTGTTGCGCACGAGCGGGCGCTGCTGTGCCGGTATCAACTTAAACCAACCCGCCTCCACGATTCCCGGGGCGGTTCAATTGGCGGCAGATCTGCGGCAACGCCTCATTCGCCTGTCGTTCTGGCGATGGCGTCCAGTTGATAGAGTTCCAGCTTGCGATATAGCGTGCTACGCGAGACACCCAATGAGCGGGCCGCCTGAGCGAGATTGCCGTGAGCATCCTGCACGGCCCGGACGATGGCCAAACGCTCCGTTTCCTCCAGACTGCCCGATTGCTTGTGCACAGGCAGTACAACGCCTGCGGTGCCGGTTTCGTCGAGCAGCTCAGCAGGCAGCTCATCGAGCGTCACCACCTCTTCGCTGGACGTCAGGAGCAGATTTTCGATGACGTTGCGCATCTCCCTGACATTACCGGGCCATGAATAAGCGCGTAGCACCGCCATGATTTCGTCGCTTAGTCGTCGCTCGGGCACCGCGTGGCGTTGCGCGAGTCGCCGGTTGAAAAACGCGACGAGGAGATCGATGTCGATGTCCCGTTCGCGCAGCGGCGGAATGCGGATACGCGTCACGCTGATGCGGTAATAGAGATCGCGTCGGAAGTGGCCCGAGTCGACCTCTTCGCGCAGATTGCGATTGGTCATTGCCAGCAGGCGCACGTCGACGCGCCGCGGCTGGGTGTCCCCAAGCCGGTAAATGACGCCCTCCTCGAGGGCGCGCAGCAGGACCGGTTGAAGTTCGAGCGGCATCTCGCCGATTTCGTCGAGACATAGCGTGCCGCCGTGAGCCAGTTCGAATCGGCCCGGCCGCCCTTCGGCAGTCGCGCCCGTAAAGGCACCACGCACGTGGCCGAACAACTCGCTGGCGATCAGTTCTTTCGACGCCGCTCCGCAGTTGTACGCGACGAAAGGCCCGCCGCCTCCTTCTTCGCCATGTATGGCGCGCGCGAAGAGTTCCTTGCCGACCCCGGTTTCGCCCTCGATCAGAACCGGAACACGCCTGCGGGCAAGCTGACGACCCCGGTTGATGGCGGCCAGCATGGCTGCACTTTGCCCCTGGATCTGCGCGAAGCAACTGCGCTGCGGATCGGCCTCGCCACTGCGCTCGGCGATCCGGGCGTTGATGGGTTGCGATCGCACGGGAACAACGAGCATGGCGCCGATCGTGTTGCCATCGACCACAACCGGGTTGAGCCAGTCGGCATGCAAGCCTTTGGGCAGATGTTGCGCCCAGTCCTCCACCGCGGAGTTCTCATCCATACCGGGGAAGCGTTCTCCGATGCTGACCGGCAATGGCACCCGGCCGGTGGTATGCACAAGCCGCCCGGCCCGATCGATCGCGATCATCCCGGTTGCATCGGATGACGACAGGCGCTGCAAACAGAAGGCCAAGAGGCGCATATGCTCGCGAGCCGCTTGCTCGGCCAGCACCATTTCAATCTGACGCGCAGCCGTTACCGCTAAAGTGAGGTTGTTGATCTGATAGGTGGAAGGCGGCCCGGAAATGTCGAGCACGCCGAGAATCTTGCCGGTGCCAGGTTCGCAAATCGGCGCCGCCGCGCAACTCCACGATTTGATCCCTTCGCAGAAGTGCTCAGAGCCGTGGATATAGGTGGGGTGGCCGGTGGCGAGCGTGGTGCCGATGCCGTTGGTGCCGGCCTGGCCTTCACGCCAGTCGCCGCCCATCGTCAAATGAATTTTTTCGCCGGCGGCCAACGTACGCAAGTCTCCTGCGGCCTTGAGAATCACACCATCCTGATTGGTGAGCAGCAGGATCGAATGCGAATCCGCAAAAAGATCAGCGGTCACGGTGAAAAGACGATCAGACGCCGCCAGCAACTCCCGGTGCCGCCAGCGCAGCGCCTCGACTGCGTCGCCATGAACCGCGAACGGTGCCGATCCCGCAGTGGGATTGACCCCCGATTGCAGACTGCGTCGCCAGGAGTCGATCAGGGCCGAAGGCGCGGACGTCGACGGCTCGCCCGCGAGAAAACGCTCCCATGCGAGCATCGTGACCCTGTCCGAGTGACGGTCGTTCGCACGCTGCGCGTTAGCCACTACCCGGCGCATAGCGGCCTGATTGCCAAGACCCGACATGGTGCTGAGCTGCTGTCTCGTCACAACTCTCCTCCTATGCGATGGGTCAGCCCGGAACCTGCTCTGCGGCTGGCTTCGGCGTGACTCGCAAGTATGTCGCGGCGTGCTTTTTTGTTCGACTGTCAGTCAAACCCAGCGGCGCGATCGCTGATTAGTATATGCCTGCATTGCGAATTCAGCCTGGCAAGCCAGGAATCTCGACGCCGAACGTTTGCAGTATCAACACGACATTGAACAATAAGACCACGAATGCCGCCAGCGTGGCGATCACGGCGATGAACGCGCGATTTTTGTATATGCCCATGACGTCCTCGTGGCAGGTGAACCATAGCAACGCGGCCATCGGCAGCGGCAACGCAAGGCTCAATACAACCTGACTGAGGACGAGCGCCTGAGTCGCATTGACCCCAAGCGCCACCACGACGAAACTCGGCACCATCGTGACGGCCCGGCGCAACCATAACGGAATGCGAAAGCCCACGAACCCTTGCATGATCATCTGACCCGCCATCGTGCCGACCACGGAACTCGATACGCCCGAAGCGATCAGCGACAACAGAAAAATCCCCGCCGCCCCAATGCCTAATAGCGGCGCCAGCGTGTGATAGGCCGTCTCGATCTCCGCCACCTCAGGATGCCCGTGATGAAATGCACCTGCGGCCATGATAACCATCGCCATATTGATGAGACCGGCGATGGTCAGTGCGATAACGACCTCGATATTCGAGAATTTCAGTAACTTTTCCCTCTCGCGCTCCGTTCTCGCGGGTGCTCGCCGCTGCGTTAGTCCGGAGTGCAGGAAAAGCGCGTGCGGCATCACCGTTGCACCCACGATACCGACGGCGATCGTCAGCGCATTCGCGTCGGGCAATTGAGGGGAAAACGTATGGACTAAGACACTCGGCCACGCGATCGGCGCAATGAACAGCTCGGCAAGGTAGGACAACCCAATGATGCCGACGAGTGCCCCGATCGCCAGTTCAAGGGGACGGAAACCGGCGCTCTCGAACAACAGCAGGCCGTAAGTCACTACCGCCGTGACCGCCATACCGGCGAGCAAGGGCATATGAAACAGTAACGAAAGTCCGATCGCGCCGCCGAGAAATTCGGCCAGATCGGTTGCCATCGCGGCAATTTCGCTTACACCCCACATGATCAGCAAGACAGGTTTCGGAAACCGTTCGCGGCATAGCTCCGCGAGGTTTCGCCCCGTGACGATGCCGAGCTTCGCCGAGAGCGCCTGAAACAGCATCGCCACAAGGTTTGCCAACAGCACCACCCAGAGCAACGTGTAACCGTATCTGGCGCCCGCCTGAATATTCGTCGCAAAGTTGCCCGGATCCATATAGGCAACAGAGACCACCACTGCCGGTCCAGCAAACGGCAGCAGCATCAGTGCGCCGCGCCGGCGGCCTTCCAATACCTCTCTGACCGCAAGCGTTGTGCGCTCGGTTCTCGTCGCCGGTCTGGCTGCCTTACGAACGCGATCATCCAAGCTCTGGCTCCTTGCTCATGAAAATGACAGGCGTGCCCGATTTAACGGGCAGGCATGGCATTCACGGCATCGCACTGCTGATTGCACCGAATATGCCTCGCAACAGCGGAGCGGCCGCCGTGCCCATATCGGACACAATAATCAATGTACCGCAGAATGTGATTGTCCCCCCCGACGCGAGCTTGAGCAGGCGAATCGAGGACATTGCACCAAGGTACCGAGCCGCCATCGCGACGGCATTGAATCGGGGAGTCGCGCCGATATCCATTGTTGTCTCCGTCTATTGATGGCCGCCCGAAACACGCCGGCAGCGGCCGTTTTTTTGCCGGTCCTTGACCCGACGACCGGTTGTAGTGTCACTATTTCCGGCCGAGCAATTCGGCGCCGGCGCCAAGCGCCGGGCCGGCGGTCGGATCGATCGTGTCCGGCTTTTTGGCAATCAGTGTCTGGGTGGTCAGAATCAAGCCGGCGACCGAAGCAGCGTTGCGTACCGCGCTATAGCTGACCTTGACCGGATCGATGATGCCCGCCTCCATCAGGTTGACGAACTTGCCCGTGCGGGCGTCTAGACCGACGCCCGGTTTCGCACGCACCGCCTCGGACACGATCGCCGCGCCGTCAAGGCCGCAATTGGTCGCGATGTGATAGAGCGGCTTCGCCAGCACGCGCTGCAGCAATCTCGCACCCTGTTGCACACTGCCGTGGGTCCGCGCAATCACGCCTTCGAGTTCGGCGGACACCCGCAGCAGCGCCATCCCGCCGCCTGGCACGATGCCCTCGGCAATCGCCGCGCGTGCCGCATTGATTGCGTCCTCGATCAGATGAAGCCGGCGCTTCTGTTCGACCGGCGTGGCGCCGCCGGCGAGGATCATCGCGGTACCGCCGGACAGCTTGGCGAGACGCACCTGAAATTTGTCGCGCTCGACATTCTCCGGGGCCATCTCATACTGACGCGCGACCTGCTGACGGCGTGCGGCAACGGCAGCCGGATCGCCGCCGCCAGCGGTAATGATGGTCTGGTTCGACGAGATGCGTACCTGGCGTGCGCTGCCAAGATCGCGCAGTTCCGTGGCTTCTAGCTTGCCGCCCAGATCACGGGCGATCACCCGCCCGCCTGTGACGATAGCGATATCCTCGAGCATGGCCTTGCGCCAATGGCCGTACTCCGGCGGATGAATCGCCGCCACCGGCACCCCGCCGTTGTCCCGCCACGCCAGCAGGGCCATGACACAGGCGGGGGCAACCTCCTCCGCAATGATCAGCAGCGGGCGTTTGCTGTGTGCCGCAAGCGCCTGTAGCGCCGCCACTTCCTCTGCCGACTGCAGCCGCTGATCGGTCATCAGAATGAGCGGATTGTCGAGCACCACCTGCATTCTCTCGATGTCCGTAACCATATGGTGAGAGAGGTAGCCGCGATCGAACGCCATCCCATCGACCACTTCGAGACGGGTTTCGACCGTCGTGCCGTACTCGACGTCGACGATGCCATCGGGACCCACTCGCTCGAGCGCTTCGGCCACCATCGCGCCGGTGACCTCGTCATTGGCGGCGACCACGGCCACGGCGCGCACCTCTTCGCTCCCGCGCAGCGGTGTCGCTGCCCGCCTGAGCGCCGCGATCACCTCGTCTACCGCGATCTCCAGCCCCTGAACCAGTTCAACGGGGTTGGCGCCGTCCGCGAGACTGGCGAGACCTTCCTGGACCAATGCATCGGCCAGCACGGTGGCCGTGGTGGTGCCGTCGCCGGCGACTTCATTGGTCTGCTTCGAGACTTCGCGCACCACCTGCGCACCGATGTTTTCGAACGGATCTTCCAGCTCGATCTCGTTGGCGATGCTCACACCATCGCGCGAGATGATCGGCGTGCCAATCGGGCGGTCGATGATCGCATTCATTCCGCGAGGGCCGAGCGTGCCTCGTACCGCTTTGGCCAGTTTGGCGACACCGCGGCCGAGCGCCATGCGGGCCTCGTCGTCGTGCAGCATGATATTCGGCATGATTCATCTCCTCCTGTTGGAATATTCTGGATTGCTACATTTCGAACTGATACCGCAGTGTTGCCGAATTACGCCAGCCCGACGGCCCTCTTCCAGTCGCCGACCGGCACGAAGTGCACGGGCTTGATCTCGACTTGTGGCGCGGCTGCGGCTGCGTCCGCCTCGCCGTACCGCGCCGCCAGCAAGCCGCGACACAACGCACTGTTGAATTCCGCATTGACGCCGACCCGCCGCAAGGCACGCAGGTAGGCGCCAAGCCCATCCGCATCGAGCAACGCACCCTGGTCGTCGACGAAAGCCGCTTCATCGGCCTGCGCGGCACCACTGGCACAGCCTCTGACGACGAAGCGCCGCTCCAGATAGCGTTCCACGAGTCGTCGGCTTGCGGAATCGTCAGGCAAGCCAGCGAGTTCCGCCACGCTCATGCGCACGAGCCGCGCAGGTTCAAGGCCGCGTTCGAGCAGTGACGTCAGGAGCGCTTCCTGTCGCCGCTGAAAAGCCTTGACCATGAAGGTCCGGCGGATGTCCTCGAGTTCACCGCTGGCCTCGGCTCCAAAGGTGTCCTGGAATGACCGCCCGGCCGCCACGCCGCGGTTTATTTCGTCGGCATACATATGTTCGCCGAGTCCGATCGTCACCTTCGTCACCCACGGTAAGCCCGCGACAGCAATGCGCATGTCGTCGGCCATCAGGAAGGCGAAGTTGGCGGCGCACCAGTAAGTCGGCAAGCGGAAGCCAATCTGCACGCCGCCGCCTGCGTCCACCTCCACGCGCGTGACGAAACCCAGTTCGGTCACCGATTCATCGAGTTCGGGGTCGGCGACCAATGCGAGTTGCGCCCACACCTCGGCGGTCCGATCGACGGCGGCCGTTGCGGCTTTCGCGTTCGTGGCGGCCATGGTATTCATGCCCCGACCGCAGCCGGCTGCCGGACATCCTTCAGCAACTTCTTCTGCGCCTCGACGTCAATACCGTACAACCGCGCCGCGTTGAGCCCGAGAATCTTCTTCTTCACCGTCAGCGACAGTTGCACACCGGTTTCCTTGCTGACGGACTCCGGCAATTCGAAGGCCATGAACTTCTCGATCAGCCATTTGGGCGACCAGATGCCATAGTCGCTGCCGTACAGGATCTTGTCTTCGCCGATCCAGAACAGCAGCTCCGAAATCACATGCGCGAAGTACTCCGGACGCGTGTGAATGAACGGCAGCACCACCGCAAGACCGCCGTAGACGTTCGTCTCCTGGGTCGCGATCCAGCAGAAATCGTCCAGTCGCGGCAGACCGCAGTGCTCGACGATGAAGTTCAGGTTCTGGAAGCTGGTCGCTGCGTCGTCGACATCGGCAACGTCGAAAGCGTCGCGATTCAGCGGCAGGATCGTCGGACCCTTGTGGACGTGGATGTTCTTGATACCGAGCTTCTCGCAGCGTTCCAGGTACTTCTGCACGCTGGGGTCCGACAGCTTGTAGCCCTTGCTGTCACCGCGCCACTCCGCCGTGTAGAGCTTGACGCCCTTGATCCCGTACGTCTCGGACAGCTCGTCCAGGTAGTCGAGTCCAGCCTCGCCGTCGCGCGGATCGAACGCGCCATTGACGATGAAACGGTGCGGGTGTTTTTTCTTCAGCTCGTAATTTTTCTCAGTCGTGTTGAATCCGTTCTTGTAAAAGTCCGTGAGGTAAGTCGGCTGGCAGATCGCCATGTCGTCGTAACCTTTGACGAACAGGTCGTCATACATGACTTCCGGGCCGTAGTTGTCGAACTTCTCCTTCGGCCACAAATACTCCTTGGGACTCAGGTTCGAGTGATACGCGTAAAAGCAATCGATGAACTGCTGGCCATGCACGTTCTTCAAGTTGGCCTTGCTGCCGTCCCATAGATGGACGTGTCCGTCGATGATGAAGATGTCTTCACCGTCCGTGGTTCGATACATGGCATGTGTCTCCGTAGTTGTTGCGAGCGGCCCGCCCCCGTCAGGGCGGCCGGACGCCTCATCAGATAGCGGGCTGCACGGTCACTCGTAGGCCATCGCGTCGTCCATGTTGCCGAACAGCACGACGGTCTCGTCATCGACCATCACCATCCGCCCATAGTGAGTCGAGGTGGATATCTCGAACAGATGCGGGGTCATCTCCCGGCCCAGCGCTTCGCTGATCTCGCCCATTTTGAATTCGATCTTGCCCTGCCCATCGATCCGGATCATGGCGGGCAGATAGGTCACCGTGATGCCGGGTTTATGGGTCATCAATTCGGCGATAGCACGAGCCTCGACGCTGTCGTTCATCGTGACGCCGCACTGATGGGAAATGGTCTGCTCGAAGCGAACATCTTTCATCGACTTGAAAATGTTGTCGTTATGCACTGACATTGCGTACTCCTCTTCGCGGTTGGGTTGTGCGGTTGGGTTATGCCGTTAGCTTGCGCGGTTGGATCAACTGGGCAAGGAACCCGTCAGGCCTGGAGTGCCAGCGGAAAGTGGACGCCAATCTCTCTGGCGATCATCTCCGCCCGCTCGATCGAACTGTTCAGGCAGTCGTTGAACTGCGCCGTCTTCACATGCGGAATCGACCAGATCGGCTGCAGGTGCTTCGCTGCTGAGGCGGCAAGCGCACCGTGCTTCTCCAGCCACTCGCCGAACAGTTTCCGATTGGCCTCGCCGTGCCTCGGATCGTTGGCCAGCATGTGAAACAGTTCAACTGCATTGGCCAGATTGCGCTCGTAGTCCCCCTCCGCTGCGGACACGACCGTGGGCGTCAGGAAGTCGTTCTGCGAAGCGGCGACCTGCATGATGAAACCGCTGCGGAACAGGTCCGCCACCATCGGCTCGAACACGACATTCACCGCAAAGTACTTTTCGAGGAAATCGGTGGCGCCGCCGATAGCCTCGACGGCCCGACGCGTTTCCTGCCAGATGGGATCGTTCAGCCAATGCTCCTTGCCGGCGTCTAGATCCATATTCGCCAGGTCCAGTGCGATCTCACCCAGGTAGAGCGTCAGGTCCTGAGCGAAGCGCAGCTTGTAGGAGGCGTTGGTCAGGATCGCGCTATTGATCATCTGCGTATAGCCGTAGCGCTGGGCGTGCATGGTGGCGGTGCCGAGGCCGAACTCCGCATGCTTGTACGCGCCAAGATGCTGCTCCAGCACCTTGACCCAGGTCTTATCGAAGCGCTTCACCGCGCCCGAGCGCCGCGCGTTGTTGACGGCGCCGGTGATCATGCCGACGATCGTCGACTGACGCTGGTAATGCGTGCGTTCCCACTCCTCGTCGACCGCACGGAATTTATGCCAGTCCGTGCTTTTGACTGCCGTCCACGTTTCCGAATAGGTCGGCGTACCATCCGCGAACGCGAGAATCCAGTCCTGAAGCAGATAGCGCTTCGGGTCCGGCTGGACATCGACGGTCATGTCCTCGTAGTGGGTCGCCTTGCGTCCCTTGGGTTCGAAGTAGTTGTATTTGCGGCTCTCCGAGCCCGCAAACTGGGCCGCGCCGGCTGCGCCTGACTTCAACGGTGCGACTTCCTGTAGCGACGTGCTCATGTTGCTCCTCCTTCCTCTTTCGGTTATCGGACTTTCGATCTGGCGCGATGCCTTGGCTTCCGTCAGCGAATAGCCTGGGTAAATTTGTCGAAATAGAGCCGCTCGGGCGCGACGCCCGCCATCTGCAGGACCGGCATCACTGCGTCGATCATCGGCGTCGGACCGCATGTGTACGCGTCGATCTCACCGTCCAGCGATTCCTCGCGCAATGCGCGGCCCAGCACTTCGTGAATGAAGCCGGTCGCGCCGGTCCAGTCATCGCCCGGCTCGGCGTCGGAAAGCGCCGGAATAAAGCGGAAATCAGGCAGCCGGTCCTCCAGTTCCGCGAAATCGTCGAGATAGAACAGATCGCGACGGCTGCGAGCGCCGTAGAAGAAACGAATCGGTCGTTCTTCGCCGCTTTGCACGTGATCGTTGAGGATCGACCACAGCGGCGACATCCCCGACCCTCCGCCTACCAGCACCAGTGGCCCCGGTTGGTCCTCGCGCCGGAAACATGTGCCGTACGGTCCCTTCGCCACCAGCCTGTCGCCCGGCTTCAGACCGCCGTCCAGTTGCGACGAGAAGGCGCCGTTGGGATACTTCTTGATGATGAATTCGAGCTTTCTCTGACCGTTTGGCGTGCTCGCCATCGAGAACGATCGCGTAATGCCGAGGCCCGGAATCGTCAGGTCCACATACTGACCCGCCCAGAAGCGCAGCGGCCGGGACAACTCCACTTCCAGCAGCCTGATGTCATGCGTCAGCGCGGTGATCTTCGTTAGCGTTGCGTCGTATTCACTCACGGCTATCGAACGGCGCATGAGGTCTTCGTCGTAGTTCAGCAGTTCGACTGTCAGATCGCTGAAGGCGAGCGCCCGGCACAACAGGATGTGATTGGTCTCGCGCTCGTAGTCAGGCAAAGCGAAGGTCGAGTACTTCTTCATTTCGACATCGCCCTCGATCAGCAAAGACTTGCAACTGCTGCACTGCCCCTCCTTGCACCCATGCATCACCGAGATACCCTGGCGAAAAGCGGCATCGAGCACGGTCTCGCCCTCCTCAACCGTCATCTCCACGCCGACCGGTTCGAATCGCACGGTATGAAGTACCTTGTCCTCTTCTGCGTCCGGCATGTCGGCCCTCTTCTCTTGCGTGTCACTCATGTCCATGTCGCCCACCTCACGCTTCTCGTTCGTCCGGGGCAGCCGCACCGCTGCCGCCGGACGACATGGCCTCGTCAGTTCACCGGATTGATCTTGAAACCAGCGCGATACTCGGCGATGTGTTTCTCGCGCTGTTCCGGTGTCATGTTGCGCAGCAGAACGATCGGGCTCTGGATGGTGTGCCCGCGAACATCGTCGAGCGTCCACATGTTCCTGTCGTCGAAACGCAGATGCGGTTGCGGCACCAGCGTCTTGCCGTCACTGCGCACGAAGCCGAGATCCTTGATGCAATCGGCCAGATCCCAGCCGTGGTAGCACTCTTCCCATTCGCGGCGTCCGCTGAAGCGTCCCATTGCCGGAGTCGGCCGCCCCTCGTATTCCGAGGCGAACGCCACCTTGTGAGTCCAGCGGCACAACTCCGAGCAGTACGTGTAGAGCTGACCATCGACCTCGTCGACTACGAAGTCTTCACGGATCAGGCACGGCACCAGGCAGCTCCAGCAGCGGTGCGGATACACATAGCCGTTCTCCTGGTCGAACAGCATGTTGGTCTCGCCGGGCACGCTCTTCTTCGCGTACCACTTCCAGAAGTCGCCGAATTCGGCGTACCAGCCCGGGTACTTGTGCTCGAACCACTCGAAGTCTTTTTCGGTCTGCGCTTCGATGCGCCAGAAGTTGACCGGCCAGCCCACGGCAAAGAACTGCGCGACCTTGTGGACATAGTTCTGTTTGACGATGCGATCCCACGCCGCGGCGACATCGTCGTGATGGATCTTGATGCCGTACTTTTCCAGCGGCAGCATGTAGGTACGGTAGTAATCCTCATAGATCCACCGGTGCCACAGCTCGGCATACGATTCCTTGTTCTTGTCGCGATCCGCGGTCCCGTATTCGATGAAGGTGCCGATTGCCGCATCGACGATCGCGTGGTTTTGCCAGAAGGCGTAGCGCAGGTCGCGCTCGAGCAGCAGGTGGTTGTCCGGGTCGTTGATGATTGACATCACCAGCGAATGGCCATTGCCGATGTGCCGGCTTTCGTCAGACTGCACCGAAAGAAACACTGTCGGCAGCGCATAGTCGCCGTTGCGTGCGGCTTCCGACGGCATGGCGACAAACAGCGTATTGGTGAATGCCGTTTCAGCGACCACCTGCAGAAACACGTTGGCCGCAGTCACCGCATCGCCTGTGAGGAAGCCTTCGGCAAACTGACGGCCGATGGTGGTTGCATAGCATTTACCGAATGCCGCCTCGGTAATATCAAACCCGGCGGGGTCGATATAGTTCTCCATGTACCACTTCTTCAGATTCATCTGGATCGTTGAGTGCCGGAACTCGTCGACCATCTGCATCGTGAAACCGGTTCGCAACTCTTCGCCTGGCGCGAGCCGTCCAAGCATCGCCATCGAACGTGCCGCCGAAATTTCCGGGAACGGGATGATCGCAAGGAACAACTTCATCCATTCGACCCAGCGCGGCTCGACATTGCGGAACATGTCGCCGCGCAACGCCGCGTCGAGTGCGCCATAGACGCGGTTATCCTTTTCCTCCTGCATCGGAAAATACGAGCGCAGCACCTGCTTCATCGGGTCGCGCGGCGCCTTGCTGATCTTGTAGTCGGTCGGGAAGGTCATCGCTTCCTGGACGTAACTGGGTGTCCAGCCGAGATCGGCGACGCGACGGGCCGCCTCGCCGATACTGATCCCTCGCTGCGAGGTGATCTTGTTTAGCGTTAATCCATCAGACATTGGGCTCTCCTTGTTCCATTTCACGATAACCGTCGTACGGCGACGCTTCGGGGCAGGGCTGGCTCGTGCCGCGGCCAGAGTCAACAACGCGGGTGTAGTCGAACCACGCTAGCGAAAATTGGCGGGAGCAATGCTGAAGGACGTATGTCCAGATTCGTTCTTCATGAACGTGTCTCCTGCCATTTCTGTTTTGCGCTTCGGGACTGCAACGCTTTCCTTGTGACTTGCCCTAATAGAGCGATAAGCGTGCCAGGCAACGTTGGCTCAGGGTTGACGAGGCTGAGCCGTGCAAACAGGTCTTTGTGAAGCCATCAGCGCAAGTGTTCTGTTGTGTTATGCGACATTCGTGTTTGATGGACCTGTCCGATATTGGGACGCATCCTCTGCCGAATAAATAATCTGGTGTACTGATCTAACTTCGTGAATGACGGCCAGAGGAACCGCAAAAAATTCAGGTGCGAACTGCTACTACAGGCCGATCCCCCCGTGACTCTCGCCCTTATAGATCACGCTGGGAGAGTTATCGCCAGGCGGCTTGCCCTCGGCGACAAAGCGCGCGGCGAGGATCATGGCGCCCATGGCGAAATCTTTGCCATAGGCCGCGATCATCGCGTCTGCGAGCGAGCCTAACCGCTCGAAGAACTGGTCCTTGGACGGGTATTGCTCATTCATAGCTGCCTCCTTCCTCGCATGTGATGAATCTCGTTACACGCTCATCCCGGACTTCTGAAGCGGAACAACAGGTCCGGCAAGAACACGAGCGCAAGCTCGCCGGCCTCCGTGCCCAACGCCAACCGCGCGCCGTCAGGGGACCATGCAACGGTGCTGACCGGACTGCTGCCGGAGTGCTTGATGACCAGGACATCGCCGCTGCCCGGCTGGCACAGCAGCACCGCGCCGCTGTGGTAACCCACTGCAATCAGCGGATGCGTGGGATGGCAGGCGACTTGACTGACCGGCGTCTTGCTTGACACGCCGCATTCGTGCGGCTGGTCATTGCCGCCGGGCGGATCGAACCGCCAGCAGACGGGCCGCAGACCACCGCTCGTTGCAAGAAACCGGCTGTCCGCGGAAAAAGATAGCGATCGAGGTTGCCCCGGGTACCCCCCCATTTCGATGTCGCCACCGTCGGAGAGTCGCCAGCCGTGCAGCGCGTTTTCTTCCATACCGCTCACCAGATAGCGGCCGTCAGGGCTCCACGCGACGGTGCGGTGATAACCGGGCCACGCCAGATGACGTTGTTCATGGGTGTCGGCGGACCATAGCGTGACTCCGCCCTGATGCGAGATCGCCGCTTGCCTGCCGGTGGGATCGAAAGCGAGGGCCGTCGCAGAGCCGGCTAGTGTCAGACTGCCGGGCTTCGTCCCCAACAAGTGGACCCGGCGGCCGGTTGCATAGGCGCGCACGCCTGCAGGACTCGCTGCGACCAGGTCGATCCACTCGCCGGCCTTGTCCACGAGGACTTGGCTGGCGCCATCGACGGCCAGGTGGACGAGGCGACCGTCGTCTCCGCCGCTGAGAAATCCTCCTGCGGGGTCGGCGGCAAGCCCAAGACAGGTGCTCTCGTGGACGCTAAAGCGCGCCAGTGGCGTGGGCGGCGCTTGCGCCTGCACGAACTCGACACCGCCGCTTTCGCGCGGCGTGAGCCGTGGCCCGCCTTCCCATGTGCCGGTTGCGAGCGCCAGCGTCCCGTCACCCAGCGCGAAGCCGGCGTATAGCCCCGTGACGTCCCAGGCGGCCGCGACGACGGGCGCCTCCGCCACCCAACGCGCGCCGAGCAATTCGATCAGAGGCGGGGGCGCGTTCATGAGTCGATCTCACAGTGCCTGATGCTCTCGCGCAAGCCGCGCCGATCGAGATTGCGCCCGATGAACACCAACCGGCTATCGCGATGTTCGTCCACTCGCCAGGGCCGGTCGAAGTCCGTGTCCATCGTCATGTGCACGCCCTGGAAGACGAAGCGGCGCTCCGATCCGGCCAGATCGACGATGCCTTTCGCCCGCAGCAGATCCTGGCCTTGCTCTACCACCAGTTGCTGCAGCCACGACAGGAAGCGGGTGCGCTCGAGGGGTTTGTCGACGCGCAACGACACGCTGTCTATGTCGTGACTGTGCCGTCCGCGATGGATGGAAGCGCGAGTATCAACGCGAGAATCGACCGGAACATAGCGATAGCTGCGGTCGCCACGCGGCAACGCGCTACCCTCGTCTTGCGACGGGGCGAGATGCATACGCTTGAGATCGAACGCACCGCGATCGAGCAGCGCAGCGAGTGGCACCGCACATCTGACACTGGGCAGCAGTTCCGCGGTCGGGTTGATGCGCCGGATTTCCTCCTGTATCGCCGCGAGCCCTGCCATGTCGACCAGGTCGGTTTTGTTGAGCAGCACGATGTCCGCTTGTGCGAGTTGCTCCGCAGCCTCGCGGCTGTCGGAGAGGCGCGCTTGCAGATGGCAGGCGTCGACGACGCAGATCACGCTGTCGAGGCGCGTGTGCTGCCGGATGAGATCGTCGATAAAGAATGTTTGCACCACGGGCGCGGGGTCCGCCAAACCGGATGTTTCGATCAGGATTCCATCGAAACCGCCCTTGCGTCTGACGAGCCCCGACACCACGCGAATCAGGTCGCCCCGTACCTTGCAGCAGATACAGCCGTTATTCAGCTCGACAACTTCGTCTTCAGCGCCCACGACTAGATCGCCGTCGATACCGATCGCGCCGAATTCATTGACGATCACCGCATAGCGCCGGCCATGCTGCTCACGCAGAATGCGATTGAGCAGCGTGGTCTTACCCGCGCCGAGAAAACCGGTGAGAACAGTGACCGGGATTCGATTCATTGCCAGCCCCCCTGGTTTGAGCCCGGAAGCATCGCGTCGAGATTGACCAACTCCTCTTCGAGCCCGGCGCGCTCGGATTCGATCGCCTGCAATGCGCGTTCGGCGTCGCTCAGCCGTTCACGCAATTGCGCGATGTTCCGCGTGCCATCGGGCGAGACGCCGTCGCGCTTCTCGCATGCCAGCGCGCACGCCAACTCGATCTCGGCGCCCGCACGGCGGCTCTCGCCGCGCAAGTGGTGGGAGTTGACCTCAGTCAGTGCGATGACCAGTCGCATGCGCTCAAAGAGCCGCATTGCGTCTTGCTGCGCCACGGTGTTCTCCCTTCAGGCCGAAGCCGATCCGCTACGGAATCAGCACCGCACGGCCCTTGATCTTGCCGTGGTGCAGATCCTTGAGCGCCTGGTTCGCGTCGCTCAAGCGATATTCCCGGGTCGCCAGATGAACCAGTCCACGGTCGGCCAGCGCCATCAATTCGACCAGCTCGGGATAGGTGCCGACCAGATTGCCGACAATCGTTTTCTCGCTGGTGATCATGTCGATGGTCGGCAACTCGATCTTCCCGCCATAGCCGACGATGTAATAGAACCCGGCGTTGCGCGTCATGGCGAGTCCCTTGGCGATCGCGTCGCCTTCGCCGACAAAATCGATGACCGCCTCCGCGCCGTTGCCGCCAGTCAACTCAAGCACGCTCTCGACTTCGTTTCCATCGCCCTTGACGGTATGGTGCGCGCCGCATTCCTTCGCAAGCTGCAGCGCGGTCTCGGACCGATCGACCACGATGATTTCCGCCGCGCACAGTGCGTTCAATACCTGAATGCCGATGTGACCCAGGCCGCCGGCGCCGATCACGACCGCGAACTGGCCGGGAAGCAGGTGGCGCGACGCCTTTTTTGCCGCGCGATACGCCGTGAGTCCGGCGTCGGTATAAGGTGCGACGTCTTTAGGCGCGAGCGACTTCGGTAGCTGAATCAGCGAGCGTTCGCCGGTCAGCAGATACTGGGCATAGCCGCCGTTCGCATTGATGCCGGGAAACCGGCTGTCGGTCGCGTGCATATCGTCGCCGCGGCGGCATGCAAGACAATGGCCGCTCGTCACCAGCGGATGGCAGATCACCGGATCACCCACCTTCACGCTTTCGACGCCGCGTCCGACCGCTTCGACCCAGCCGGCATTCTCATGGCCCATGATGTAGGGCAAAGCCACGTCGACCTTGCTGCGCCATATGCCTTCAACAACGTGAAGATCGGTGCGGCACACACCGGCGCCGCCGATACGGACGATCACGTCGGTAGGGCGTTCGATCTTCGGATCCGCGAACTCTTCGTAGCGCACGAATTCGTCGCGGGACAATGACTCGTCGTACTGATGCAGCACTGCGGCTTTCACGTTTCGCCTCCTCCAATCGTTGTGTTTCGAGTTCGAGCATGTGGCCGGCCACTGCAAGACTCGCCTCGGACGCTTGCGACTTTTTCTATCGCTTTCTGAGCAAGCCCTGTGCCAATGATCCTGAAATCACCAGGAGTGGGCGCGGTCTACACGATGGACAAGGCGCGACTGATACGCACGGAACTCAACGCCAGTCGTGGCCGGCCCGTACTGTCGCAAAATCGGACATAGGGTTAGAGACAGACCGTTGGGTCTGTTTCAAAATGGGACATATCGCATTTGCTGAAGTGTGCGGCTCTTCAAGGCATCGCGCGGCGGAGCCAAGCGTATGGCGCACCCTGGCAGGGCCGCGCGTGTACGCCCAGCGCCGAACGTTCGCTCGTTCATCGCGAGTCGGTTCGGCGCTGAGCCATCTCACTGCGCCCGAACTTCGATGGAAACCCGCCTGTCCGGCTGAAGGCAAGCGATAACTGCCCTGCTCTCGCCGGCTGGACATTGGGTTGTCGAGTCACGGGAGCCCACTCCCGTCGCGTGAATCACCTCACCGTTCAGCCCATGATTGACCATGTATTCCCGTATCGTCTCTGCACGGGCCAGTGACAATGGCTGGTTGAGCGTTTCCGGCCCGAGGCGGTCGGTATGGCCGACTACCGAAATGGATTGAATACCGCTTCGTTGCTTGATACGCGCGATGACCTGCTCGAGGTTGGCCGCGCCGCCCGGCAAGATCGAAGCCAGACTGGACTGCCCAAAGGCAAACAGGGTATCGGTTTGCAGCACGAACTGGGCGACCGTTTGCTCGGACGCGCCCGGCTGCGCGGCCGCTGCAGGCGCGGTATCAGGCGCTCCACCGCACGCGAAGGTGAGTCGTCGCGTTACATCGGCGTCGTCATTATCCGCCTGGAGGCGCCCGACCTTCTGCACCGCTCGAACAGGTTCTCCGCGGCATATCTGCTGGGCCACTTTCATGCATGTGGCGGGTCCCTCGAAGAGCCCATGACATTCGACCTGATGAAGCCTCGTACCGTCCGCGGCCGTGACCGTATAAGCATTAAACGTCGGCCCGGATGCACTCGAACATCCGGCAAGCAAAGCAAGGCTCAGCGATAAGCCCCATCCAGAAAACTGCTTCATTGTGTTCTCCATACTGTTTTTCGTACGTCCGGTTCGGAGCACGATCATGTTGTCCGCACTTGAGCGAAGGCGTCTGCGCTCTACCATTGCATGGCCGCGCCCATCCCGAAGGTCGTGCCGCCGGGACTCATGCCCACACCGGCTTTCATCTTGATGTTCTCGGTGATGCGCGCGGTTCCGCCCAGCGCGACGGCCTGATAGCCGCGGAAACCCGCCGTGCCGATGCCAAATGACAAGGTTCTGTCCTTGTCGACCTCCGGAATCATCGTCAATGCCGTCGCTGCGGCGATACCGGAATAAGCGTTGCGCGCGACGGAGTTGATGCCCGATTGCAACTGGTCCACCCGTTGATCGGTATAGGCATTCGCCTGCGCGAGCCCGGCATTGAGCTGGTTCACGTTGACTGCATCCGTCCCCTGCGTTCCCGCCGCCACATTCGCCACCTGCCGCGTATCGTTAAGTGCGCCGACGGATACCACGTTGCTGCGGCCCCCGTCCGTGCTATTGGAACCCAGCGCCACCGAGTTATTCCCGCTCGCGGCTGCGCCGACACCCACAGCGGTCGCGCCATTCGCGCTGGCTTGCGAACTGTTGCCGACCGCCGTGCTATTCGAGCCGGAAGCTACCGAGCCCTGCCCGCCCGCCGAAGAATTCGATCCGGTGGACGCGGGTGAAGAACCAGGAGTGGACGAGAAGGGGGCACCGCCGCCCCCGTTTTGATTATTGATCAGCGTGGTCAACTGCGTGGTGACTGCGGCAAGCTGGCTTACGTTCACCGCGTCGGTTCCAGCCTTGCCGGCTGCCACGCCGGTGATCTGCCGATTGCCGATATTGACCTCGCCCGCGGACGACTGCGGACTGCTCAACCCGTACGCAATGTAATTACTCAAGGCACCAACCGTCGTCACCGATCCCGCGCCTAGCGCAACGCTGTTTGCCATCGACGCGCTCGCGCCTGAACCCATCGCGACCGCATCGATGGCGCTGCTTTGCGCCCCCGAACCGATAGCAATGCCGCCTGCATTCGCAGCCTTTGCGTTCGCCCCTTGTGCGATCGACTGGGCGCCGCTTGCGATGGAGCCGCTGCCGAGCGCAATTGCGTCGGCCTGTGCCGCATTCGAGCTTTCGCCGATCGCGACGCCACCCGGCGCCGTCGAATCGACGATTGCCCCGTTGCCGATACCCACGCCGTTGTCGCCGTTGACCACCGTTGTCGGCCCGACAGCAATCGACTGCGCGCCGACCGCGAGCGAATCCGCCGCCGTCGAGTTCGCGTGAAAGTACATCTGTCCGCTAACGGCGAACGACGACAGCGCGCCGGCAAGCTGCCTGATGGTCACCGCATCCTGCGCCTGCGTGCCGTCCGCGACGTTGGTCAACTGGCGATACGTATTGCCGGTCGCGCTGCCGAAAGATACTGCGCCGAGCAGTGTTTGATCCGACGTGTTGAAGGGAATCGCATGGGTGCCGTTGGCGATCGAGCCGATGCCGGAGAGAACCGCGCGATTGGACACCGATCCCGAGCCGATGGCGACCCCGCCGGCCACCGATGCGCTCGACAGAGCGCCCAGTGCAAGCGCGTTGTCCGCTTGTGCGGCAGCACCGTTGCCGCCAGCGAAGCTGCTCACGCCGCTTGCGGTTGCCCCCACGCCCGCCGCCAGCGCGTTGGTGCCGGTGGCGCCATCGTTGTTGTAGTTACCGCCCTGCGTGCCGCCATCGTTGACACTGTAGTAGTGCGTCTTGCTGGCCGTCACTACGCTGGCGAGGCTGCCGACCGCCTGATCCGTCGCGTACAGCTGCGAGCCGTTCACCGCGTCGGTACTGGCCGCACTCACCCGGCCAGCTGCCACGTTGGTCACCGTACGCTCGTTACCTGCGCTGCCCACGCTCACCGTGCTCGTCGGGGCAGTCCCTGCGTACGTGTAGGCCGTGCCGTTGATCGTGTCGCCGGTCGTTACCACTGCCGCAGCCGTGGTCGAACCGCTGCCCAGCGCCACGGCATTGGCGTTATTGGCCACCGCGCCCTGACCCAGGGCTGTGCTGCTGGCGCCGGCCGCGGTGGCGGCCACGCCCGCCGCAAGCGCGTTGGTGCCGGTGGCGCCGTCGTCAGCGTAGTTGGCACTCTGAGTACCGCCGTCGTTGACGCTGTAGTAGTGCGTCTTGTTGGCGGTTATCGTCGTGGACAGACTGCTGACTGCCTGATCGGTCGCATATAGCTGCGAGCCGTTCACTGCGTCGGTGCTGGTCGCGCTCACCCGGCCTGCCGCCACGTTGGTCACCGTGCGCTCGTTGCCTACGCTGCCCACGCTCACCGTGCTCGTCGGGACAGTACCGGCGTACGTGTAGGCCGTGCCGTTGATCGTGACGCCTGTCGTCGGCACCGCCGCGGCTGTTGTCGATGCGCTGCCCAGCGCCACGCTATTGGCAAACGTCGAGCTCGCCCCTGCTCCAAGCGCTACGGCGTCCGTGGCGCTACTCTGCGCGCCGGAGCCCACAGCAACGCCGCCCTGGTTAGCGGCATTCGCGTTGGCACCTTGCGCGATCGACTGCGCACCGCTCGCGACTGCGCCGCTGCCGAGCGCCATGGCGTCGGCCGCGGCCGAATGCGTTTGCTGGCCGATTGCGATCCCACCAGGCGCCGTCGTATCGACCACTGCCCCGTCGCCGACACCGACGCCGTTGTCTCCGTTGACGACAGTCGTCGGTCCGACGGCGATCGACTGCGCGCCCACCGCCAGCGAATCGGCCGCCGTCGAATTCGCGTGAAAATAGTTCGTGCCCGTCACCGAGAACGATGACAATGCGCCCGCGAGTTGCCTGACGGTGACTGCGTCTTGCGCCTGCGTGCCGTCGGCGACGTTAGTCAACTGACGGTAGGCGGTGCTACTGCCGACGGACACCGCACCCAGCAAGGTCTCGTCGGAGGTATTGAACGGAATCGCGTGGGAGCCGTTGGCGATAGATCCGACCCCGGGCAGAACCGTGCGATCTGAAACCGATCCCGATCCGATCGCCACACCGCCGACGATCGAAGCAGTCGCTTGCAGCCCGAATGCAGTTGCGTTGTTCGCCAGCGCCTGGGCACCGTTGCCCAGCGCCGTGCTGCTTACCCCCGAAGCCAGGGCGCCGACACCCGCAGCGAGGGCGTTAACGCCAGTGGCGCCGTCGTCGGCATAGTTGGCGCCCTGTGTACCGCCGTCGTTGACGCTGTAGTAATGCGTCTTGTTGGCGGTTACCGTCGAGGAAAGAGTGTCGACTGCCTGATCGGTCGCATACAACTGCGAGCCGTTCACGGCGTCGGTACTGGTCGCGCTCAACCGGCCCGCAGCAACGTTCGTCACGGTGCGTTCCGCGCCCACCTTGCCGACACTCACCGTACTCGCCGGCGTGGTGCCCGCAAACGTGTAGGCGGTGCCGTTGATGGTCGCCCCTGGCGTCCCCACCGCTGCGGCCGTCGTGCTTCCCGCACCCAGTGCCACCGCGCCGGCATTGGTGACCGTGGCTCCGGAGCCGATCGCAACGCCTTGCGTCGCCACGGCCGACACCGTAGCAGCGTCGCCGAACGCAACCGAACCGGCATTGTTCGCTTGCGATGCATTGCCGAGCGCGACAGCGCCCTGCCCAGTCGCTGTATTGCCATTGCCGAGCGCCACCGCGCCCTGGCCGTTGGACGTATTGTTCGCGCCCATGGTTATTGCACCGGTCCCGATCGCCGAGTTCGGATCGCCGATGGCGACCGCGCCATTGCCGCTGGCCGTATTGCCAACGCCAATCGACACGGCCTTGCCACCTGTGGCCGTTGCCGTCTGACCAATCGCTATGGCACCGGCCGTGTTCGCGATTGCCCCGGTACCCTGGGCGATCGAATCGCCGCCCGTGGCTTGAGCCCCGTTGCCCAAGGCAATATCGTTGGCCGTCGTCGGCGCGCCATTCACGCCGGCTACCGCATTCAGGCCCTGGGCGATTGAATCGTTGCCGAAAGCATTGGCAGCCGGCCCCACTGCAATCGCGTTGGTGCCAGTTGGAACGCTGTCCGCCAGCACCGAATTGGTGTGGAAATATTTGATCCCGGCGCCATTGTTGATGTTGGAGATCGCCGTGGTATTGACCGATACCTGCTGGTTGGTTGCAAACAGCTGCGAACCGTTCACCGCGTTCGTGCTCGTGGTGCTCAGTTGCCCTGCCGCCACATTTGCAATCTGCCGGTCAGCGCCTGCCGTGCCCACGCTCACGACACCTGCCGGCGCACCGCCGGCAAATGTATAAGCCGTGCCGCCAATGATCGCACCGCTGGTGGCGACAGCGCCAGTTGTCACAGTGCTGCCCTGGCCCAGTGCAACATTGCTGCCGGTCGTGCCAGCCGAAATGCTCGCGCCCTGGCCCAATACCGTCGCATCGGCATTACCGTTGTCAGTAGACTGGTTGCCCAGCACCGTGGAGGATGCACCCGTCGCGCTCGCGCCGAAACCACCGGCACTGGCATTGGCTCCGCTCGATACCGGTTGTACTGCCGTCACACTGTTGTTCGATACAAATGGACCAGACTGGCCGTTGACGATAGACGTCAGATTCTGGTTCGTTGCAAACAATTGCGACCCGTTCACAGCGTCCGTGCTCGTTGCGTTCAACGCAGCCGGCGCCATGTTGGTAATCGTCACCGGGGACCCGGCTCCCACTCCGCCAGTCGCACCGAGGGTGATCTTCGTACCACCAGCCGCGTCGTATTTGACCGCGATATTCGCCGTGTTATCGATATTCGTGTTCAGCGCAGTCAAAGCACCCGCAACGGTCGTCTGCGCCGTGGGTCCGGTTACGGCTCCGGTACTGCTGACGCTGTTGATCGGCTGACTAAAGCCAGTGAGATTGCCGGTAGCTGCGCTATAGCTTGCGCCGCCGCCTAATGTGCTCGCCGTCGACGTGCCCAGGTTATTGACGCCGGTGACGACGGTATTCAGCTGCGAGCCATTGATGGCATCGGTGCTGGCGGCCGAAATCACGCCCGCCGCCACGTTCTGCAGTTGCCGCTCCTGCCCCGCCGAGCCGATCGACACCACACCATTGGCCGCGCTCGCGATGCCGGCCGCGGTGCCGCCGTAGAGGGCAGTGGTACCCGCATGCGGCGCTGCAGTTGTACTTCCCGCACCCAGCGCAACGTCATTCGCGTTGCTGGCCGACGCGTTCGGTCCGATCGCGACACTGTTGGCGCCCAGCGCCTGGCTGTCCGGTGCACTCGAGTTAGCGTGGAAGTACTTGATGCCCGGCGTCGTGCCGCCACCGGTCAAGGCGTTGACCAGATTCTGCACTGAGGTATAGGTATTGCCGCCGTAGCTCAGGCTGGTGGTCAACGCACCGGTCGTGGTGTTATAGGTGCTGCCACCGCCCAGGCTGGAGGCCGCACTGTTGCCCAGACCGGTCACCTGGCCGCTCAGCGTATGGCCCACGTTGTACAACTGGCTGCCATTCACCGCATCGGTGCTGGTGGCGCTCACCTCGCCGTCGGCCAGTTGGGTAATCTGGCGCTGACCGACCGCCACCGCACCGTTGGTCGGCGCCTGGCGCACGGTGAAAGTCTGGCCGTTCACCACGGCATTGGCCGTCGTGTAGGTGGTGGTCGCGTCCGCTCCGTTGCTGGTCGTGCCGTTACCGAGCGCGACATCCCCCGCGCCGTTGGCCACCGCACCTGAACCCACCGCCGTGCTGTTGGTGCCGGTCGCCGTTGGCGCCGTATATGTGGTCGGATTACCGGTGATCCACCTGTTTGCCGCCGAGGTGGTCGAGCTGGTCAACTGACTGACGTTCACCGCATCGGTTGGATTGACCCCCGCGGCGAGGTTGGTGATAGTGACGCCGCCCGCGGGTGCGCCCACGCCGCCGGTCGCACCGAGGGTGATCTTCGTGCCACCCGCCGCGTCGTACTTGACCGCGATATTTGCAGTGTTATCAATGTTCGTGTTCAGCGCAGTCAAGGCACCCGCAACCGTCGTCTGCGCCGTAGGTCCGGTCACGGCCCCGGTACTGCTGACGCTGTTGATCGGCTGGCTAAAGCCGGTGAGATTGCCGGTGGCTGCGCTATAGCTGGCGCCGCCGCCTAATGTGCTTGCTGTCGACGTGCCCAGGTTATTGACGCCGGTGACGACAGTATTCAGTTGCGAGCCGTTGATGGCATCGGTGCTGGCGGCCGAAATCACGCCCGCCGCCACGTTCTGCAGTTGCCGCTCCTTCCCAGCCGAGCCGACCGACACCACGCCATTGGCCGCGCTCGCGATCCCGGCCGCCGTGCCGCCGTAAAGCGCAGTGGTGCCCGTATGTGGCGCTGCCGTTGTACTGCCCGCACCCAACGCGACGTCGTTCGCGTTGCTGGCTGACGCGCCGGCACCCAGCGCGATCGCACGGGCCTGGTTGGCCACCGCCGAATCGCCAAGTGCCAGCGCGCTCGCGCCGTTCGCGTTGCTCGCGTTGCCCAGCGCGACGGCGCCTTGACCATTGGCGGTATTGCCGTTGCCCTGCGCTACTGCGCCATCGCCCGTGGCGGTATTGTTCGCACCCACAGCGACAGCACCATTGCCGGTCGCGGTATTGGGATCGCCAATCGCGACCGCGCCGTTGCCGCTGGCGGTCTGCGCCTGACCGAGCGCCACTGCGCCCGTCCCGCCGAGTACCTGTGAGTTGTGCCCGCCGGCGAATGAACCCGCGCCGGCTGCGGCAGCGACGGTGCTGCCGTCGCCGATGGCAACCGTGGAGGCGGCGAGCGCACGTGCGCCATTGCCTATGGCAGAGGCATTGGTCGCGTTAGCCGTTGCTGAGGTACCCATGGCGACGGCATCGGTATTGGCTCCCGTCTGGGCCGAATCGCCTATCGCAATGGACGAGGAGCCAGCCGAACTCGCGCCAGAGCCAATCGCAATGGCGCGGATGCCCGACGCCGCGGCGCCCGCCACCGTCGCTGGGGCAGACGCGCCGCCTTCCGCGACAGAATCCGCTCCGCCCAACGCTATCGCATTAGCACCACTCGCATTGGAGCCGTTCATCATGCCGAGCGAGTTGAGCCCTGAGGCGGCGGCGCCCGCCCCCAATGCCACCGCATTCTGTGCCGTGGCTTTGGACACTGTGCCGGCGGCCAGCGAAGAGGGACCGGATGCAGTCACGTCCGTGCCAATGCCAATCGCACCCGCCGCCGTTGCGCCCGTGCCTGCGACGGCACGCGGCCCAAGATAAACGGCGTTGAGGCCGCTTGCGATGGATTGAAAACCGACTGCGACAGCATGCGTCCCGGAGGCTGTGGCGACATAACCCATCCCGACGGCTCCAGGCCCGCTCACCACCGCCTGGAAGCCAATCGCGGTGGCATAGTCAGCGTTCGAGGTAACGTCGGTGCCAATGGCAATGGACGATATCCCCGTCGAACCGGTACCCGCGGCGGTGCGCGCTCCCAGATAAACGGCGTTGACACCAGTGGCACTGGCTCCCGAGCCAACGGCTACACCGTTGGTTTGCGAACCGGTGGCTCCGCTGCCCAACGCGACGACGCCCGACGCGGCAGCGTTGGCGCTCGCGCCCAGTGCAACGCCGTTATCTCCAGTTGCTTTCGCCAAGGGGCCGACGGCAGTCGACTGGTTGCCGCTCGAGACGACGTCAAGGCCAACACCGATGGCCGACGTTCCGGTAGCGGCGACATCCGTGCCAATGGCAATCGCCGACTGTGCGGTCGCGCCGGTACCCCCGGCGCTGCGCGCACCCAGGTAGATAGCGTTGGTAGCACTGGCAATGGCTTGAAAGCCAACGGACAAGGCATTAAGTCCAGTACTGTTGGCGGCATAACCTACCGCAGTGGCTCCGCCTCCAGAGGCCGTGGACTGAAAGCCCACGCACGTGGTGCTGCCGCTATAGAAGTTGAAGGGTGCCGTAGCGCAGCTCACCTGCGCCTGCGCCTGCGCGGCCCACCCCCCCAAACCCATCAACAACAGTACGGTGACGACACGCGGACTGGCACCGTGCAGCGCCGAAGCACCATGTTCACCATGCTCACCGCTGCGCCCATCGCATAGGGAGGCAGCCGCTCCTGACTTTCCCTTGCCGCGCGACGTGTCCAACTCCGACGCGGCTACGAAGGCGCCCAGCGCCTTGTTCCAGATGGTCCGATATGCTTTGTTCATGTCGTTGCCTCACCAGATAATTGAAATGAGAAGTTCATAAGCACGAGCGTGTGCATGCACCCTATTTACTAAGGATGCCTATTTATAGTGTTTAAGACGTCTCGCTACGGCGCGAGTTGCTTTAGCGCTGGAGCTCCGGCAAGTTGTTTCCGCCCTCGGTGAATGACGAATTCTGAGCGCGAGCGAATACCCACGCAGACGATGTAATTCGCATGACTAATTAGGCGATGAGGGTCGGTCCGATGGCCGGCTTTCGGCGGAGCTGGCCGCTGATGCGTTCGACGAATGTCTGGGTTATGAAGGTCCGAAGGGGAGACGTAGAGGAAAGGCGGTCGCGTGGCGGAGCGCCAATTGCCGGCCAGACTGATGCGCTTTCTTCGCCGAGCCAGTGCCCGGCTCTGTTCCGACTGGGATATTCATCGTTACTGCCCCTCAGTAGCCTGTTGCAACGTTCCCTCGGCTCGTGGCATGACAAATAGTCTTGCGCCAGGCTACACGCACCGCTTTTCTTTCTCGCAACATCTTGAGCACTATGTGAGACGAAGACCGCCAAGCTATTCGCATCGAATGCGACATCTCTCTTTATTAAATCGTGTAATGAAAAGAAAGTTAAGTGCTCGCGGGGAACTTTCTCATAGGTCTTTTAATTTGTCTACAAAAAGCCTTTGCGACATCTGGGCATTGCAAAATTTAACAATTGGTGAGCCATGAACCTATTGCGAATTCGCCTTTGGACTGCGTCACGCTCGACGCGGCATGGTGTTTGCATTGCGGCCATAAATCGCTGCCAGCGGGCTGCCGAGCCTTGCTGCGAAAGTCATCGATGCGCGGAACGTAATTTATTTCATAATCCTTTCAACGCCATACAGATTAAATACGCATCGGGATTTCCTTACGGAAAACTAAGGATTTCCTGTACTTTTCCCGGTATTTTTTAAGTCAGTTTTGTGAAACAATTCTTATTAATTAAATTCATGCAAGACAGATAACGAAGACTCTTCCAGTCTCGCCATTGTTCTCACGCCCTTGTGAAAGCCAGGGAGTGAAAATGAAATGGAAATTCATTCGATACTGCTGTGTTCCCAGACGCTTCTACTCCTTCAACGTCCGCCCGCGCCGACTGATTCGTTTTTCGTAGATGCAGGAGCGGATTATTGAAGCATTTTCTTTTCGTGCCAGTTCACACTTTTATTAACATGCTCTTCCTCTGCAACTTTCCCCGGCGCTTCGCCCGCTGCCGCGACACAAGGGCGGCGGCAGCGGGATAGCGACAAATCACTTACCAGCGATAGCCAACGCCCGCGCCTGCACCCACGGAACCGTGACCAGAAACACCCGTAGTAATCGAGCCTTTGACCATCCACTTTTGCGTCGCGACCGACAGACCCAGAGCCATCGCAGACTGCCCGCCGTAGTTGCCGGCTCCGAGTGCTACAACCTTCTCACCCGGCAACACAGCTTGCGGCAAATTCGCCATGGCGATTGCGGACGCTGTACCCGCGCTCGCGTCACGGCGATATTTCTGCATGTCATCGCGAACGCTGTTGATTGCGCCATTCAACTGCCGCACGTTGACTGCATCAGTCGGAGCCGTACCGTCTGCAACGTTGGTAATCTGACGCTCAGCACCCGGCGCACCAACCGAAACTGTGTTGTCCCGGTCTGCGACCGAATTTGCACCCAGGGCAACCGAATTATTCGCGGTGGCCTGGCTGTTGGTGCCGATTGCGGTCGAATCCGTGCCTGTGACTTTGGAATTCGTGCCGATGGCGGTTGCACGCGCAGCCGTGACAGTCGAGTTCGTGCCGATTGCCGTACCATCTTGACCCGAGACATTCGAGCCGTTACCGACAGCGGTTCCGTTGGGAACGGATACGACCGAATTGTTACCAACTGCCGTACCTGTCGGGTCTGCAACCGTGCCATTCGAGCCGGATGTCGAGATCTTGTCGACCGTGGTGGTGATTGACGCCAGATTGGTCGAGAGTGCCGAAACCTGCGAAGCAATCGAGAAAAGCTGCGAGCCGTTCACCGCGTCCGTACTCGTTGCGCTAATCTGCCCTGCGGCGACATTTTGCAACTGGTGTTCCTGACCCACCGCGCCGATACTCACGACACCGGTCGGCGTCGCGCCTGCGAAGCCACCGAACGTAACCCCGTTCAATGTGACGCTACTCACGTTCGTTGCTGCACGTGTGACAGCGCCGGAACCGAGCGCCGTCGATTCGGCGGTCGAAGCCACGGCCGCGTTACCGATCGCGATTGAATTGGCGCCCGTCGCCTGTGTGACAGTACCCAGCGCAATCGTATTGGCCGATGCGGCATTCGCCCCGAAACCAATCGCGACAGCGGCGCCTGATGATGCGGTTGAAGACTGACCAACTGCAATGGCCGATCCCCCGCTCGCCACGCTCGAGTTACCAAGCGCCACCGCGCTACCGCCGCTTGCCGTTGCGGAAAGACCCACTGCCATTGCGCTGTTGCCGCTTGCGTTCGACCCGGCGCCTACCGCTACGGAATTCACATCAACTGCCGAGGCATTCTCACCAATAGCGATTGCGTTCTGGGCAGTTGCCTGTGCGCGGGAAACTGCAACGCTACCGATCCCGGATGCAACGGAATCCACACCTATGGCCGTAGCGTCACCTGCACTCGCGTTCGCCTGAAAACCCACCGCCGTGCCGCCCGCGGCTGAACTATTGGTGCCGACCGCCGTTGAGAACTGAAAAGTAGTGTGTGCCTGAGCACCAATCGCAGTCGAGTTAGGATTCGCCGCGCTCGACCCACCGCCGAAAGCTACTGCTTGGTTGCCGGTTGCGACCGAATTTGCGCCAACTGCCGTGGCATTCTGGCCGCTTGCAGTTACCGTATCACCCAGAGCGGTTGCGGCCCCGCCCTGCGCTGACACATTAACGCCAACAGCAGTATTCTGGCTTGAGCCGTCGGCACCAGCCGCAGCAACGAAACCACCTCCGCCAGTACTGGCGACCGGCGCCGTTGCACCACCAATCGTTACGACGGTAGTTCCGGTTTCACCGCCCACTGCAAGGTTGTCCGCATGCGCATATCCCGCCGACAGCATGAGTGCTGTCAATACAGCCAGCGGTACTTTGGACGTGAGCGGACTACCACCCTGCCCCATTTCCGTTTGTCCCGCTTCGCCCTGCACGCCGCGCTGCGTCTCGGCTGCCGCGACCACCGCGCCAAGTCGACGATTCCAAACCAACTTATATCTGCTCTTGTTCATTACGTTCCGCTCTCGCTTGTCTGATGATCAATAAAGGGATTCATATCTGGTCTCCGTCACGCTCAATTTGATGAGTCTTTGGCTTGCCCGCGCCGTCCGGTTTTCCCCGGCGTGCCGTTCGATAGCGCCTGTTGCTACAGGGCGTCGACCGTCGCAGTCAAGCCGCTGATTCCTACACTTACGAATGTATGAATTAGCAACTTTGTGTAAGGACGCGAGGAATTATGGGCAGCGTTACTGCTGCAATCGTTTTGCTCGAGGGTCGAAATGCTTTGCCGGAGGGAAAATTCTTTTGCTATCCGTGTGGAAACCGCTCGATTTAAATTGAATTAACAATCTGGTACGCTTCGCGGCTTTATGCTGGCGACCGATCCCCGCGAGCCTCAAGCTGAGCAATCAGCCGCCGTTAACCAGGAACGTACCCGTCAGCTCCTTTCGCCTACACGATGTCGCCCCGAAACACTGCCCTCACGGATGCCCATCTTCTTGTGGTAGACGACCAGCCAGACCAGCTTCGATTGTTGATTGACGTATTGCGCAATGCTGGATGCCGGATCAGCGTCGGATTCGACGGGTCACAGGCTTATCAACGAGCACTGGCGATTTCACCCGACCTGATCCTGATGGACGTACGGATGCCGCGGATGGATGGATTCGCTGCCTGCCGGCTTCTTGCCGCGGACCCCCGCACCTCTGCGATTCCCGTCATATTTCTGACCGTGGCTGGGGACCTTCACGATCGGATCAACGGTCTGGAAATCGGTGGCGTGGACTACGTGCTCAAGCCATTCGAGGCGGACGAGGTACTTGCACGGATTCGCGTACACCTCACCCGGACGCGCGGCAATCGGCACACCGACGATGAGGTATCCGCTTCGGACTTCACAGGCAACAGCGTCATCGTTCGCGCGGCCATTCGACATTTGTCGCAAAGGCTGAACGATGCGCCAACGGTCGAACAACTCGCCCGCCTCGTGGGGACCAATGAAAAACGACTGTCGCGTGCGTTTCGGGACAACCTTGGCCAAACAGTATTCGAGTATCTCCGCGACGAACGCTTGCGGATTGCACAAAAGCTATTGAGCAGCACCCCGTTGAGTATCGCCAGCATCGCCGAAGAAATTGGTTTTTCCAGTGCCGCGAATTTCGCCACGGCGTTTCGCGAGCGATTTGGTATGCCCCCGTCAACCTATCGGGAGGAATTTCGCAGTCGGGATCTGGCTGATACCGTGGAACCCGCCCTCGAGGCAGAGTAACGACATCATGACTACGACTCGGTGGCTCCGCTTACTGTTCTTATGTCTGAGCTGGTGGGCCACTCACTCGTTGGCCGTCAGTCTCGACGCGACTGGGAAACAGACACAACGGGTCCCCACCCTGGACCAGGTGCAGGTATTCGAAGACGTCTCGGGCAAGATGAGATTGGACGACATACTCACACTGTCCGCGGGAGCCACGCAAGGCTTCCTTCCCATGCAACGGAGTCGACTGAAACCAGGTTTCACCCACTCGGCATGGTGGCTCCGCGTGTCGGTGAGCAACCACAGTTCAACAGCCCTCCCGCTCGTTCTCGTGCTCCCGGACGCGCGCCTCGAGAACGTAGACTTTTACACCGGACGCAGCGGCCACTGGACACATGACGTCATCTATCCCGCCCGCCTCGCATCCCAGTCCTTTTCGTCGCGCTATCCATTGGCGGATTTCACGCTCGCTCCCGGTGAACAGTGCCTTTTCCTCATCCGGGTGGCCAGCGATACCGCACTCACGCTCGAACCGAGGCTGTATTCCGCAGCGGCATATGACGCGCTGGAGAAACGCGCAGCGCTCTGGGACGGAGGATTGATTGGCGGCACACTTGCACTGGCGTGGTGCGCGCTGCTCATCGCCTATTTTTCCCGCAGTGTCTCGTTTCTCGTCCTGACAGCACTGTGTGCCATGACAGCGCTGTTCGAAGCTGCGGATCGCGGCTATACGAAGCTATATTTGTGGCCGTTCGCAACCGAGTGGAGTGCGAGAAGTGTGACGGTGCTCGGATGTACTGCCGTGCTGCTGTTCATTGTCTTTATCCTGCGCATCTCTCACAGCGAAAAAGCAAACCTGCCAGCACGCTACATACTGTTCGGGTTTGCGTTGCTGGAGTGCGTTGCCGCAATAGGCGCCGCATTCGGCAATCTGTTCGTGTTCGCGCAAGTCGGCGTGTATGTCAATGCGCTATTCGGTGTCTTCACGGTGATTATCGCAGCACGCCTCGCGCGTCAGTCGACCCCCACCGCGCGGATCATGCTGCTCGTCATGATCTTCTCGCTGTTCAGCTTTGCGTTGCGCATGCTCGAAACGCTCGGGTCCTTGCCGACAGCTCTCGCCTGGCTGAAGTCCGACATTCATCCGAACCCCGTCGTTGCAATTATTGGCCTAGCCACCAACCTTATTGTGCTTGCAGCGTGGATAAACCACGTCGGAAAGCAGCGAATAGCGGCAAGGACCGAACTTGCAGACTGGCAAAGAACCGAACACGACCGCCTACGCGAACAAGTTGCGCAGCGCACATTGGAGCTGAACGAAGCATTGCTTTACGCCGAGGAGAAAAACCAGCAACTGATCGAAACCTTGGGTTATGTCAGTCATGACCTCCGTGCGCCGCTCGCTACGATTACGGGTTACGCCAGACAGCTACGGGATCTGGCGGATTCGAAGCAGGTGAGACCGATCCAGGCAATCGAGCGCAGCGTGAACTATCAACTCGGCCTGATCGACGAACTGGTTGGGTACGCGAAAACTGAGTTGCAGCCGTTGGATATCGCCCCGGTCGCAACCAACCTGCCTGCACTTCTCGACGACATTGCCGAATACGCGCTCGCACTCTGCGCGCAGTTGAACAACCAGTTCAACTATCAGGCACTGACGTCGTTGCCCCGTCGATTGACGATCGACGGCCGCCGGTTGCAACAGGTATTGCTCAATCTGCTGTCGAACGCGTCCAAGTTCACCCGCGACGGCTTCGTCACGATGACCGTGAGCGCGCGCCTGCAGGACGATCAATGGCACATGAGTTTTGAGGTCGCCGATACCGGCATCGGTATCGACATTGAAGCGCAATCGAAACTCTTTACGGCTTTTCGCCAGATACAGGCGGTGAACGGTAGCACTGGCCTCGGCCTCATTATTGCGCAGCGCATTGTCAACACAATGGGCGGCGACTTGCGCGTTTCAAGCGCGCCGCAACGTGGCACCTCGTTTTCTTTCGGACTCATCGCTCCCATTACGGAAGATGCGGATGCTTCGCCGTCGAACGTCGCACAGTATTCTTCCGGCGGCTCTGCTCATATCCGCCCACAACGCAAACACGGGTTCGCCGTTTCCGCTCCTCCAGAGAGCGACCGCCGGGAACTGGCAGTTCTCGCGAAGGACGGACGCCTGACGGACATAGAGCGATGGATAGAAAACATGATCAGGATTCACCCCTCGTGCGCAGCGTTTCTGACTGAAATGCGGCGCTGCCTCGAAGCGCTGGATTTCGCAGGCATCGAGGCTCTTGCTCTCGCACCGCACGAAACAAACGATGTCTCGCGCCCCTGGTAACGTAACAGGATGCTGTCACCGGTGTTGGCCGCGCAACCTGGAATGGGAGCGACGGCCGGACGGTTGTCGCTCATTGAAAAACGGGCCGGCCAGGCAGGCGGCCAGCTAGATGGAGCAACAGAAGATGGGGTGGGCAACGGGCACGGGGCGACGTGCGATCACGGTTGCTGCGAGGGGGATATTTTGCGCAGCGGCTACCGGCCACGCGCACGCGCAGGTGACACAACCAGCGAATGATGCGCAAGCGAAGGACACCGCGGTACAGGCGGATGTTGCGCCCGGCGTCACGCTGTCGGAGATAAAGGTGAAAGACGTGGCGAACCTGTCGTCCGTCGGGCTCGTCGGCAAACGCACTGCGACCGGCACGAAGACCGACACGCCGATCACCGAGGTTCCTCAAACGATCAACGTCGTCACTGCGCAGCAGATCGAAATGACGGGCGCAACCGACCTCAACCAGGCGCTGCACTACGTGCCAGGCTTCGCATCGTTTGGGTCCGACAGCCGCACCGATTTGTATGCAGCACTACGCGGCTTTACTCCGACTTTGTTCGTCGACGGATTGCAAGCGCCGAATACGACACCCATCGCGAATTGGCGCGTCGACCCGTATATGATCGACAGCGTCACTGTGCTACGCGGGCCAGCGTCGGTTCTGTATGGGGCCGGAGATCCGGGCGCGATCGTCGACGTGCAGACGAAGCAGGCCGACGGCGAGCGCGTGCGCGAGGTTGGCGTGCAGATCGGCAACTACGCGCGCAAGCAGACGATGCTCGACATCGGCGACAGGCTCGACGACGACGGCAAGTACGCGTATCGCTTCGTTGGCGTCGCGCGCGACGGCAATGCGCTGAGCGGCCCGAACGCGGACCAGCGCGTCGCGCTGGCACCGTCGCTCCGCTGGCGGCCGGATTCTGACACCTCGTTGACGCTTACTGCGACCTACCTGCAGGACTGGAATGATATTTCACACAACTTCCTGCCCGCGCAGGGCACCGTCCTGCCAAACCCGAATGGTCAACTGTCACATGACGTCTACACGGGAGAACCGACATTTAATGACTACCGAAAGAAACAGTGGTCGCTCGGCTACCAGTTCTCGCACGATCTGAATTCGATCTGGACGTTGCGCCAGAACCTGCGCTGGATGCACTTGTCGCTTGACGACGCGTCGGTCTTCGGCGGCGGTCTTGCCGAGGGCAGCACGACCGACATTACTCGTTACGCAGGGCTGTTTCAACTGAACTACAGCCGCTTCGACATCGACAACAACGCGCAGGCGCGTTTCGGCACGGAGCCGCTCGAGCATTTGCTGCTGCTCGGCTTTCAGTACAACCGGCAGACGACGACCGACAGCATATGGCTCGCGCTGGCGCCGGACCTGAACCTCTACAACCCGGTCTACACGCCGGTCACGACCGCGATCTTCTCGGGCCCGACGTCGTTCGGCCGCCAGGACTTGCACACGGCAATGAACACGTTCGGCGTGTACGCGCAGGACCAGGTCAAATGGAACCGCTGGGCCTTGACGCTCGGCGGCCGCGAGGATTGGGTCAACATGCAGCAGGACGACCACGAGGCCAGCACACAGACGAAACAGGATGTCAGCGCGTTCTCGGGCCGCGTCGGCCTCACGTACCAGGGCGACTACGGGCTGTCACCGTACGTCGGCTATTCGACCTCGTTCAATCCGGTTATCGGCGTGAGGATGTTCGGCCGCGGATTGCCCGAGCCGACGCGCGGCAGGCAGATCGAGGCGGGCCTGCGCTGGCAGCCGCCGCGCAAGAACCTGATGTTGAGCGCAGTCGTCTATCAGATCAACCAGACGAACGTCGTGACACCGACACCGACGAATCTCGACCCGACCGGCACGTCCTCCGTGCAGACTGGCGAGGTGCGTTCGCGCGGTATCGAGCTGAACGCGGTCGGAGATGTGTCGCGCGAA
Source organism: Paraburkholderia sp. SECH4 (assembly GCF_030511745.1). NCBI lineage: Bacteria > Pseudomonadati > Pseudomonadota > Betaproteobacteria > Burkholderiales > Burkholderiaceae > Paraburkholderia > Paraburkholderia sp. SECH4. The sequence continues at coordinate 130,368 of NZ_JALOCP010000007.1, forward strand.
CTGTCGATTATCGCGTCATACATCTATCAGGATGTGAAGAACGTAAAGGCAAACGACGCGTCGCTGAACAACTGGCCGGTCGACGTCCCTCGCCCTCGCCAGATGGCATCGCTGTGGACCGACTGGACATGGCATACAGGAGCGCTCGCCGGCTTCGGGATCGGTGGTGGGATCCGCTACCAGAGCGCGTCCGCGGGTGCGCCGGACAACTCGCTGACGGTCGCAAGCTATACGCTGTACGACGCGGCACTGCACTATCACACCCGCAATTGGCGTCTCGCACTGAACGTGGCGAATCTGTTCGACCGTCACTACATCAGCGGCTGCCAATCGTACTCGGTCTGCGCGTTCGGCAACGAGCGAACCGTGCTAGCCAACGCGAAATACACCTGGTGATAAAGCATCCCCGATTTTGGGGCAGCTTCAGATAACGGAATTTAAACCACGCCAAGCCGTCAGCCACGACTGGCGGGCAAGACGGCAAAGGCAAAAAAACCTATCGCGCTTTGCCCGCCCCACCCCAGTTGAAACCAGAACTGAACTGCAGCGCCGGCGCCCACTTCGCGCATGCCTGAAAACTCAACGCAGCGCCGCCGACGGCAAACAAAACTGGAATCAGAAAGTCGTGGCTCACCCGGGTAAATTCAAAAACGAGCACCACAGCCGTAACCGGCATCTGCATCGAAGCAGCCAGAAACGCCGTCGCGCCGACAACGGCAAACGCGCCTGAAGAAGCGCCCGGCCAGAACAGACTCCAGGCCCCGCCGAGCACGATCGCCAACAACGCGCCATTCGCAAGCCCGGGCGTCAACAAGCCGCCTTCAGCACCCGCACGCAAACTACTCGCGGTGATCACCACCTTCAGCACCAGCAGCATGGCCGCGAGCGCCATCGTCAGGTTGCCGTCGAACGCCAGGCCCGCAGGCCCTTTGCCATTGCCGAGCAACTGCGGAAAGTGCATCGCCAGTACGCCGATGATTGCGAAGTTCAACAGCGACAACACGGGCAAACGCCAATCCCTGGGCGCCTCTGCACGCGCGCGTTTCGTCAGCTCCGTAAAGCCCCACGCAGCAGCACCGAAAATCGGACCGCACACCACAGACCAGACGACCAGCGACGTACTCACCGTCAACGACGGCACCAGATATTGATGCTCGTTGCCCAGACCGAATTGCGCGACCAGCGCCGCGACGGCCGATGTCACCACGGCAGGCACCAAGGCCTTCGAGCCAAACGTGCCCAACAGAACCTCGAGCACGAACACCGCGCCACCGAGCGGCACGTTGTAGACAGCGGCCAGACCCGCGCCGGCACCGCACGCGACCATGATCCGGCTTTGCTCGACCGATAAGCCCGCGCGGCGCGAGAGCCAGCCGGCCAGCGCCGAACCGATCTCGCGCGGCGCGACTTCGCGTCCGAGCGGCGAGCCGAGCGCCACCGTCACGATCTGCAGCAGCGCATGCACGGTGGTGCTCACCACCGGCATACGCGGATCGTCGGATTTGACGGCCTGGCGAATGCTGACGAGCGGCCGCCCGTTGCGATACAGCAACCACCAGCCGAGCCCGGCCACCAGTCCGCACATCGTCAGGACGAGCACACGCCGCTCAGGCGTCGCATCGGTGACACCTTCCAGGAAACTCTCGCTGCTGATGACGTGCGTCACGCTGTAGCCATATGCGAGGTGCTGAATGCCGTGCAGCAGCAAGGCGAGCAACATGCCGCCGAGACCGGCGCCGATCCCCGTCAGCAACGTGACGACGGCCAATGCTGCAAGTGGATTGCGCGCGCGGCGCCGTGGCTCCGAAGTAATTGATTTGACTGACATGGTGCGTCGACAGAGGCGGAATTAATGGGATAGCGATCATCTTATTCCGCGTCGCAACATGAATCAAATTGCTTTTTCTACTCGACTGATGCGTCATGCGCATAGGTGGCACGCATCCGCTTCCTGCAACAGAAACGTAAGCCCTTCAGCCTGTCCGGATCATGAGAGCGGACGACGCATGCATTTGTCGCCCCCCACCGCTCGTCTTACCTCAGTTCACCGACACGAAATACATTACGAATAACAAACAATTTATCAAACGCGGTTAATACGATAATTACATTAAGCCGACATCCGCCATGCATTGAGATTCGCACCGGAATTCGCTCCAGGGATTAATACGGATAAACGCGGCATCAACCATGCAAGCGTTTAACGCTCGGCGTACACTCGCTCGAAGCCCGCGCCACGGGTCGCACGGGGCTGCAGAGCCGCCCGTCGTCAAACACGGGTTATTGGAGACTCAGGAGAACAATCAATGAGCTGGACACGGGAACAGAGAAACGTCACGATCGCCGCCTATCTGGGCTGGACTCTCGACGCATTCGATTTCTTTCTAATGGTGTTCGTATTGAAAGATATCGCGGCGGAATTCAATACAAACATCCCGACGGTTGCCTTCGGCATCATGCTGACCCTGATAATGCGTCCAGTCGGCGCATTGATTTTCGGCTGGCTCGCTGACAAGTACGGTCGCCGTCCGACGCTGATGGTCAACATCGCGTGCTTCTCGCTGCTGGAATTGCTGTCCGGCTTTTCGCCTAACCTGACCACCCTGCTCGTGCTGCGCGCCCTGTTCGGTATCGCGATGGGCGGCGAATGGGGCGTGGGCGGCGCACTGACGATGGAAACCGTGCCGCCCAAGTCGCGCGGCATCGTCTCGGGCCTCCTGCAGGCCGGCTATCCGAGCGGCTACCTGCTCGCCTCCGTCGTGTTCGGCGTCTTCTATCAATACATCGGCTGGCGCGGCATGTTCTTCGTCGGCGTGCTGCCGGCGTTGCTCGTGCTGTACGTGCGAGCACACGTGCCGGAGTCGCCGGCCTTCAAGACGCTCGAGAAGAAAGTGCGCCCGGGTCTCGTCGCCACGTTGAAGCAGAACATCGGCCTGTCGCTCTACTCGATCGTGCTGATGACCGCGTTCAACTTCTTCTCGCACGGTTCGCAGGATCTGTATCCGACCTTCCTGCGCGTGCAGCATGGATTCGACGCGCATACGGTGTCGTGGATCACGATCACGCTAAACATCGGCGCGATTTGCGGCGGCCTGTTCTTCGGCTGGTTCTCGGAGAAGATCGGCCGCAAGCGCGCGATCTTCATCGCCGCCTTGATCGCGTTGCCGGTGTTGCCGCTGTGGGCTTTCTCCACCACGCCTGTGCTGCTCGCGGCCGGTGCCTTCCTGATGCAGATCTCCGTACAAGGGGCATGGGGTGTAATTCCGGTGCACCTGAACGAAATCTCGCCCGATGAAATTCGCGCGACGTTCCCGGGCCTCGTGTACCAGCTCGGCAATCTGATCGCGTCGGTGAACGGCCCTCTGCAGGCGAGCGCTGCCGAAGCACACGGCAACAACTACGCACTGGTCATGGCCGTCGTGATCGGTATCGTGGTGGTGGTGATCGCCGCGCTGATTCCGTTCAGCCGCGAACGCCGCGGCATCGACATGACACAATCGGCGAAAGAGGTCGCGGCAAGCACCTAAGGAAGCCGCCTCGCGGCACAGCTTCAAGCGTTCGAACTAAACAGCTATTTCGCCGGCGCGTTATCGGGCACAATAGCTACAAAGGCGGCTCGAACCGCCACAATGCAGCGCAAGCAGCAATGCAGGCGCCGGGCAAACGCAAAGCAGGAACGCGCGAACCCGGCGTCAGAAAACAAACGCAAGGCCAAACACAGGTAGCAAGCAATACGAGGCCGTTCCGATTTCGATCGGAACGGCCTTTTTTATTTCCGCGCGGTTTGACGCGCCCGCGCGCATTGGAAAAACGGACCTTCGTCAGGTCTTCTAGAGGAGTTAGTCCACACCGAGCCCTTGATCGCAGTCCCGATCCTTCTTTATCCTGAAAAAAACGGCTGTTTCAAATAGTCATTTGAATCGCTTGTTTGCGGGCCGGATGCCCGGCAACTGGGAGACGCAAAATGGCAGTTCGCACAACAGGCCGGCATGCCGGCGACACGAAGTCCCGCATCCTCGACGCCGCCGAAACACTGTTCATCGAATGCGGCTATGAGGCCATGTCCCTGCGCCAGATTACTTCGCGGGCCGAAGTGAATCTCGCGGCAGTCAACTACCACTTCGGCAGCAAGGAATCGCTGATTCACTCGATGCTGTCGCGCCGGCTCGACCGGCTCAACCAGGAGCGGCTCAAGCTGCTCGACCGCTTCGACGAAATGCTCGGCGCGCGTCTGACCTGCGAGCACGTGCTCGGCGCCATGTTCATTCCGGCGCTGCGGCTGTCGCGCGATCCGCGCATCGGCGGCAAGGCGTTTTTGCGCCTGCTGGGGCGTGCCTATACCGATCCGTCGTCGTTCATTCGCGACTTTCTCAATGCGCATTACGAGTCCGTTGCGATTCGCTTTTTCGATGCGTTCCAGCGTGCGCTGCCGCATCTGCCGCGTGAAGAACTCGGCTGGCGTCTGCACTTCGCGATCGGCGCGCTATCCGGGGTGCTGGCCGGCACCGATACGGACAGCCTGATCTCGGAGTTCTCGCAGGGCAAGTCGATGAACGACCTGCAACTGATCGCGCGTCTTGCATCGCTGATGGTGGCCGCGCTGAAAGCGCCCTTGCCCGACGGCTCGCAACTGGCCACGTTTGCCGCCGTGCTGGGCGACGCCACCGAAGGCGGCGCCGAAGGCCAGATGGAATGCGCGAACCCGGCAGCGGGTACACAGCAGGCCTCAGGCGGATTTGAATCGTCGGGACCCGCAGTCTCGGACGGCGAACAACGCGGCGGCAGCATGGAGGCGAGTCCGTTTCAGCCCGCGTTGCACGGCACGGCTTGATCGGAACTGAAGCTGATGCGGGCGGTGCTGCGATGGGCCGTCCGCGTGCAAAAACATGAATGAATACCGCATATCCGAGCAGCACGTCTAAGTCCCGCACCTAAACAACATCACGCTGTCGAATTGAAAAAACGACACGAAGAACGCAGCAGGGGCGCAACGCAAAAGCGCCCCGAGCGCGCGACGCAGCAGTAACACCGCCAGTCAGAAGACCAACAGAACGCGAGCCGTCCGCGACCCGTGGATGCGTTTGCACGCACCATCGAAACAGGAGGAAACGTTATGTCGTGGTTCACCCTAGTACTCGTCATTGCCGCTCTCGCGCTCGTCTACGTTCAGGCGCGCGCCTCATGGTGGCTTGCTTTCATGATCGTCTGGGTGGCGGCCGCGCATATCAGCGGAGCGGCGGGGCCAGTGGCGACAACGTTGCTCGCGATCGTCTTCGTCTTCCCCGCCCTCGTCCTCACGATCAAACCGCTGCGCCGTACGTGGCTCACGAAACAGGTGCTCGACATTTTCCGCAAGATCCTGCCGGAGATGTCGCCGACCGAGCGCGACGCCATCGAAGCCGGCACCGTCTGGTGGGACGCCCAACTGTTCTCCGGACGCCCGCATTGGGACACGCTGCTCGGCTACGGCCCGGCTACGCTCACCGCCGAGGAACAAGCGTTTCTCGATGTCGAATGCGAGCATCTGTGCGATCTCGCGAATGACTGGGAAACCACCATGGTGTGGCAGGACCTGTCGCCGAAAACCTGGCAGTACATCAAGGAGCGCGGCTTTCTCGGCATGATCATTCCGAAGCAGTACGGCGGCAAGCAGTTCTCCGCTTACGCGCATTCGCAGGTCATCATGAAGCTCTCCACGCGCTGCTCGGCCGCCGCCGTTTCGGTGATGGTGCCGAATTCGCTCGGCCCGGCCGAGCTGCTGATGCACTACGGCACCGAAGAGCAGAAGAACCACTATCTGCCCCGCCTCGCCCGTGGCGACGATATCCCCTGCTTCGCGTTGACGAGCCCTTACGCCGGTTCCGATGCAGCGGCGATTCCCGATGTCGGTATCGTCTGCAAGGGCACGTTCGAAGGCCGCGAGACACTCGGTTTTCGCGTCACGTGGGACAAGCGCTACATCACGCTGGGACCGATCGCGACCGTACTCGGCCTTGCATTCCGCGCGCTCGATCCGGACCATCTGCTTGGCTCGGACGAAGAGCCCGGCATCACCTGCGCGCTGATTCCGACCGACCATCCGGGCGTCAACATCGGCCGCCGTCACTGGCCGCTAAACGCGGTGTTCCAGAACGGTCCGAACTCGGGCAAGGACGTCTTCATTCCGCTCGACTGGGTGATCGGCGGCCGCGCGCAAGTCGGCAACGGCTGGCGCATGCTGATGGAGTGTCTCGCCGCGGGCCGCGCGATTTCGCTGCCGTCGTCGAATGTGGGGATGGCGAAGATCGCCGTGCGCGGCACCGGTGCCTATGCCGCGATACGCCGCCAGTTCCGCACGCCCGTCGGCAAGTTCGAGGGCGTGCAGGAAGCGCTCGGCCGCATGGGCGGCAATCTCTACGTGATGGACGCCGCGCGCCGCCTGTCCGCGCAGGCGGTGGACCTCGGCGAAAAACCATCGGTGATTTCGGCGATCGCGAAGTACCACATCACCGAACGCGCCCGCATGGTCATCAACGACGGCATGGACGTCGCCGCCGGCAAGGGCATCTGCATGGGGCCGTCGAACTTCCTCGCGCGCGCCTATCAGCAGGTGCCGATCGCGATCACCGTGGAAGGCGCGAACATTCTCACGCGTTGCCTGATCATCTTCGGCCAGGGAGCGATTCGCTGTCATCCGTATGTGCTGAAGGAAATGGAGGCCACGCGCGAAACGGATCGCAGCAAGGCGCTGCGCGATTTCGATGCGGCCTTCTTCGGTCACGTCAGCTTCACGCTCTCCAATGTGGTGCGCAGTTTCGTTTATGGCGTCACGGGCGGCGCGTTCATCACCAAACCGCGCACGGCGTACGCCCCGCTGCTGTCGTACTACCGCGCGGCCACTCGCATCTCGACGGCTTTCGCGTTGCTCGCCGACGTCTCCATGTTCGTGCTCGGCGGCGATCTGAAACGGCGCGAACGCATCTCCGGGCGCCTCGGCGATGTGCTCTCGCAGCTCTACCTGATCTCCGCGACGCTCAAACGTTTCGAAGACGAAGGCCGTCAGGAAGAAGACCTGCCACTGGTGCGCTGGGGCGTCGAAGATTCGCTGTACAAAGCGCAGCACGCGCTCGACGGTGTGCTCGCGAATTACCCGAACCGCCTCGCCGCGGGTCTCGTGCGCGTGCTGGCATTCCCATTCGGCCTGCCGTATCGCGAGCCGTCCGATCGCCTCGGCACGGAGATCGCGGAGCTGATGCAAACGCCGGGCGCGGCACGCAACCGCCTCGTGTCCGACTCGTACGTGCCGCATCCGGATGTCGACGCGCTCGGCTACGGCGAGCTGGTGTTCGAGTTGAACCCGCGCTTCACGCAGATCGACCAGAAACTGCGCGACGCAGTCAAACAAGGCCTGCTCGAACCGATGCCGCAGAGCCTGCCGCAACTGGCCGCGTGGACCGAGACGGCGCAACAGAAAGGCCTGATCGACGCCGACGATCGCGGCGTGCTCGAGGACTATGCGCGGTATGGCGCGCAAGTCGTGAAGGTCGACGACTTCCCGCCCGACTTCGACATGCTCGCCAATCTGCAAAAGCGCAAGGACGCGCTCGAAAAAGCGCTGGAGTTCGCGGCCTGAGCGCCTTGAAAAAAACATCCAGGCGGGGCTCACCCAGATGCCCCAAACTGGGTGCACACTGACACACGTTTGAAGTCCCCGATGGGACTTCCTTCGGAGCGTGGCCAGCGGAGCAATCAATAATATGAAAGACTCTTACCTGAACTTCGTCAACTCGCCATTCGGCGCGCGCCTCGCGCGCTCGTTAGGCTTACCGAAGCCCGAGGTGCTGCACCGTTATCGCGCGGACCGGCCTGAGTTCGACGGACTGATCGCGATCGGGGCGGGCCGCGAACCGCGTCTGCTCGATGCGCTCGCGAATCTCGTGACGAGCATCGGCATGACCAGCGTGGCCCATGAAAGCGCGGGGCTATGGGTGCCGCTCGCGAATCGCCATGGTTTGATGACGGGCCGTTTCGAACCGGCGGAGTCCGGTTCGCACGGCAAGCTCGCCGCCCTGCTGTTCGATGCGAGCGGTATCGAAGACAGCAGCCAGCTCGAACCGCCGCACAGCTTTTTCCACGATACGCTGCGCTCGCTCGGCAAGTGCGGCCGCATCATCGTACTGGGGCGGCCGCCGGAAGCCTGCGCGAGCCCGCGCCAATGGACCGCGCAGCGCGCGCTCGAGGGCCTCACGCGTTCGCTCGGCAAGGAGGCACGGCGCGGCACTACCGCGAATCTCATCTACGTGGAGCAAGGCGCCGAGAACGATATCGAAGCGACGTTGCGATTCTTTCTATCGCCGCGCTCCGCGTATGTGTCGGGCCAGGTGGTGCGCATCGGCGTACACGCCGGTGCCGATGCCCTGCCGGCATTCGACTGGATTCAACCGCTCGCAGGCCGGCGTGCCGTGGTCACCGGCGCCGCGCGTGGCATCGGTGCATCGATTGCGAGCGTGCTCGCCGCGGAAGGCGCGCACGTGATCGGCATCGACATTCCCACGGCGCGCGAGGCGCTCGACTCGACCATGCGCCAGTTGAACGGCACCGCCCTCGCCTTCGACATCGCCGCGCCCGAAGCGCCCGCGCAGATCGCCGCGGCGCTCGACGAACAGGGCGTGAACATCGTCGTGCACAACGCGGGCATCACGAAAGACAAAACCATCGCAAAGATGACCGACGCCGCGTGGCAAAGCGTAATCGACATCAACCTGTCCGCGCAGGAACGGATCGATGACGCCCTGCTCGCGGCGGGCATTCTGCGCGACGGTGGCCGCATCATTGGCGTGTCGTCGATCAGCGGCATTGCCGGCAATCTCGGTCAGACCAATTACGCCACATCGAAAGCCGGCGTGATCGGCCGGGTGCAAAGCATGGCGCCGCATCTGCGCGCGCGCGGCATCACGATCAACGCGGTGGCGCCCGGCTTTATCGAAACGCAGATGACCGCGAAGATTCCGTTGACCATCCGCGAGGCCGGCCGCCGGATGAATTCGATGAGCCAGGGTGGACAGCCGGTAGATGTCGCGCAGACCATCGCGTGGCTCGCGCATCCGGGATCGGCGGGCGTGAGCGGCCAGATCGTGCGCGTGTGCGGACAAAGCCTGATTGGAGCGTGAGCATGAGTGAACCGGGTGATCCGTTCCGGGGTGGTCACGCAGCGGGCGCGGCCCGTCCGAAGACCGTCTTCATCGAGCAGTTGCCTGCGCCGGCGAAACTGTATGGGCGCGCGTTGTCCGGCATCGTCAAACGCGGGCGCGACACACACCTGCCGGCGTTGCGCCTCGTGCGCCCGGCAGTCGCCCTCGACCCGGGGCCGATCTGGCGTTATTCGCGGGTCTGCGGCTTCATCCCCGAGCATGGCGTGCCGCTCACGTATCCGCATCTGCTGGCCTTCCCGCTGCATCTGCTGATGCTCACCGACCCGGCGTTTCCCTGGCCCGCGCTCGGCCTCGTGCATCTGGCGAACCACGTGCGGCTGCGCCGGCCGCTCAATTACAAGGACATGTTGCGCGTCGAGGTGGAATTCGGCGCGCTGCTGCGTCACGACAAGGGCCAGGCGTTCGTGCTGCATACCCGCATGTACCGCCGTGGCGAAGCGGTTTGGGATGGCGACAGCGTCTATCTGAAACGCGGTGTGCCGGCGAGCGGCAGTTCGCTCGATCCGCTGGAGCTCGGGCACGTCGCGCTGGAACGCATCTCGCGCTGGCAACTGCCGCCGCAACTGGGCCGCGACTACGCGCGCGTATCCGGCGACTACAACCCGATCCACCTGAGCGCGCTGTCCGCGAAGGCATTCGGCTTTCCGCGTGCGATTGCACATGGCATGTGGACGCTGGCGCGCGCCGCCGCCGCGCTGCAACCGCCGAAACCGCTCGCCGAGGCTACATTGAGTGCCGAATTCAAATTGCCGATGCTGCTGCCGGGCGAGGCGTCGCTGTGGAGCGCATCGCCTTCGCTGATCGAGCGCGACATCGAGGTGCGCGACATTACCGGAGAAAAACCGCATTTGCGTGGCCGTATGCAGTGGAAGCTGCTATGAGGCACCGGCAGACACCCACAGGCACGCGCATGCTTTCGTCACCGCATGGAATTGAAGCCGCCTGCAAATCGTTGCTGAGCTTGCAGACACACCAACGCAAAGCAGCCTTACTCGCCGTTCGTATCATTTGCACCGTTCGCACCGTTCAATAACCAGGGAACGACCCAAAGGAGCCAAGCATGTCCAACCCGCTGCCCGCCGTGCGCCGCGTCGCCATCATCGGCGGCAACCGGATTCCGTTTGCCCGCTCGAACACCGCTTACGCGACCGCGTCGAACCAGGACATGCTGACCTTCACGCTGCAAGGCCTGATCGACCGCTACAACCTGCACGGCGAACGTCTTGGCGAAGTGGCGGCCGGCGCCGTCATCAAGCATTCGCGCGACTTCAACCTGACGCGTGAATCCGTGCTGTCCACCACGCTCGCCAAGGAAACGCCCGCCTACGACGTGCAGCAGGCCTGCGGCACCGGGCTGGAGGCGGCCATTCTCGTCACCAACAAGATCGCTCTTGGGCAGATCGAAGTGGGGATCGCGGGTGGCGTCGATACGACCTCCGACGCACCGATCGGCGTCAACGAGCGCATGCGCAAGATCCTGCTCGAAGCGAATCGCGGCAAGAGCACCGGCCAACGTGTCGGTGCTCTCGCCAAACTGCGGCCGGGTATGTTCTTCAAACCGCTTTTGCCGCGCAACGGCGAGCCGCGCACCGGACTTTCGATGGGCGAGCATTGCGAGCTGATGGCCAAGCGCTGGAACATCTCGCGCGAAGCGCAGGACGTGCTCGCTTACGACAGCCATCGCAAGCTCACCGAGGCGTATGCGCGCGGCTTCGTCAACGATCTGATGACCCCGTATCGTGGCCTTGCGCGCGACAACAATCTGCGTTCCGACCTGACGCTCGAAAAACTCTCCGGTCTGAAGCCGGTATTCGATCGCGACGCGGGTACGCTGACCGCAGGCAATTCGACGCCACTGACTGACGGCGCGTCCGCCGTGCTGCTCGCAAGCGAGGAATGGGCAGCCAAACATGGCCTGCCAGTGCTGGCGTATCTGAGCTGGTCCGAAACCGCCGCCGTCGACTTTTTCGACAAGAAGGAGGGCCTGCTGATGGCGCCCGCCTACGCCGTGCCGCGCATGCTCGCGCGTGCCGGGCTCACCTTGCAGGACTTCGATCTATACGAAATTCACGAAGCCTTCGCGGCGCAAGTGTTGTGCACGCTCGCGGCGTGGCAGGATGACGAGTATTGCCGCACGCAGCTCGGGTTGCCTGGGCCGCTCGGTGCGATCGATCGGGCAAAATTGAACGTGAATGGCAGCTCGCTCGCCACCGGCCATCCGTTTGCCGCCACGGGCGGCCGTATCGTCGCCGGACTCGCGAAGATGCTCGCGCAACTCGACAAGCCGGCCGGCACCGCGCGCGGACTGATCTCGATCTGCGCGGCGGGCGGCCAGGGCGTAGTGGCAATTCTGGAACGCTAGGCGTCGCGCTTGCCTCAGCGCGTGTTTCAATGAATGCCTTGTTTCGAAGGCTGCAGCAATGACCGCTTTGATTGCCGCCTTGATGACTTCAATGACTGGCTGCAAGACCAGCATACAAACCGATGAAGCGACTGCTTCAGGAGACGACCGATGACCCAGCCCACGCAAGTCCCGCTCTCGCCCGCCGCCGGATCCACACCGCTTGCGAATGCAGCGGACCCGGTGCCCAGTCAGGCGGCGAATCGCGCGCCCAACACCGACGGCATCTGGTACGCGTCGTATCCGGCAGACGTTCCGCATGAGATCGACGTCAACCAGTACGAATCGCTCGTGCAGTTCTTCGACGAATGCATCGCGAAGTTCCGCGAGCGCGTCGCGTATGTGAGCGTCGGCGCGAACATGACGTATGGCGAGCTCGGCCGCAAGGCCGCCGCATTCGCCGCGTATCTGCAAAGCATCGGTGTGAAGCCCGGCGAGCGCGTCGCGATCATGCTGCCGAATACGTTCCAGTATCCGGTGTCTCTGTTCGGCGTACTCAAGGCGGGCGGCGTAGTGGTCAACGTGAATCCGCTCTACACGGTGCGCGAGCTCGCGCACCAGTTGAAGGACAGTGGCGCGCAAACCATCATCGTGTTCGAGAACTTTGCGAAGACCGTCGAAGACGCACTGCCCGGCACCAAAATACAGAACGTCATCGTGACGGGTCTCGGCGATCTGCTCGCCGACGGCCTGAATCTGAAGGGACGTCTGCTCAATTTCATGCTGCGCCATGTGAAGAAGATGGTGCCGGAATACAAGCTGCCGAAAGCGGTGCCGCTGCTCGACGCGCTCTCGATCGGTTACACGCGGCCGCTGACGCCCGTACGTCCCACGCACAACGACATCGCGTTCCTGCAATACACCGGCGGCACCACGGGCGTGGCCAAAGGCGCGATGCTCACGCACAGGAACATTATCGCCAACCTGCTGCAGGCGAAGGTCTGGTCCGAGGGGCAGTTGAGCGGCGACATCGAAACGGTGCTCACGCCGCTGCCGCTCTATCACATCTATTCGCTGACGGTGAACGCGCTGATCTTCATGGGCCTCGGCGGACGCAACATCCTGATTGCCAATCCGCGCGACATGAAGCGCGTGATGATGATCATCCGTCACGAGAAATTTACCGGCATCACCGCGGTGAATACGCTCTACAACGCGTTCCTCGACAACGAAGAATTCTGCAAGCGCGACTTCTCGAACCTGAAACTCGCGATGGCCGGCGGCATGGCCACGCAGAAATCGGTCGCCGATCGCTTCAAGGCGGTCACCGGCAAGCCGATCATCGAAGGCTATGGGCTGACCGAGTGCTCGCCGATCGTGTCGATGAATCCAGTGGACCTGACCAATCTTCGCGACTTCGAAGGCTCGATCGGTCTGCCCGCACCGTCCACGCAAGTACGCTTCAGGAAAGACGATGGGTCGTGGGCAAACATCGGTGAGGCCGGCGAACTGTGCGTGAAGGGTCCGCAGGTGATGAAAGGCTACTGGAATCGTCCGGAAGAAACCGCCAAGACGATCGACGACGCCGGCTGGCTCGCCACCGGCGACATCGGCGTAATGGATTCGCGCGGCTTCATTCGCCTGATCGACCGGAAGAAAGACATGATCCTGGTGTCGGGCTTCAACGTCTATCCGAATGAAATCGAAGACGTGATCGCGATGCTTCCGGACGTGCGCGAAGTCGCCGCAATCGGCGTGCCCGATGCGGCGCAAGGCGAGCGCGTGAAGGTGTTCATCGTCAAGCGCAATCCGTCGCTGACCGCGGAACAGGTGATCGCCCACTGCCGCAAGAACCTCACGGGGTACAAGGTGCCGAAGCTCGTCGAGTTCCGCGACGAGCTGCCGCAAACCAACGTCGGCAAGATTCTGCGCCGCGCGCTGCGCGACGAGGAACTCGCGAAGCAAAAACCTGCCTGACAGGCAAGGCGCCTGGCACCACGCCTTGCGCCGTCCTTTCGGAGAGATTCATGGAGCACAGCATGTCCGCACGCTCACGCCGCTCGAGTAGCTTGAGCCGCTCGCGTAGTTCGAGCCGCTCGCCGGCCTTCATGCGCCTCGCCCGTCTTTCGTCGGAGACCGCCACGTTGGGCGCGTCCCTAGCCGCTTCATTGCGTGCGGTTTCGTCACGGGGACTTCTGATCGGCGCGCTAGTGGCCAGCGTCGCCGCGCTGGCAACGCCGCCGGCATTCGCACAGAACGACGACACGCCGCCCGCGCTCGACACCAACAGCGCCGTCAAGGCGCCCACCACGCCGTCCTCGCAGGTCGGCAAGCTCACGCTCGACCAGCAGGTCAAGTGGCTGCGCGCCGCGCAACAGAGCGGCGCCATGGAGAAGCTCGACGACGCGCAACTGGTCGCGCTGTTCCAGTCGCTCGATCCGCTTGCGTTACCGCGCTACATCAAGGAAGGGCCGAACGGTTTTCCGTCATACGAGTTCACCATGTCGCGCTCGGAACGCATTCATGGCCAGTGGCCCGACAAGCCCGATCACATGCTGGTGCGCATCGCCCACGATCCGCTGCGAATCTACGCAAAGTGGCTGCCTGACGGTGCGCACGCCGGGCAGGAAATCATCTACGACGAGTCCAAGCGCACCGACGAAATGTACGGCCACCTTGGCGGCATCATGAATGTGATGCCGCTTTGGACCGCGTTGAACGGCGCCCTCGCTCGTGCGCAATCGAACCACCAGGTGCGCGATCTCGGCACCGAGTACATTGCCGGTCAGTACCTCTCTGAATGCAAAAAATACATTGAGGCCGGCATACCGCGCTCGAATCAGGTGGAAGTGAAAACGATCGACGGCGTGCGCGTGGTCGCCTTCACCTTCGAAACACCGAACGGCCCGCCGCAGTTCTATGCGAAGAAAGAAACGCTCGGGCTGGATCTGCGGCATCCGTATTTCCGCACTGTCGAGTCTTATGACAACGACGGCAAGATCTTCGAGAAGATCGTCTTCGAAAGCATCACACCGAAAACGCTCGACGATTCCACCTTCGATCCAAAGAACAAAGCTTATAAGTTCTAGGGTTCTAGCGGATAAGACGCGGCGTCAACGCGAAAGCGACATGCGCGACGAGCCCCGCACCCTGCTCGTGGCTGTGCTCGACCAGTTGGCCTACGCGGGTGGCAAGTTCCCTGAGCACGAAGTAATCGGATGCGCGTGTGAGGCCGATCAGCGACGCCGGTGTTTGCGTGGGTGTCTGCCTGAAACGCGGCGCAAGTGTCGTGTACCAGAGGGCGCCGATGTCGTCACCGGCTTCGAATACGGGCAGCTTCATGCGTGCGACGTAGTCGGCGAATGCGGGGCCGCCCGCGAGGGTGGAATCGATCACGGCGAGCGTGTCGCGGCGAGCGGCGGCATCGGCGAGCCACGGCCATGCGCCCCCTGCCGCGGTCGAGAGCCATGCGCCGGTCATCATGAAAGCGCGTCGGTCCATTGCCTGTTCACCTCGCTCACTGACTCACTAACTCACTCACGCGCCTCACGTATAACCCCGCCGGTCGCGCCACGCTGCCGGCCAGATCCCCTGCTTGCCCGGCGCGAGAATGCCGTTCGGGTCGAGGGCGTCCTTGATCGTTTCCGAAAGCCGCAGCAACGCGCCGTCGTTGAAACTGTACTGCGCCGCCGCGAAATCCATATACGCGAGATGCGCGCGATATTCGCCGTAACCCGCCGCGCGCGCATCGCTCATCAGCGAACGCAATAAAGCGCCCGCCTGCTCGACCTGATTCGCGTCGTCGCGGTCGAAGATTGCCGCGAAGATGTGATGCAGATGACGCACACCCGCAGTAAAGCCACCGTAGTAATCGAAGCCGTATTCCGCCGCGCGCGCCTTGACCATCGTATATTGACGCAGCGCGTCGCGGCCGGTCGCTGGGCACACCGGCGCGAAGTCCACATGCGCGCCCGCGCCGCCGCGCCAGTCGAGCATGCGAAACGCGCTCATCGCGGGGATGCCGGCCAGGTTGCGATCGCCGCCCGCGGTGGGTTGCGCATCGCCCGTATAACGAACCGCCGAAAGTTTCGCCTGTGGCACGCGGGAGAACGCGCGCTGCACGATCGCATAACGCGCGTCGATCAATTCAGGCGTCCCGTACAGCGCGAAATGAAGATTCCAGCGGCCCACGTTCAGCTTGTCGAGCATGGCCGCCACCGCACTTTCAGGCATGGCGCCTTTGCCTTCGTACCACTGCTGACGGGCCGACAGACCCGCGGCCCGGCGCAAACCGCCTTCGATCACCGCATTGTTGCGGATCGTTTCATCGAGCCGCAATGGCCGCAAAATATCGACGATCGTTTCGAGATCCTCTTCGTGCCGGAACTGGATTTCGCCGAGCAGATACGCGGGCGGCGCGGGCATCAGCCAGACACCGAGCTTGGTGACGATGCCGTAGTTCGACTGCATGAACATCGCATCGAAGGAAGGCCCAAAGCCCGGTTGATACAGTTGCCACGCGGTGCCGATTTCGATTCCGCCCATCCCGGTTCGCAACACGTCGCCGTTGGCGAGCACCACTTCCATGCCGCACTGCGTCGCCGCGTGATCGCCGTACGCGGTATAGCCGAAGCCGCGCTCGAGCGTATTGCCGACCACGCTGCCCCAACCCGCCGCGGGCGGATCGACCCAG
This sequence comes from Paraburkholderia sp. SECH4, assembly GCF_030511745.1. Classification (NCBI taxonomy): domain Bacteria; kingdom Pseudomonadati; phylum Pseudomonadota; class Betaproteobacteria; order Burkholderiales; family Burkholderiaceae; genus Paraburkholderia; species Paraburkholderia sp. SECH4. The sequence goes on from NZ_JALOCP010000007.1 coordinate 146,593, forward strand.
AGCTTGTAGCCTTTTTCGCGAAGATGCGCGTAGAGATCGAAGTAGCTGACGCCCGGCTCGACCAACGCGTAAGCGAGCGTCTCGTTCACTTCAATGATGCGATTCATCCGCTGCAGATCGAGCACGACTGAACCCGCCAGCCGCGGTGCGGCGCCACCGTACGCGAAGTTGCGGCCGGTCGAGACCGTCCATAACGGAATGCGAAATTGATTGGCAATCCGCAACACCGCGCGAATCTCGTCGACCGAGGCGGGCAGCAACGCGGCCGACGCGGAAAACGCTTCGCGCTCGCCGGGCGCGAACGGATCGAGGTAGGAGGCGAGCCCGGCGGCCGAGGTCACCACGTGCGACTCGCCGACGATCGCGCGCCAGCCGGCGAGCGCGCGATCGAACCCGGCGGCGGAAACTTTTGGCGGCAAGCTACGCGTCAAGGCATCTCCTTTGCGGCGATACGTGTGTGCGGCGGCAAGCTAGCGGTGCATCCCACCGCCGTGCGACATGCCGTGCGACATGCCGCCCCACATGTGCGTCGACCCGCCGCCGTGCCAGCCGCCGCGCCCACCCATTCCATACGATCCGTGCCCATAACGCACATGATCCATGTGATGAAAATGATGAAAGCGGTCGACGAAAATGACCGACACGCCAGCGAATGCCACCGGCGGCCCCCAGTACCATGGATCGTAGTAATACACCGGCGCCGGCGCCATGGCCTGCGCGGCGGCATCGTCTTCGACGATCTGCCAACTGCCGTCGGGCTGCAGGCACGCGCGACCGCTGACCTGCTGCATGACGCCGTCGATTTCCGCCTGACCCACCACGAAGCGGCAGGTCGACGCGTCCGTCGGCGGCGCATTCGCATCCGATTGCGCTTCGACCGGCGCCGCGTAAACGGCGCACAGGCACAGACACGCTACGCCGAAACGCAGCCCCGTGCCGAACTGATGAAAAGTAAGCATGATTTCGCTGCCTCGACGTGCCGGCGTTGCGACTCGCAAAAAGCGTGTCGACACCGTAAAGACCCCGTCGGTTTGCCTCGCACGAGACCATGCCGTCCCAACGCGCTTGCAAGGCGGGACAGCATGATCCTGCAGCGAGTAAACGTGGCGCCGCGCGACGCTATTCCGACGGCACACGCGCGCGCACGGCGGTTTCTGTTACCACGTGTTGCAACGGAATCCGACGATCAGCGTTTTGCCTGGTCCGGGTGCTCGCCGCGCTTGCAGCGCTACTGCCAGGCCTCCGGCTTGCCGCCTAGCGCGCTGCACACTTCGATAGCAATCGAGCGCAGCTTGTCTTCCGAAATCGGCCCGGATAACGCGTAGCCCATGCGGTCGCTGACCCAGTAGAAGGTTCGGCGGTTACCGTCGCGGAACAGGCGGAATGCGGTTTCGTCGCGAGCAATTCCGGTGATGTACAGCGTGAGGCGCGCGCCGCTGGTATTTTCGTACATGAACTGCGCGGCCGGTCCTGCTTCGCCCGGCAACAGACGCCCTCCCACCAGCGAGTAACCGTACTCCTGCAACGACGGCACCGACAGCGGCCGGTTCAGGCGTTTGGACAGCCAGTTGATCAGATGCTCTTCCTCGTTCGCGGCGACTTCGACGGGATGACGCCGCTCGGGCGTGTACACCGCATAGGCGATATCGGCGCGCTCGGCAAAGCTCGGCGGCTGGCCGCCCAGCCCGTTCCACGCGCCGCCCGTCAGACGCGGGGCGAGCGGCCCCAAGGCGAGCGCGAGACCCGCGCCGGCCGCGAGCCAGCACGCCGCGAGGCCGACGCGTTGCCACCACGGCGTCGGCCGCCGCACCACGATGAAGGCCGGTTCGTCGTCCGCGTCGCTCTGTCCGACGCTCTCGCTGCGTTCGCTGCCCTGCGGCGCGCCGCACAGCGCCTGCAGCGCCGCTTTCTGCGCGCGCCATGCCGCCACTCTCGCGGCAGCCTGCGGCTGCTGCGCCAGTTGCGCCTCGATCGCGGCGCGCTCCTCAGGCGGCAATTCGCCGTCGACAAACGCCGACAGCGCCCGCGGATCGGGCCCCTCAGGCAAGCTGGAATCGTGCTCGTTATTCATCACGGATTTCTCACTACTTTCAGCGGCGGGACTTTGCGCGCCAACCCCACAGCGCCCCCTTCAAGCGGCCCCTCCGTCATCAGCACGCGCATGTGTTCCCGCGCGCGCGACAGCCGCGACATCACCGTGCCGATCGGCACGCCGAGCGCTTTCGACGCTTCCTGATAAGACAGTTCCTCCACGCAAACGAGCAGCAGCACTTCCCGCTGCTCGACCGGCAGGCAATATAGCGCCCGCTGCAAATCACGTAACACCAGACCGTCGACCTCGCCATGCGGCGCTTCGAGATTGCGCCACGGCGCGCTTTCATCGTCGACGGCAATCTCGCGGCGGCCGCGCAACTGATCGATGTAAAGATGCCGCAGGATCGTCAGGAGCCACGCACGCAGGTTGCTGTTCGGACGGAACGCCGACCAGCGCGCGAGCGCGCGCTCCGCCGTATCCTGCACGAGGTCGTCGGCCCAGGCGCGGTCGCCCGTCAGTGCGCGCGCGTAGCGGCGCAACTGCGGGAGCCACGAAATCACTTCAGCTTCGAAACTCACCCGGCGTGGCAACGATCAGTAGCCGCCGCCGCTGCTACTGTTACCGCTGGCGCCCGAAGCGCCGCTGTCGGTGGTGCAGCCGCTCGTTGCGAGCGAGCCCAGCGCGAGCGCCAGCAGCACGAAGGTGGCGGAAAGAATGCGGGATACTTTCATGGTGAGTCTCCTGATGAGCGCCCGGCCGGCGCCTGCGAGCCGGGGATCCGATCGGCCACGTGCGAAATGCAACGCTGCCATGTCTGAATTAACGTGAGCGGGCTGTGATTTATTCCACGTACGGCAGCGACACGCACCATCTTTTTCCGCCACCCCGATCTGGCGTGCTCGAACGTGGCCGAAGAAAGCGCTATTCGTCGGCAGATTCGTAACTCAACGTTACAGCTAATAGTTATCAGATGCTTATGTCCGCGCAAGCCGTTATAGTGGACGCAGTTCGCCCGCCGACGCGTTCTGCCCCCACACAGGGTAGAATCGCGGCGAACAACCGTCTTCCTAACCTGAATTGTCCATGGCTTCCGCAGAATCGCATCCGCAAAACGACTTCATGAACGCTGCGCGCAAAGAACGAAAGCGCGTCGAGATCTATCTTGTCAACGGCATTCGCCTGACAGGGTGCATCGAGTCGTTCGATCAGTATCTGGTGATGCTGCGCACGCCTGTCGGCCTGCAAGGCATTTACAAGCGCGCGATCTCGACGATCCAGCTCGACACCGGCACGCGTCCGGCGCCGCGCGCCGGGGGGCGGCCTTCGCACGGCGAGCACACCACGCGTGGCCCGCACGGCTCGCGTGAACCGCGCGATCACCGTGAACCGCGTGAACCGCGCGAGTCGTATGGCGCGCCGTCTTCGGATCGCCCTGCGCCCGATCGTAGCAACAGCACGTCCGACGGTCCGGTGGTCGTGACACGCCGCCGGCGTCTGTTCGGCACGGGCGGCGGCGACGGTGGCAACCATGGCGGCGGCAATCATGGTGGTAATGGTGGCACCGGCGGTGGCACCAGCGGTGGCAACGAATAAAACGCCGCCTTGGCGGCCGGCTACTCCGACGGATAGCCGAGCCGCTGCAAGATTTTCTCCAGCCGCATCACCTGCAAGTCCGTCAGCTCGAATCCGCATTTGACCGCCAGCACGCGGCGGCGCCAGTACACGGCGTCCAGCATGCGCAGCGCCGGTTGCCGTGTCGCCCAATCCAGATGCTCCAGTTCGGCTTCCACCACGTGTGATGCGTTGAAGCGCTGCGCGCGCGCCGGGTTTTTTCGGTCCATGTCGTTCGCTGCCTTGTTGTTCGCTGCTTCTGGTTGCTCCCCTCCCGAGCTTGGACGTTGCCCGTTCACGGTATGCCGTGTTTTTTTGCCGGGCTGTGTGGCCGGCGGATGCTTTTTGTTGTCAGGCGACACTCGGAGAACGACTTGATGCGGGTTGGTTTTAAGTTTTGTTTTTTTGCTTGTTGTTTTCTGATTTCAGTTTTTTTGGGGTTTGAAGGAAATGCTTACGGTGCGGGGGATTGGGTTGTTCGGCTGATGCTCTGCCCGGGGTTGCTTTGCGCTATGCTGAGTTGTCGAGTCTCTTCCAGTGGAGCACGTCATGACCAAGCAGAAGCAACACGCAACTCATCACAAGGAAGCGGTGCAGCCGCCCGCTGAGTCAGCCGATAGCCGTCTCGATGAAGCTCTTGAAGAAAGCTTTCCTGCTAGTGATCCGATTGCAGTCGATATGAGTGAGCCGCGGCACTCGGCTGTGGATGAAGTGCCTTCGGCGGGGAAGAAACGGCATTAGATTGGGGGCTTTTTTCCTCGCAGGGCGCGCGTTTTGGTGGGGCGCCTTGGGGTGGTGCCTTTCCTTGATTTGCTAGTGGTCTATTAGCGTTGCCCCTGTGCGGGGCGGCACTTACTTTCTTTGCCGCCGCAAAGAAAGTAAGCAAAGAAAGCGGCTCAAACCGCTAATGCTAAGCGGGAACCGTGGCCTGCAAGTGGTAGTGGCTCCGTGGAATCCGGGCTCGTGCACCTTCCAGCGCTTGTGACAAAGGTATCATCAGCTCCCACTCCGCACTACGTGCGTCGCGGACGGGTCTGCATGGGAAACCAGGGGGCGTGCGAGTGCCTGTTCGTGCGGCAGGGATGCTTCAGAAAAGAGCTTTCTACTGCGGGGATGGGTGACTTGCGTTACTAAACGGCTTGTATGCTGGGCTTGTGTGTCCGGCTCGTACGTCTGATGGGGGTGGGCGGCACTTTCAAAGCCGCCTTGCCCGCCCATCTTCCGGTATTCCGGCCATCGCGTTCAATGCGACGGCAGGCCGGTTTCCAGTTGGCGCTGCAGTTCGCGGACCTGGCGTTGTGCGGCGCGCAGTTGGTCTTGCGCGGCAGCCTTCTGCTGTGCCAGCGCCGTTGCTTCGGCGCGGGTCTGCTGCTGCTGGTTCGCAACAATCGTCTGCTGCTGATGCGCAACGTCGAGGTCGGCCTGCAAGCGGTTGGCGCGGTCCTGCGACAACGCGATCATCCGCTCCGTGAACGCCTTCTGCGCTTCAAGCTGCGTGCGGCGAATCTCGACGTCCGACAGTTGCAGCGTCTGACGCACAAAATCCTTGTAGATCATGTCGGCACGCGTGGCGTCCTGCGTCTTGATGACGCGCCAGAAGTTCTTCTGCTGGAACAACGCCACGTAGTACGTCATCTCCTTGCCATAAAACAGCAAGCTCGCTCCATAGCTGCCGTTGTATGTCGTGCGCAATTCGCTCAGATCCGAACCCCGGATCATCTGCTGCAATTCCGCTACATTGCCCGCTGCAGACTGCTTGGCTTCGTCCGGCGTCAAGGCGCTCGTCTGCGCCTGAGTGGACGGCAACGCCATCGTCGTGCCCGGCTGGGAAACGACGCCAGCGCTCGATCCGCTATCCGGCAGAGCCTGCGCATTCACGCTCTGCACGGCCCCCATAGCGATGATTGCAGCCAGGGCAATCTGCCGTAGTTTCGACTTTCGGTCCATGTAAATCCTGCTTGAACAGTTTTTGTTTTAGTACAACCGTCTCATTATTACTCACTTTCGCGTGTTTCGGGCTCTTCGTCAAAAATTTGGTATTTGCGCATCTTTTCCCACAAAACCTTGCGGCTGATCCCCAGATATAGGGCCGTGTCCTGCCGGCGCCAACCGTTTGCGTCGAGCGCGGCCAGCACGCGGTTGCGCTCGGCCATGTCCCATTTGCTGCGGTCCACCAGCACCTCGGCGGCGCTCTCGGCCGGCACCGGCTGGCTGGTGCGCGCCAGCGCGAGCAGCCGTTGCAGGCGCGCCGCGTCCCACGCGCCGATCTGACGTACCGTCACGCCAATCCGCTCGGCCAGGTTGCGCAGTTCACGCACATTGCCAGGGAAGTAGGTGTCGGCCACCGCGTCGGCGAGCCAGTATGGCAGGTCCGGCAAGGCGGAGAGACGCTCGCTGCCGACGATCTGCGCAATGAACGCCTTGAAGATCGCAATCTTGTCGACCGCGCCCCGCTCTTCGAGGGACGGAATCTTCAACTCGATCACTGCAAGCCGATAGTAAAGATCGGCGCGGAAGGTGCCGTCCTTGACCAGTTGCGGCAGATGCTTGTTGGTCGCCGCCACCAGCCGGAAATCGAGCTTCACCGGCGTGGCCGAACCGATTCGCGTAACCGCGCTGTCTTCGAGCACGCGCAGCAGCTTGACCTGCTGGTAGAGCGGCAGATCGCCGATTTCGTCGAGGAACAGCGTGCCGCCGTCGGACTGCTCGAAGTAGCCCTTGTGCGCGACCACCGCGCCCGTGAACGAGCCTTTCGAGTGGCCGAAGAACAGCGATTCGAACAGACCATCCGGAATCGCGCCGCAGTTCACCGCGACGAACGGCCCCTGGCCGTAGCGGGTATGTTTTTCGTGCAGCAGTTGCGCGATGCGCTCCTTGCCGACGCCGGTTTCGCCGTGCACCAGCACGCTCGTGTCGCAGTCGGCAAACGTGTCGACTTCGTGCAGCAGCGCCTGCATGCACTCCGAGTTGGCGATCATCGCATCCGACTCGTGCGTCTTGGCGCTGTGCGCGCGCAATTGCAGCACCAGCTTCATGACCATGCCGCGCAATTCGGCGCAGGTGAAGTCGAGCGGCAGGATGTGCGAATAGTCGGACGGGTAAGTTGCCGGATCATGGTCGCGCGGCGCGGCGCCGACCCACACGACGGGAATGCCGTGCGCGGCCTGCCAGTCGCGCATGAGCAGCGCGCCGCTGTCGATCACCGACACGCTGATGATCGCGAGCGACGGCCGCAGCGCTGTCCGTTCAGGCGAGATCGCGATATCGTCCGCGCGGATCACTTCGACGTCGAAGCTCGCCATGCAGCGCGCGACCCGGTCGACGATGTCGGCCTTGCCTTCCCAGACGTAGATATCGAGTTCCTCGATTTTGGGGTTGGTTCTCATCTTGTCTTGGTTACGCTAGTTGACCAGTTGCGAAACGCCGCATGTCAGCGACATATTGTGGACCGTGGCGGTGCCGACCTGCATGCCCAGCAGCGAAAGCGTTGGGACAATGACGGTGTCGAGCAGGCCGAAGACGGGTTGCAGCAGAGGTGTCAGGGCGTTCGTCACGGCTGTAGTAATCCCCGTGAGGAGCGAAGAGATATCGATAAGATTGTTTAAAAGCGACACCTTCAGTATGTTGCCCAGATTCCCGAGCAATTGCGTGGTCAATACCGAAGCATCGCTGCCGAGCGCGTTGGAGTTCGCGCTCTGGCTGTAGTCAAAGTTACCGGACGACCCATTGAATACCAGCGGCGTAGTCGTACCGGGAGCAAGCTTCAAGGGCACATTGTTCAATACGACATTTGCGACGTGCGCGGTGAAACCGAAGAGCGTCGCCGTGACCGTCGCCACATTGACCGGTGCACTGCACGATGCATCTCCAGCAATACAGGCTGTAAGAATGCCTGGAGTAACCTGAATCGTCGCGGTAGTGGCCGCCTTGGTGCTTTCGCAGTCGACCGGACTCAACGTCGCCTTGCCAGGCGCGACGGCCAACGTCACCACGAGCGGCGTACTCAGCGCTGAGATCGAAGCTGATACCAGTGGTGGCAAACCCACCGTTAATGTCGGCAACAGCGCCGGTACCAGACTGATGGTCGCATTGACCACCGCCGTGCGCGCCTGCGTGCGGAACACAGCATTCGCGCCGGTGCCTACCGTACCGCCCTCACCCACGGCCAGCACTGGCGGATTGATGACCTGCAACGAAATACCCGCCACACCGGCCAAGCCTGTCGTCACATTGATCACCGGCGCAACGCCGGTCGTTGGGTCCGGACGCTGCGCGATCTGCGCGGCGACCAGCACCGCATCGAATGCGTTGATGGTCGCAGTCGTTGCGGCATTCGGATTGGCGAGCCCAAGCGAGAGCAACCCAGGCGCAGATGTACCGCCGTCACCCACGGTGATGTTCTGACCGCCAGGAATCGCGACGGCCAGCGTCTGCAAAATCGCGGCGTTAACGGTATCGCCACCCGCCTGTAACGCCTTGACCATTGCGACCATCAGGGTCTGGTAACTCACCGTGGTGGTGAGCAGGCCCTGCATCGTCGATGCGCCCAGCGCCACCATCAGATCTTCCAGCTTGATATGCGCGGTCGCCAGACTCTGCGTGTCGCCCACGCTGAGCGACACGCTGGTATTCAGTAACCCACCAAGGATCGCGTTCAACAGCGCCGATTGCTGCGTGTTGATCGTCGCGATGCCGGTACTGAGCGAGAACGCATCGATGTTCGACGCGAACGCGGTGGACGTCGCCGTCACGGTGCGCGTCGGTCCGAGGAAGAAATAAGGTACCACCTGGCTCGTCTGCACCTGCACCGCATTGAGCGGGTTGCCGGTGGTGCCGAAGTAGGTATTGGAACTCGTGTCCCAGCGCCCGCAGGTCGTGTTGAGGATGGTCTTGGTGCCGTCGGCGGTGAAACCGTTGGACGACGCATTCTGCTGCGCGGCCGTGGTCGCCGTCGTGCAGGCGCCCGACGTGCTGATGACCTGGACCGCAGCCATCGCCGCCAGATCCGCCGTGCGCTGCAACTGCCTGCGCACGAAAAACAGATTGCCGATATCGATCGCGCCGAGCGCCGCGATCGCGATGACCAGCCAGATCACCGCCAGAACCGCGATCGCGCCATGCTGGCGGCGCGCGCCAGACATCGGCGCGCGGCCGAGCCGCGCGCGCAGCGAGCGCGGATAGCGAGCGGCCACGGTAAAGGTCGAGGGGCTGCGCATGTCAGTACGAACCGCCCCCAGGGCCAGTCCCGCCGGTTGCGCCCATCGCGCCACCGCCGCTGCCTCCACCCCCGCTGCCGGAATTCAGCGCCGACCCGTACAGGTCGGGAATTTTGCTCTTGAACGATTCCATGTAACGACGGTAGGCAAGCCCGGCTTCGGCGCCGAGCATCGGCAGCGCGGGCGCGGCTTCCGTGTTGCTGCTTTGCAGGTCGAGCCATGCGCGGGTCGAGTGACCCACTTCGCTTGCTCGAACCATAGGCTCGGTGGCCTTTACCGGCTGAGCAGCGTCGTTTGTCTGCGCAACCGCTGAAGCCGCTACCCCCATCGCCACACCGAAGCACAGCCCCCACAGCACCGATGCCTTGCAGCCCCGCTTCGTTGTTCTGTCATTCATCTCGATTCCCCTGATTGCCTGATCGGTCACTGCGCGCTCATTGCGCGAAACGCTGCAATAAACGCGGCGCCGGTTCGATACCCTGCGCGCTCGCAACCGTGCCGGTGCCTGCGCCCGCCTGCCCGAACTGTTGTTGTGGTTGCGCCTGCGACCCGCGTGTTTGCGCGCGCCCCGCCGCGGCCACCTTCGCCGCATCGCTGCGAATCGCCGCACGCACGTCCGGCGTGAACTTCTGCTGGTTCATCACCGCCAGCGCCTGTGCCTGGTCACCGTTGGCGAGCAGATAAAGCACCATGTTGCTGACGATCTTCGGATTGTTCTGATCGAGCTCGGCCGCCTTCATAAGCGGTACGCGCGCGCCGTTCACATCGCCATCGCGCAGCTTCGCGTAGCCGAGATCCGACAGGGTCACCGCATTGGTCGGCGCGAGTTGCGCGGCCTGCTGCAGTTCCTGAGCCGCACGCGCAAAGTCGCCAGCCGCGCCGGCGATCAGACCAAGCCCTCGATAGCCGCGCGTAGCGAGCGGCGTCTTCAGCAGTTGGCCGTACGCGGTCGCGGCGGCGTCGGGCTGATCGGTCATCCGCAACGCGTCGGCGCGCAGCAAAATCGTGTCGGGGCTCGCACCGTACTGCTTCTCGTACGCGTCGATATGCGCGAGCGAGGCGAAGTAAAGCCCCTGCGACTGCATCTGATCGATCAGTCCGAGATACATGCCTGGCGTGTCCGGCGCGGGATCGCGATTGGCTTGCTGAGCCATCGCCGCTCGTTCGGCCTGCGGCCCGACGCCGTAACCCACGACGTCTTTGGACGCGCACGCGCCGAGCAGGCACAACGCGGCCAGCGCCACGCTGCAGCGTGTGGCACGGCGCACGCTATCAGCCGGGCGCGTCAAAAATTCGAACGATAGACAGTGAGCCATTGCTAAATCCTTACCGATGCATCGTGCGCAACGAATGCTGGACAGCCAGCACGCCCGGGCCGGCTGTGACGATCATCAGCGCGGGCAATAATGTGATGATCATCACGCCGGTCATCTTCACGGCGAGACGGCCAATGCGTTCGCGCAACATCGCCCGGCGCGATTCGCGCAGGCGGTCGCCGAACTGCTTGAGCGGTTCCTGAACAGCGCCGCCGTGCCGGTCGACCTGTACCAGCAGGCGCACGACTGCGCGCAAATCTTCGTTGTCGTAACTCGAAGCCAACCGGTTCAGCGACTGCTCGCGGGTGCGGCCCGTCGCAAACTGGCGCTGCGCGATTTCCAGCTCGCTCGAGAGCACGGGCAGCATCGTGCGGAAATCGTTGACCATCACTTGCAAGCTCTGATCGAGCGACAAGCCCACGCCCTGCAGCAGGCGCAGCAGATCGACCAGCAGCGGCAATTCGTCGACCACCCCGAGCCGGCGCTTGCTAGCTCGCCGCCTCAGGACGATCTTCGGCACCATGAAGCCCACCACGATCGAGATAACCACCAGCACGACGTAGCGCGGACCGTCCAGAGAGCCGCGGGCCAAGGTACCGACCAGCACCGGCAGCACCAGCGCGCCCGCCAGCCGCGCCACCAGAAACAGGCCGCGCGTGCGCGTATCCACGAAGCCGCACTGCTCAAGCAGGCGGCGGTCTTCTTCCGCCACGACCTGGCGACCGAACGGCGTGTCGAGCCAACGAATCCCGGTGTGCGCAAAGCGCTCGAGCAGTCCTTTGAAACCCTTGGGCCGCACGTTTCGCAAAGCCGCGTTCGAGGCGCCCTGAGCGCCGTCCGCGCCACGTGCGGCCGCAGCGGCCGCGAGCGCCGCGGTCTGCAATGCGCGTTCGTCGAGCGCGTGTCTGAGCGTGCGTTCGCTGCGCCACACGGCGGCCACGCGCGCCAACACCAGCCCGGCAATCAACAGCAGCGCGAGCGCGGCCAGTGCCAGTGCGAGAGCGACGAGTTGATGGACTTGCATCGTCATGTCCTCAGATTCGTGAGGCGATACAGCAGATAGACGCCGGCGACCTGCAGGCCGAACGCCAGGTAGACGAGTTGCCGCCCGGTCGGATCGAACCACATTGAAGCGAAATATTTAGGATTGGAGAGGATCAGAAAACCGCCAATGCCGATCGGCAGCATCGCCAGAACCCATGAAGAAAGTCGCGTCTCCGCCGACATCGCCACGAGTTCGCGCTCGGCCTGTTCGAGATCGCGCATGAACGAGGACATGCGGTCGAGCATCACGTCGGCACGGCCGCCGTACTTGACCGACAGACGCAGCACGGCGCCAACCAGTTCGAGCTCGCGCACACCATAGATCAGCGCGACCTGAGACAGCGCGCGATCGATTTCGACACCGGTGCGCAGCATCCGCGAGACATAGTCCAGACATTCGCGCAGCGGCACCTCGGTGGTTTGCAACGCTGCCTGAAACGCCGCGGGCACGCTGTTGCCGAGCGTAATCAGACGCACGATACCGTCAAGGAACAGCGGCAATTGACGCACGATCTGTTGACGACGCTTGTTCGCGCGCATCGCCAGCAGAAAATAGATGAACATCGCGCACGCAATCAGCGTCGCACCGGCGGCGAGGACGCCGCCTACCAACGCGGCCCAGGCGCACAGCAGCAGCACGATTGCGCCGGCAATCGCGGCAGGACCCTTGGCGCTGGCAATGCCCGCGCGAGCCGTCGCGTGTTGGACCATGAAACGCACGCGCGCGCGCAGGTAGCGCCCTCGCGCGAGCCAGCCCGCATCGGCCGGCGGCGCTTGCGGTGCGATAATCGCAGACGCCGCGGCGGCGCGCGCGGGCGCGACGCGCGGACCGCCTCCCGCACCACTCGCCAACCCGCCCGCCCCCGCGCCGCCCGGCATAGCCGCCGCCATGCGGCTATCGATATAACGCTCGGTGCTCGCCTGGTCTTTGCGTTGCGCGCCACGTTGCCATAGCAGCAACGCGAGCGCCACGCATAGCAGCGCGAGCGCCGCGAAGACCAGTACCACGCTAGACATTGAAGCCTCCTCCGAAGCCGCCACTGCCGCCTCCGAAGCCACCACCGCCGAAGCCCGCGTTGCCAAACCCGTTCTGCGCCTCGCCACCGCCCAACGCCTGGCGGAAACGCGCCAGTTTCGGCGAGTGCGGGTGAATGCCGAGCGACACCCAGTTATCGAGTTCGTCGCCCTCGGCGGTCGCGACCGGCTCGTAGCGATACAGCTCCTGCGTCGCGATGATGTTGTCCGACAGACCCGTGACCTCGGTGATCGACAGAATTCGCCGGCGCCCATTCGAAAGGCGGCCGATCTGCACGATGAAGTCGATCGCATTGGCGATCTGCCGGCGCAAGCTCGACTCCGTGCCCTGGAAGCCCGCGAACCCGGCCAGCATTTCGAGGCGGTACAGACATTCGCGCGGCGAACTGGCGTGCACGGTGCCCATCGAACCGTCGTGGCCGGTGTTCATCGCCTGCAGCATTTCGAGCACCTCACCGCCGCGCACTTCGCCGACGATGATGCGGTCCGGCCGCATCCGCAAGGTATTGCGCAGCAGGTCGCGAATCGTCACGACGCCCGCGCCGTCGAAACCGCCCGGACGGCTTTCGAGCCGCACCACGTGCGGGTGGTTCAGCGACAGCTCGGCCGTGTCTTCGATCGTCACGACCCGCTCCGGCTCGGGGATGTGGAACGCCAGCGCATTGAGCAGCGAGGTCTTGCCCGAACTCGTGCCGCCCGACACCAGCACGTTGCAGCGCGCGGCGACCGCCGCTTCGAGCAACGCGCCGATTTCCGGATTGTAGGTGCCGTTGGCGAGCAGATCCTCGGGACGCATCGGATCTTTGCGGAATTTACGGATCGAGACGATCGGCCCGTCGATCGACAGCGGTTCGATCACCACATTCACACGCCCACCGTTCGGCAGGCGCGCGTCGACCATCGGATTCGATTCGTCCAGACGCCGCCCGATCGGCGCAAGAATGCGCCGCACGATCCGCAGCAGATGCGCGTTGTCGGCAAAGCGCACCTGAATCTTGGTCAGGATGCCGTGACGCGACACGTAGACGTCGTTGTAGCCGTTGATCAGAATATCTTCGACGGCCGGATCGGCGAGCAGATCCTCGATCGGGCCGAAGCCCGCCAGTTCCTTGGTCAGCGCCTCGGCGATCAACCGCACTTCGCTCTCGTTGATCGGAATCCGGCGCAGCCGTACGAAGCTGTCCATTTCCAGATCGACGAACTGGTTGATCGCGTTACGCGACCAGCGGCCGAACTCGGAGCCGAGTTCCTCGATACGCGTCAGCAGGTGTTCGTGCGCAGCGTTCTTGATGTCCTGGAACTGCTGGCTATGCGCAAACGAAGGCGCGTCGTCGGCAAATTCGATTTCTTTTGCCATCGTCTATGACCGCTTGTAAGTGGTTGGAATGAAGCGCTTGAGCGCGCCGAGCGCCGATTTGCTGCGGGCTTGCGCGGCCGCGCGCGCGGCGCCGCCGAGCCGTTCGATCAAGGGTTCGAGTGCGCGCACGTAGGGATCGCGCGCCGCGACATCGGCCAGCAGATGCCCCTGGTTGACCGCCTGGCCGAGCGAGATGCGCCGCTCCGGCAAGGTGGCGAGCAACGGAATATCCAGACGCTGGGCGATCTGCGCGGCGGCGAGACCGAGGTCGGCATCGAACTTGTTGACGATCAGCCGCACATTCGCCGTGTCCACGCCCTCTTCGCGCAACGCGTCGAGCACGCTGACCGCCGAAACGATCGAGGCGACGCCCTGATCGCACAACAGCCACGTTTCGTCGGCAGCCTGCACGACATGAGCAATGAACTCGCTATTGGTGAAGCCGCCGAGATCGACGATCTGCTGATCGAAGAACGCGCGCAGCCGATTCAGCAAACCGATCGATGATGAGTACGAGACCTCACGCATGTCAGCGAGATTCGGCGGCAGCGTGGTGAGCGCGAGACCGCTCGAATGATGCGACAGTGCGGTGTGCACGAAGGTCTGATCGAAGCGGCGCAGGTTGCGCACGGCTTCGACGAAATTGAATTCGCTGCGCGTATTCAGGAGCAGCGAGCCGTCGCCGGCCGGCAGGCCGAGATCGAGCAAGGCGGTTTGCCGTCCTTGCGCGACGTCGCGCCGTTGCAACATCACCGATAGATTCGCGGCCAGCGTGCTCACGCCCATGCCGATGCGCGCACCCAGCAGCGCAGTGACGTTGCCATGGCGGCTAACCGGTTCGACGAGATTGTCCAGAACCTGGCGCGTGATGCGTAACGCGTCTTCGGCGGGCGCGGACAGGTCGATGAAATCGCGCACGCCGGCACGCAGCGCGGCCAAGGCGCTTTCGGGCTCGGCGAGCGAACCGAGCGCGACAATCTGCATGCCGGGATAGGCCGCGCGCACCGCGCTCGCCGCGGCACTCGCCGCCGCGGCACGGCCGCCGGAAAAGTCGACGAACACCAGCGACGGATTCAGCGCCGCAATGCGTTGCATCAGCATCGAGGGATCGAGTGTGGCCACTTCGACCACACCTGCGCCCACCAGCGTATCGGCGAGCCAATGCACGTGTTCGTCGGCCAGCGACGCAAACACGAAATAATCGGTGACCGCCCGTTCAGTCAATGAATGCGTTCTCGCGTTCATGTTGGACATCCTTATGCGGCATGGGCTGCGAAGCCCCCGCGTCGTACTGCTTGCCAGCGGGCTCGCGCGGTTCGCGTGCATGCTGGCTCACTGCTCCACCGATCCGGCGCGCCGCCTGGGCGACCGCCGGCTTCACTTCGAAAATCCCGGCGCTGCGTCGCGCGCCGCCACACCACCAATCAGCGAGCGCCACACCGGCCCGTTACGTTGCTCGGACTGCTCGCCCGGCGTCGACGGCAAGGCCGCGCCCTTCGCGAGCGGTGACACCAGATGCGGCGTCACGATGATCACCAGCTCCTTCTCGTTCTGCTGGTAATTTAACTGCTTGAAGAAGGTGCCGATGATCGGCAGATCGCCGAGCAAAGGCACCTTCGAGACATTCGATGCGGTCTCGCGGTCGATCAGGCCGCCGATCACGAAGCTCTCGCCGTCGCCGAGTTCGACTGTGGTGTCGGCACGGCGCGTGGTGAACGCGGGCACCGACACGCCGCTGATCGTCACGGCGTTGGCGAAATCCAGTTGGCTCGCCTCGGGCGCCACCTTCAACGCGATGCGTTGCGGGCTCAACACGGTCGGCGTCAGCGTGAGTCCGACGCCGTACGGCTTGAATTCGATCGAGGTCGAACCGAGCGCCTGCGGCACGGGAATCGGCACTTCACCGCCGGCGAGGAAACTGGCACTCTGTCCGGACAAGGCCACGAGTGTCGGCTCCGCCAGCACGCGCGCGAGGTTGTTGCTCTCCAGCAGGCTCAGGTTCGCGAACAGCCCGTGCGTGGCGGAGTTGAAAATCAGGTTGAACGCTGACGAAATCGGCGTCGTAGCCGTCGTTTGCGGCTGCTGCCCCGCGGTCGCGGAAACCGAAGTTAGCGCCGATGGCGCAAACGAGCCAAACGAAAAGCCGTTGTTCTGCTTGAAGAAGTTGAAGCCCACTTCCTTGAGCACCGAGCGGCTGAACTCAACCACCCGCACATCAACCTGCACTATCGCGCGGCTCGCCACCGTCGACGTGTCGAACACCGCGCCATCCTTGCCGAGCGAGCCTTCCGCCGCGACCACAGCGCGCTGATGCGCCTCCATCGTCGCCGACGAGCCGGAGACCACCGCCGTGCCGCCGAGCACCTTGACGCTCGGCGTATCGGGCCCGAGCAGCGAAGCCGCTGCCGGCGTGATGACGTTGACCGTATAGATCAGTGGCGCCTCGCGATCGCTCGCCCACAGCATCAGGTTGGTCGTGCCCGCCGCCTTGCCGACCAGCAGTACGCCGCCGCGCTTGTCACCCTTGATGATCAGCACATCGGCCACTGCGGGGTCGCCTATCGCGACACGCTTCAGGGTGTGGCCGGTCGCGAGCGGTTGCTGCGCGCCAACCTTCAGGTCGATGGTTTGCGAGGGCGCAGCTTGAGCCGCCTGGGGCGCTTGTGCGGAATGCCCTTGCTGCGCCGGACCCGCCGCGTCAGTCGCAGCCGATACGGCGAGCAAGGCCAACCCGACCCACGCCACTTTCCCGAAAACAAAAATCCGTTCTGTCATGTAGTTTTGGACGCGTCCGGCCGCCCGCTCCCTGAAACTGCTTACCAGGCGACCGTCTCGGCGCGCCCACCCCGTATCACTTCGATACCGCTCTTTGTACTGTTTGTGTTACCCGCGACGCGCGTAGGCAGCTGCGGCATATGCGGCAACGGCGGCCGCGCACCGGCGCCTGCCGAATTGGTGCTTCCCGACAAGGCATCGAGCGACACGCCGGCCGCGGCGCGGGTCGAATCCTGCAGCGGCCCGGCCGCGCCGGCGGTGGCAACCGTCT
The DNA here is from genome assembly GCF_030511745.1 of Paraburkholderia sp. SECH4. Lineage (NCBI taxonomy): Bacteria > Pseudomonadati > Pseudomonadota > Betaproteobacteria > Burkholderiales > Burkholderiaceae > Paraburkholderia > Paraburkholderia sp. SECH4. The sequence continues at coordinate 163,253 of NZ_JALOCP010000007.1, forward strand.
TCAACACGCCGGGATAGGCTGGCAACGCATTTTGATCGACTACTTCGGCATCCTTTGGATTACGCAGCGCGAAGATCAGACGACCAGAGCTTTCGGCGAGCGTCAGGCGGTCCACATCGGCGACCGGCACCGCCAGCACCGCGGTGCGCACCATGCCGTTCGGGTCGCCGGCGCTGTCGCCGCTAGTGGTTGCGTTGCCGAACGCGAGCACGCGCACTTTCGACATCAGGAGACGCGCCTGAGTACGATCGATTTCGCCGCCGTTGCCGATGGCGCCGTCGCGCTTGAGCGTGAAAAACACGTCGACGAAATTACCCGGCCGTAACCGGTTGCCGACCGCATTGCCCTCGTCGACCCGCACGGCCAACGCGCGCTCGCCCGGCTCGATACGCTCGGCAAGTCCCGACGATAACTGGGCTTCGAGCACCGGCGAGTCCGCGCTGATTTCCGCGTTCGGCACGCGGCCGGCCAGTTGCGCCGGATCGGTGAAGGCGCCGTTCGGATTGATCGGCAGCGACTGCACGCGCAGTTGGTCGACAGCGATTGGCTTACCTGCTGGCAACGTGTGGGTGGCCACCACCACCGGGAAGCTTGCCTGCGTCGCAGGCGTCACGGCCACCGGCGCCGGACGACGCGACAGCGTCCATGCAAACAGACCCAGTAGCAATGCGACAGCGATCAGTACGCCGGCAAGAATTTTGGTCAGATTCGGCATGACGACTCACTGCTTCTGTTAAACGATGCCGTGCCGCGCGAGCGTTCGGAGTCGCGTCGACGGACATAAAGGCTGGGAGCCGGCGCATGCGTCACTGAATATTCTCCGGATTGAGTTGTACCGTAGCGCTGCTCGACAATGTATTGGGCAACGTGTAACTCAGCAGCGGCAAGGTCGGCACCAACGGATTGGCCTGGTAGTTGTAAGTCAGCAAAACGTTCACGCACTGCATCGTGTTGCCCGGGCCGCAGGGCGCGGAAGTCGACGTGCATTGCATGGATTGCACCAGCGTCGCGACCATCAGATTCGCCGCAGCGCAGGCGGCGTTGCCCCGATTGACGAGCGCGTTTTGCAGCGAGGTATTGCTCTGCCAGTTCAGCGCGGCGCGCGCGCCTTCTTCCGCCGCGAGCGTCAAGTTCTGCTGTGCCACGAAGATCAGACTGAAGGTGATGATCGAGTACAGGATCGTGAAGAACAGTGGAAACACCAGAGCAAACTCGATAGCCGTGGAGCCGCGCTGCGCGCGCGCGCAGCGTGTATGAATATGCTTGAGCGGCGAGTGCGCGGGCTGGGTTGTTACCCGTTTCATCGCACGCCCCCGGCCAGTCCTTGCAGCATGAGCCATGCACTGGCGGCCACAGTGAGGCATGCCGCGTACGGCGTGGAAGTTTTTCCAGCCAGTTCAAAAGTGACACCATGATGACGGACCAAACCAGCGAGCCGCGTTCGCGTCGTAATCAGCAGCCAGAGCGCATGCACGCCTGCGGCAAGACTAGCGGCCATCCAGAGACCGAGCAGCGCATGCATGCCGCACCACGCGCCGAGTACCGCAAATACCTTGACGTCCGCAGCACCCATGACGCCGAGCGCGAAAAATGGCAACAACGCGGCGAGGCCGACCAGCGCTCCAATAGCCGCTTGGGTCAACGAAACGCCGAAAGGCCCGCATTGAAGAAACGCGCAGGCGAATGCCGCCGTCAGACCGGCAACGACAACCGGATTGGAAATACGCCGACTGCGGCAGTCACTGATAGCGACCACCGCAGCCCAAGCGATAAATAACAAAATACCGACGGAGACATTCATTTCGAACTCGACAGGCGAAGCAACGCCACGCGAATTGCAATGCAATTCGCATTAGCCAATATGACGAAGCTTTAAGAAACGCCTGCGAAGCGGCCTACCGCAATAACGTCGGCTGCCTCGCGGGACGTTGCAGATTGCCCTTTACGCCGCAGGCGTTGCAGCGGTGATCTTGGTCGCGACGTCGCCCAACAGGGTCGAAAGGCTCGTGCCAACGTTCGTGACCGCCGTTGCGATGACGAGTACAACTAACCCCGCGATAAGACCATACTCGATGGCCGTCACGCCCTTGTTATCTCTCAGAAAGCGTTGTGTGAACTTTTTCATTTTTACCCTCGGACTTCATTTATTTCGTTTGTTTACGTGCTGCTTCAGATGACGGATTCTTCAGCGCTGCGGACCATTGGTCTCTCATTCCTGGTCCTGCGTGTTGCGCTGCGGAAGCACCGCCTTGCAGCCGGCTTCAATAAAACAGATGTCTATGAGCTGTCTGTTCGATTACGCACCTCCCCCGTCAATCCTTGATGCTTTCGGGTTTTATATCCGAACAATCATATTTAAGCAATTGTCCGCTGCCCTTAGCGCGACACCGTATGCGTTTTAGCGCCGTACTCAGGTTAACGGCAGTTCGTGCGTTGCAGCACATAGGACTAACCATGAGTTAGATTTGCTGCACTAATTATTTGTTTGAACAGAACGTTTCAAGCGTCCGGGACCCTCCCGCTGCGCTTGCGTTACGCCGTGTTTCGTAACGGCGCGCGCGGCTCGTTACGTTACAAAGCCCTCGCAAACGTTTAGCGAATTCATATTCTCGCGATATATCTGAGTTAGCAGACACTCCACCAATTCTTCGCAAAGCCATATCACGTATGGCTTTAAGCCCTTTTGCAAAAAAATCTTCTGCATTAATCAGTCGAAATGGCACGGCTCATGCAGAGGGAGGCACGCAGCAACACCCAATAACACATGCGATGCGAGGGCGACATGAACATTCAAACGGCCAACACCACACTTCGAACAACCCTGATTGCGGCCAGCGTGGCAGCGATGCTTTCTCTTGGCGCTTGCGGAGGCTCCGGAACCCTGAGTGCCGGCACCGGCGGCGGTAGCGGCTCCTCCGGCAACGCACTTTCCACCACCACCGGCAGCGGAAGCGGTTCGATGGGCTCAGGCGGTTCCGGCACGAACACCAGCGGCAACGGCTCGGGAAGCGGCTCCGGCACAGGCACCGGAACAGGAACGGGTACCGGCACAACCCCGGTCGCGAATGCGCTCGGCACGGTCGTCGGCAACACCGGCGGCGTGGTCAACGATACCGGCTCGACGGTCTCGAGCATCGGTACCGTGATCGGTTGGCAAACCTTGCCCGGCGTGAGTTCGCAAACCACCCAGGCCGCCGGCGGGATCGTGCAGCAAGTCGGCTCGGCGGTCTCGACGCTCGGCACCGGTGTATCGCAAGGGCTCGGCCAGCTCGGCACCGGCGGTGACGCGGTCGGCACGACGGTCTCGAGCCTCGGTGGCGTGGTCGGTCATGTCGGCGGCGCTGTGACGGATGCAGGCAGCCTCGTGACGAGCCTCGGCAGCGGCCCGCTCGCGCCGCTGGCAGCCATCACCACGCCGCTCGGCGGCGTCGTCAATACGCTTGGCAATGCGGTCACCAATGGCGGCAGCACGCTCACCACCGCGCTCTCGACGGGCCCGGTCCAGCAAATCACGCAAACACTCAGCACCGCGATCACGCCGATTACGTCGATGGTCGCGGCGACCACGCAGACGGTCGGCAACACGACCGGCCTCGGCGCACCGCTGAACGGCCTGCTCGCGACCCTCGGCGGCGGCCTCGGCCAAGCCGGCACGCTGATCAGCGCAACCGGCGGCAATCCGATCACGGCGGCTCTTGGCCATACGGTGACGGACACCGGCACCACGGTCGCGTCGGTGGGCGGCCTGCTCACCGGCAGCACGGGCGGCAATCCGCTCGCTCCGCTCACCAGCGCGCTCGGCGGCCTGACGGGCGGCACCAGTAGCGGCCCGCTTGGTCCGCTCACCAGCGTACTCGGCGGCTTGACCGGCGGTACTAGCAGCGGCCCGCTCGCTCCGCTCACCAGCGTGCTCGGCGGCTTGACCGGCGGCACCAGCAGCGGCCCGCTTGCTCCGCTCACCGGCGTGCTCAGCAGCGTAACAGGGGGGCTGGGCGGTGCATCGAGTGGCAGCAGCCCGTTGGCGCCTGTCACGGGTCTGCTCTCGAGCGTGACCAACGGCCTGAGCAGCGCGACCGGCGGCAGCAGCAGCCCGCTCGCCCCGGTTACCGGCTTGCTGGCGAGCGTCACCGGCGCGCTCGGCGGCGTCACGACAACGGCGGCCGCCACGCCGTCCGCGACGACGACCACCACCTCGAGCCCCGGCCTGTCGCTGTCGAGCACCAGCGGCAAAGGATCGGGCAGCAACCCGCTCGCTCCGGTGACGTCGCTCGTCGGTAGCCTGCTTGGTGGCCTGACGAAGAAGTAAGCAGCGCCGTCGAAAGAAGCGCAGTGACCGGCACCCGGAGTGCGGCCCGCCAGCCGTCCCCCGGCTCCGCCGGAACCTGAATGAAATTGAGCCGCGCCGCTCGGACACCCGTTGCACAGGCGCACGCAAACCACGCACACGACACCTAGAAGATACTGAGGAGCACCTATGTCCAGCCAACGTTTTTTTACTCTCCATGCGGCGTGCGCGACAGTGTCGTCGTTGCGCGCACCGTTGATCGCCGTTGCAGTCGCAGGCTTGCTCGCCGCGTGTGGCGGCAATGGCGTCACTGCGCCACCGAGCGTAGCCGCTGGCGGTAGCTCTAGCGGCGGGGGTTCGACGAGCGGCGGCCCGACCCCCAGCACGTCGTCGGGCACGACCGGCGTCGCCACCGCCGCCGCGCAGACCACCAGCGACCTCGGCGACACGATCGCCTCGCAGACCATCCCGGGCCTCAGCCCGCAGGTCACGCAAGGTCTCGGCAACGCGGTGTCGAGCACAAGCGGCACACTGAATTCACTCGCCAACGCAGTGAGCGGCGGCGTCGGGCAAATCGGCACGACCTCCAATCCGGTCGGCACCACGGTCGCCGGACTCGGCTCGGTAGTCAGTTCGACAAGCGGCGTCGTGCAAGGTCTGAGCACCGCGGTCGGCGGGCTCGGCACCGGCAATCTCGCGCCGCTGTCGCCGCTCACCACGCCGCTGGCAACGGTCCTCTCCACTACCGCCGGTGCCCTGAACGCCGGTGGCGTGACGCTCGGCAATTCGCTGGCCTCCGCGCCGGTGCAGCAGATCACCCAGCCGATCAGCACCGCGATCACGCCGATCGTGCAGACCGTCGGACTCGTGACGCAGACGGTCGGCACGCAGACCGGCCTCGGCGCGCCGGTGGGCGGCCTGCTCGCGCAAATCGGCGGCACGTTGAGTTCGACCAGCTCGCAAGTCGGCGCGGCAACGAAGAACCCGATCGGCGCCGATCTCGGCAACCTGGTCGGCTCGCTCGGCAACACGGTGACGAATGCCGGCGGCCTCGTCAATCCGAACGGCCCGAATGGCGCGAATCCGATTCCCGGCTTGATTACGAGCCTCGTCGGCAGCACGAACGTGGCCGTCGTCAATGGGCCGCCTGCTAACGGCAGCCCGTTCGGCCCGCTGCAAAACTCGCTCGCGAGTCTCGGGCTCGGCAGCAACCCGCTCGGTTCCGTGTCGACGCTGCTCGGCGGCACACCGCTGTCCGGCCTGACCTCGGCGTTGAGCGGCACGCCCTTGAGTTCGCTGACTTCGGGTGGCTCGCCCTTGAGTTCGCTGACTTCGGGTGGCTCGCCGCTGAGTTCGCTGACTTCGGTGCTGGGTGGCACGCCCTTGAGTTCGCTCACCTCGGCGCTGGGCGGCTCGGGTAGCGCATCGAATCCGTTGTCGACGCTGACCGGCGCGCTCTCCGGCGTCACCAGCAGCGCCTCGGGCAGCAGCGGCAGCAACCCGCTCGCCCCAGTGACCGCCCTCGTCGGCCAGTTGACCGGCACGCTCAGCTCGGCGGCAGGTTCGACAAGCGGCTCGGGTAGTGCGACGGGCGGCTTGACGACATTGCTCGGCGGCCTGGTGCCGGTGAGCCATAAGTAGTCCGCATAAGTCGCTCGTTGATGCCGCGCATAGAAGGCGTCCCGTTGGACGTCCCGCTATGTAGCGTGCATAAGCAGTCCGCCTCATCACGTGCTCCGCGCTTTTTGCAGCCAATGCTCAAGCCCCACGGAGCACGTGACGTAATACATGCAAGCATGGCAGTATGCGTCGAGCCACACATAAGCGATCGCGACCAGCCCGGCCTGGCGGCGCGTCCGCAAGACAAGAACGGCATACGAGGAAAATCCGATGAAACTCGGGTACGGTAGTAAATGGACCCTCCTGCTCGCGGCGATCGCGGCAAGCGGGATGCAAGTAGCAGCACACGCGCAGTCACGCCCAGCCGGCCCGACCGTCGGCGGCAATCCTCTCGATTCGCTGCCGCAGATCAAGGCGCCCGACAAAGGCCCGAACGTGACCATGCAGGTCACGCCGCAAGCCCCCCAACTTCAGGAACTGCTCGCCCGCCATCTGACGCCTTCAAAGATTCAGGTCGAGGGCGTAAAGTCCATTCCGTTCGACGAAGTCGCGCAGCGCTTCACGCCGCTCGTCGGCAAAGACACCACCATCGGCGATCTGATTCAGGTCGCCAACGGCGTTACGAAGCTGTATCAGGATCGCGGCTATGCGCTCTCGTTTGCGTTCATTCCCGCGCAGACGTTCGACGACGGCGTGGTGCGCGTGACGGTGGTCGAAGGCTATGTGTCCGCGGTCAAGGTGACAGGCAAGCCGGGCGCGGTCGAAGACAAGATCCGCGCGATCGCCGACCATATCGTCGCCGACCGGCCGTTGCGGCGTGCCACCTTCGAGCGTTACATCAACGTGCTGGGTCTGTTGCCCGGCGTGAAAGTCGCGGCCAACGTGGCGCCACCGCAAAATACCGACGGCGCCACCACACTCGAATTGAACGTGGACCGCAAACCGTTCGATCTCAGCACGGGTATCGACTTCAATCACCCCGGCGTGCAAGGCCTGTTGACGGCCACCGAAAACGGCCTGACCGCGCTTGGCGAACAACTGAGCGTGTCTGCGTTGCTGCCGAAGGGCCGCGACAACGTCACCTATCTCGCCGCGCACGCCACGGTGCCGATCGGCAGCAATGGACTGATCGGGAAGATCGATGCGTCGCACTATCGCGGCAATCCCACCGACAATCCCGGCCTGCCCTCCTTTATCGAGCGTACGGTCATCAACGATAAGGTCGGCGGCTCGCTGGCGTATCCGATCCTGTTGAGCAACAAGCAGAGCGTGATCGGCACGGCCTCGGTCTATGCGTCGCACGACGAAGATCGCTACAACAACCATAACACCGGCGCGCAGATCGGCTTTCGCTCACAGGTGCGGGTGCTGCAACTGCAGGCCGACTACACCAACGTGGAAACTGGCCAGGTGCGTCGCGCGAGTATTAACGTGGCGAAGGCTTTCGATATCCTTGGTGCGTCGAAATCCGGCGACTCGAACGTTCCCGGCACGACGGTCACGAATCCGGCGTCGATCAACTTCGTGCGGACCGGTGCAAGCTTTTCGCAAACCAACGAGTGGCCGCTGAAGATCGGCACCGCGGTTTCGCTGACCGGTCAGTACAGCGGCGTCTCGCTGCCGACGTCGGAACAGATCTCGTTCGGCGCGCAACGTTTTGCCCAGGGTTATGAACCGGGCGAAGCGTCGGGCGATTCGGGCTGGGGCGCAATGTTCGAAGTCAACCGGCCGTTCACGCCGGGTTTCACCTATCTGCGCACCTTCACACCGTATGTCTCGTTCGACATGGCCCGCGTGTATCTGCATGCGGGCACGCCCTCGCCGTCGAAGCTGTCGTCGATTGCGTTCGGCTTCCGGATCTCGGACGCGAAGTACTACAGCCTGGATTTGTCGGTGGCCAAACCGATCGGCGATGCGCCGGTGGAAAGCGCGTCGCGCAGCCCACGCATCAACGCGACGTTCTCGTATCAGCTGAACTGAAGTTCGAAAGTGCCGCGTCCTGATTAGAGGTTCCACTATCAAACGACACGCGCACTTTCACGTATTCTGCGCTGACGGTGTGCGACCCGCGGCTCCCAGGTCGCGGGGGGCGCACGCCGATGTGGTCGAAGTGGAATCTGAGAGGCAATACCAGGCATCACGGCAGTCGGCAACTGAAGACCGCCCGAGATGCCAATAACGCCGCGCGACCATGATCGCGCCGTCTTTAATCAAGGAGGAAGACAATGATGCAATTCACTCAACACGCGCACGCAATCGCGCTTCGCACAGCCAAACATGCCGCCCTCGCCGGCGTGCTGCTCGTCAGCGCCGTCACGGCAATGGCGCAGGTCGATTCTCCGGTCGGCACGTGGCAAACCATTGACGACAGCACCGGCCAGCCCAAGGCGCTCGTGCAAATTGCACAGGACAGCAGCGGCTCGCTGAGTGGCAAGGTGATCAAGGGACTCGGTGCGAACGATAAACCGGATCGCCGCTGCACTGAATGTACGGACGCGCGCAAGGACCAGTTGATTCTCGGCATGACGATCATCAACGATATGAAAAAGGACGGCGACGGCTGGGATCAAGGGCAGATTCTCGACCCGGAAAACGGAAAGGTCTACAAGTGCAAGATGCACCTTGAAGACGGTGGGAACAAGCTGGTGGTGCGTGGCTACATTGGCGTTTCGCTGCTGGGCCGCTCGCAAACCTGGATTCGCCAACAGTAACGCCAGCAATAACGAGCGCGTCGTTCAGGCGCCAATGCCTGACGCGCGAAGCTGATGTTCCATTAGGGCCGCATCTGCTGCCAGAATGGAACCAGAAAAAACGGCCGACGATCGCTATCGTCCGGCCGTTTTTTTGTTTGCGTCTGGCTGGTTGAAGTTGTCATGCAGCGTGCTTGAAGGGCGACGTATATGCGAACGGCGAAGACGGTAACGGCTTGACCGATGCCGGGCTGTACGCCGGGGGCACTGCTGCGGGCACCTTTTCTGCGTCAACGCTCTTCTGTTCCGCGCCCACATGCGTGCGCATGCGCGCTTCCATCAGCTTGCAGAGTTCTTCGCTCGATGCGCCAAACAACTGGTCCATGATGCGCTTGAGTACTCCGGACTCGTACCATGCCTTGAAGCGGCGATGGCAGGTCTGATACGACGGATATTTGCGCGGCATGGCGGACCAGGTCGCGCCGCTATACATCACCCACAGCACGCCGTTGAGCACGGAGCGCGTGTTGGCGAGCGGCCGGCCACGCAGTTCGGAACGCGGACGCAGTTCAGGGAGCAACGGTGCAACACGTTGCCATTCTTCATCATTGATATCACGGTACGGATTCATGGCTTCTCCTTTGTCAGAACCATGACAAATAAGATATCCAGTCCTCCGCGGACGGAACATAAGACCAATCCGAATCTTGAAAATACGACTTCGGACTCCGCCGCTTCGACAAGCGGACCGTGATCTATCGCAAAAGCATCCGCGCCCGCGTCACGCGGCGGCTTAAGTCAGCGACGTATCGACGATCCGGCGCGGCGTGTCGAGATATTCTTTCGATTGCATTTCGACGATGCGCGAGACTGTGCGCGTGAATTCGTTGGCCATCGGACCGTCGACATACAACTGATCGGGCGGCACCGCTGCCGACATCAGCAGCTTGACCTTGTGATCGTAGAACACGTCGATCAGCCAGGTGAAGCGGCGCGCCTCCGAAGCCATGCGCACCGACATCTGCGGCACGCCGGACAGGATCACAGCGTGAAAGCGGCTCGCCAGCTCGAGGTAATCGTTCTGCGAGCGTGGGCCGCCGCAGAGCGTCGCGAAATCGAACCACACGACGCCGTCAGCGCGTCGCAGCGCCTTCAGCTCGCGCTTTTCAATGCGCAAGATAGGGCTCTCATCAGGAACTGCTGCAAGGCGCGAAAACGCGTCGCGCAATGCTTTATCCGAAGCAGCGCCAAGCGGCGTGTGATACACCTCGACCTGAGCCAGCGTGCGCTTACGGTAGTCGATCCCCGCGTCGACGTTAATCACGTCGAGCTTCGACTTGATCAGTTCGATTGCCGGCAGCATGCGGTCGCGATGCAGACCGTCCGGATAGAGCGTGTCCGGATCGTAGTTGGACGTCATCACGAATTGCACGCCGTTCTCGAACAGCTTGTCGAGCAGGCGGTAGAGGATCATCGCGTCGGCGATATCCGAGACGTGGAATTCGTCGAAACAGATCAGCCGGTAGCGCCTGGCGATACGGCGCGCGAGTTCGTCGAGCGGATCGGCTGTACCTTTCAGCTCTTCCAGTTCGCGATGCACCTCGCGCATGAACTCGTGGAAATGCAGCCGCGTTTTGCGCTGCACCGGCACGATCATGTAGAAGCTGTCCATCAGGAAGCTCTTGCCCCGCCCTACGCCGCCCCACAGGTACACGCCACGTGGCAGATCCGGGTGGATGATCAGTTTTTTGAACGCGTTCGAGCGGCGCGATTTGTACTCGACCCACTCGTCATAACACCGCTGCAGACGGTCAACCGCCGCGCGTTGCGCCGGGTCCGATTGATAACCCCGCGTCTGCAGTTCTTTTTCGTAGTATTCGGTGACGTTCATTGTGTTGCTGCAAAAAGAAAGGCGGGAGGGAGTGAACCCGCCCGCCTTCGTGGTGATGCCAGAGTTGCGTTCAGTCAGGCGTGCGCGATTACATGTTCAGCGCGCGCTTGTCCACGGCCAGAGCCGCTTCGCGCATGACTTCCGAGAGCGACGGGTGCGGATGGCAAATGCGGCCGATGTCTTCCGACGCCGCCTTGAATTCCATCGCCACCACGGCTTCCGCGATCAGGTCCGATGCGTTTGCCGAGATGATGTGCACGCCCAGCAGCTCGTCGGTCTTCGCGTCGGCGATCATCTTGACGAAACCATCCGCCTTGTTGATGCCCAGCGCGCGGCCGTTTGCCATGAACGGGAACTGGCCCGTCTTGACTTCGCGGCCTTCGGCCTTCAGTTGCTGTTCGGTCTTGCCGACCCACGCGATTTCCGGTTCGGTGTAGATCACCCACGGAATGCAGTTGTAGTCGATATGCGGCTTCTGACCGTCGATGATTTCAGCGACCATCACGCCTTCGTCTTCAGCCTTGTGCGCGAGCATCGGGCCACGCACCACGTCGCCGATCGCGTACACGTTCGGCACAGCCGTTGCGCAGTGGTCGTCGACGTCGATGAAACCGCGCTCGTTCGCCTTCAGGCCGATGGCTTCGAGACCGAGGTTGTCGGTGTTCGGCACGCGGCCGATCGACACGATCAGGCGGTCGGCTTCGAGCGTTTGCGCGTTGCCGTCCTTGTCCGTGTAATTGATCGTGACGCTGTTGTCAGTGGTCTTGATTTCGCCGACCTTCACGCCGACGTGGATGTCCAGACCTTGCTTCTTGAATTGCTTGGCGGCTTCCTTGGCGAGCGCCTGGTCAGCCGCGCCGAGGAATTCCGGCAGCGCTTCGAGCACGGTCACGTCAGCGCCCAGACGGCGCCACACCGAGCCGAGCTCCAGACCGATCACGCCTGCGCCGATCACGGCGAGCTTCTTCGGCACGGAGTCGAACGTCAGTGCGCCTTCGTTGTCGGCGACGATCTTGTTGTCGACCGGAACGTTCGGCAGATGACGCGCCTTCGAACCCGTGGCGATGATGACGTTCTTCGCCGTCACGACTTCGGTTTCGCCTTCGCCGCTGACTTCGATCTGCACGCCGGCGTCCGTCTTGCCGGTGAACTTGCCATGGCCCTTGAGCCACGTGATCTTGTTCTTGCGGAACAGGAACTCGATACCCTTGGTCATCTTCTCGACGATGCCTTCCTTGCGGGCGAGCATCTTCGTGATGTCGAGCTTCACGTCCGACACGTTGATACCGTGATCGGCTAGGTGGTGCTGCGCGTTTTCAAATTCTTCCGACGACGCGAGCAGCGCCTTCGACGGAATGCAACCCACGTTCAGGCACGTGCCGCCGAGCTTCAGTGCGCCGGCCGGGTTCTTCCATTTTTCGATACATGCGACCGTCTTGCCGAGCTGCGCTGCACGGATAGCGGCGATATAACCGCCGGGGCCGGCGCCGATCACAACGACGTCAAATTCTTTGGACATGACAATCCTTTTGATGACGGAGCGACGCGCGGCCACGCTTCGTGGCGCGCGTCGTTCGAGTACTGCGGAATGCTAAAGACGTGCTGCTTATATGGCGCCGACTTGTGCGATGACAAGCCGACGCCAGCCGAGCCAGTGCTTACAGGTCGAGCAGCAGGCGCGCCGGGTCTTCCAGCGCATCCTTCATGGCGACCAGCGACAGCACCGCTTCGCGACCGTCGATGATCCGGTGGTCATACGACAGCGCCAGATAGTTCATCGGACGGATCACGATCTGGCCGTTTTCGACCACAGCGCGTTCCTTGGTGGCGTGCACGCCCAGAATGGCGGATTGCGGCGGGTTGATAATCGGGGTCGACAGCATCGAACCGAACACACCACCGTTCGAGATCGAGAACGTACCGCCCGTCATTTCTTCGATCGACAGCTTGCCGTCCTTGGCCTTCTGGCCGAATTCAGCAATCTTCTTTTCGATTTCGGCGAGGCTCAGTTGATCTGCGTTGCGCAGGATCGGCACCACCAGGCCACGCGGCGAACCGACCGCGATACCGATGTCGAAATAGCCGTGATAGACGATGTCGTTACCGTCGATCGACGCGTTCACGAGCGGGAATTTCTTCAGCGCGTGAACAGCCGCCTTCACGAAGAACGACATGAAGCCCAGCTTCACGCCATGTTCCTTTTCGAACTTGTCTTTGTACTTGTTGCGCAGGTCCATCACCGGCGCCATGTTCACTTCGTTGAACGTGGTGAGGATGGCGTTGGTTTGCTGCGACTCGAGCAGACGCTCGGCGATACGCGCACGCAGACGCGACATCGGAACGCGTTGTTCCGGGCGGTCTTTCAGCCATTGGTCGGCCGATGCCGGTGCCTTAACGTCCGGCAGCGACGGCTTGGCAGCCTTCGGTGCGGCAGCCGGTGCCGGTGCCGCGGCCTTGGCAGCCGGTGCCGGTGCGGCTTGACCCGCAGTCAGCACGTCACCCTTGGTGATGCGGCCGTCGCGGCCCGTGCCGGCGACGTCGCCCGCGCCCAGACCCTTCTCGGCCATCAGCTTGCCGGCAGCCGGCGAAGCAGCGGTGTTCGCACCCGTTGCGGATGCAGCCTGAGCGGCCGGTGCAGCAGCCGGTGCCGGTGCGGCAACCGGAGCCGGCTTCACTTCGGCTTCGACAGCAGCGGCGCCTGCCGTGCCTTCGGTGTCGATCTTGGCGATCACCTGATCCGCAACGACGATGTCGCCGTCGTTCGAGATCACTTGTGCGAGCACGCCGGCGGAGGGCGCCGGCACTTCGAGCACGACCTTGTCGGTCTCGATTTCGATGAGAATTTCGTCTTGAGCAACAGCCTCGCCGGGCTTCTTCTTCCACTGCAGCATCGTGGCTTCCGAAACCGACTCGGAGAGCTGGGGAACCTTGACTTCAACAATAGCCATTATGAATATCCTGAATACGTATCGGGTGACGGCGCGCGATCTATGTACTCGACGACCGCCTGCGAACCATACCTGCCGGGAACGAACCACCATGGGGTGACTGAACGCGGCACGGGAAAGCGCAACGCGCTTTCCCGGTTCGTCTGTTTTCCTTATTTAGCGATCGACGCGCTCTTGAGGCGGCCGAAAGCGCCTTCGATCAGCGCCTTCTGCTGCTCGTAGTGCTTCGCGTAGTAGCCGACTGCCGGCGAAGCCGAAGCCGGACGTCCGCTGTATGCCAGCTTCTGCCCGTCCTTCATGCCTTCCTTCAGGTGGTGCTCGATGTAGAACCACGGGCCTTGATTCTGCGGCTCGTCCTGCACCCAGACCACTTCGGTCGCGTTGTCGTACTTCTTCATTTCCGCTTCGAACTGCTTATGCGCGAACGGATAGAGCTGTTCGATACGGATGATCGCGACGTCGTTCGACTTCGATTCACGGCGATGTGCCAGCAGGTCGTAGTACACGCGACCCGAGCAGGCCACCACGCGCTTGACCTTCTTCGGCTCGATCGCATCGTCGATTTCGCCGAGGATCGGCTGGAACGCGCCCTTCGCCAGTTCGGACAGATCCGACACGGCTTCCTTGTGGCGCAGCAGCGACTTCGGCGTAGCGACGATCAGCGGCTTGCGGAACAGGCGGATCATCTGACGGCGCAACAGGTGGAAAATCTGCGCCGGCGTGGTCGGTTGAACGACCTGCATGTTGTGGTCTGCACACAGTTGCAGGAAACGTTCGATACGTGCCGACGAGTGCTCCGGACCTTGACCTTCGTAGCCGTGCGGCAGCAGCATCGTGAGACCCGACACGCGGCCCCACTTCACTTCGCCCGACGAGATGAACTGGTCGATCACGACTTGCGCGCCGTTCACGAAGTCGCCGAACTGCGCTTCCCACGCGACGAACGTATTCGGTTCAGCGGTCGAGTAACCGTATTCGAAGCCCAGCACCGCTTCTTCCGACAGCACCGAGTCGATCACTGTGAACTTCGCCTGACCTTCGGCGATGTTCTGCAGCGGCACATACGTGCCGTCGTTCCAGCGTTCGCGGTTCTGATCGTGCAGCACCGCGTGACGGTGCGTGAACGTGCCACGGCCCGAGTCCTGACCGGTCAGGCGCACTGCGTAGCCCGATGCGACCAGCGATGCGAATGCCAGGTGTTCGCCCATGCCCCAGTCAAGCTTCGCTTCACCACGGCCCATCGCGCGACGGTCGTTGATGACGCGCTCGACCAGCGGGTGAACCTTGAAGTTTTCCGGGATCGTGGTGACGCGCTCAGCGAGGCGCTTCAGTTCAGCCAACGGCACTGCCGTGTCGGCTGCGTCGGTCCACTTGCGGTTCAGGAACGGAACCCAATCCACCGCGTACTTGCTCTTGTAGTTCGAGAGCACCGGGTCGATCGTGTGATGGCCTTCGTCCATCGCCTTGCGGTAGGCCTTGACGAATTCGTCGCCTTCTGCCGCCGTGATCACGCCCTGTTGCACCAGCTTTTCAGCGTACAGCGCGCGCGTGCCCGGGTGCTTCGCAATCGTCTTGTACATCAACGGCTGCGTAACCGCCGGCGTGTCCTGCTCGTTGTGACCCAGCTTGCGGAAGCAGACGATGTCGACAACCACGTCCTTGTGGAACTGCATCCGGAAGTCGATAGCCAACTGCGTAGCCAGCACGACCGCCTCAGGATCGTCACCGTTCACGTGCAGCACCGGCGCCTCGATCATCTTGACGACGTCCGAGCAGTACAACGTGGAGCGCGAGTCGCGCGGGTCCGACGTCGTGAAACCGATCTGGTTGTTGATGACGATGTGCAGCGTGCCGTGCGTGCCGTAACCGCGCGTTTGCGCGAGGTTCAGCGTTTCCATCACGACGCCCTGGCCAGCGAAGGCCGCGTCGCCGTGGATCTGCACCGGCAGCACTTGCAGGCCGCTGTCGTCGCCGCGGCGATCCATACGTGCCTTCGCCGAACCTTCGACCACCGGGTTGACGATTTCAAGGTGCGACGGGTTGAACGCGAGCGACAGGTGAACCGGGCCGCCTTCGGTCGAAACGTCCGACGAGAAACCCTTGTGGTACTTCACGTCGCCGGCCGGCAGGTCGTCGACGTGCTTGCCTTCGAATTCGGCAAACAGGTCAGCCGGCATCTTGCCGAGCGTATTGACCAGCACGTTCAGACGGCCACGGTGGGCCATGCCGATGACGATTTCCTGTACGCCGTTGGCGCCGCCATGACGCACGACTTCGTCCATCGAGGCGATGAAGCTTTCGCCGCCTTCGAGCGAGAAGCGTTTCTGGCCGACGTACTTGGTGTGCAGGAAGCGCTCGAGGCCTTCAGCGGCCGTCAGGCGATTCAGGATGTGCTTTTTCTTTTCATTGGAGAAGTTCGGCGTCGAACGGATCGACTCGAGCTTCTCTTTCCACCAGCGCTTCTGTTCCGGATCGCTGATGTACATGTACTCGGCGCCGATCGTGCCGCAGTACGTGTCACGCAGGGCCTTGACGATCTCGCGCAGCGAAGCACGCTCGAACCCGAAATACAGATTCGTGGCGCTGAACTCCTGGTCCATGTCGGCTTCGGTGAAGTCGTAGAACGCGGGTTCAAGTTCGGGGATAGCGGGACGTTCGCGGCGCTTCAGGGGATCGAGATTGGCCCATTGCGAGCCGAGGAAGCGATATGCGCCGATGAGGGACTGCACATAGACTTGCTTGCGGGAGGTAGCGAGATCTTCGCCGCCGGCCGCCGTGCGCGGGATGAAGGCGTTAGCCTTGGCCCGTTGCGCAAACGATTCGACGATCGGGCCATGGGCCACGTCGTTGGCATTGCTGCCATCCGATGCAGGGACGTTCTGCAACGCGTCGAAATAGCTGCGCCAGTTCTCGGGCACTGACGCCGGATTATCGAGATACGCTTCGTACATTTCTTCTACGTACGGAGCATTGCCGCCGAACAGATAAGAGTTCGACTGGAATTGCTTCATCATTTTTACGCTCACCTTTCTTCGAGTTTCTCGAGAAATAGCGGGTTACAGAACCTTCCGCGACACGGCCTGACCGTTTAGCGGATTGCGCGAATCAAGTCTTGCTTGGAAGGACCTAAAACTTTGCACCCGGGGAGCATATCACAGAACGGATAGTGCAGATAGCAGACGGATTGCCGCTCAAGCCTTTTACGGCGGGCTTCCGGCCGGTTTTGCAAGCCTCGCAACAGACTTCTGCAAAAAACGGGGACAAACACGACAAACAGACAGCCAACCGTGAGCAATTGCGTGCAACGCGAATTGGGCGCCAGAAATGGCAAAGCCACCCGGAGGTGGCTTTTGCCTGACAGCATGCTGCTTACCCAGGATTAGGGCCGATGCTGATTTAGTCCACTGCGCCCTTACGGCTGGCGCTGCGGCGCTCGTGCTCCTTCAGGTAACGCTTGCGCAGACGGATGGATTTCGGCGTGACCTCGACCAGTTCGTCGTCGTCGATGAATTCAACCGCGTATTCCAGCGACATCTGGATCGGCGGCACGAGGCGCACCGCTTCGTCCGTACCCGACGAACGCACGTTGGTCAGTTGCTTGCCCTTGATCGGGTTCACGACCAGGTCGTTGTCACGGCTGTGAATGCCAATGATCATGCCTTCGTACAGCGGCTCGCCCGGCGACACGAACATACGGCCGCGATCCTGCAGCTTCCACAGTGCGTACGCCACTGCCGCGCCGTCGTCCTGCGAAATCAGCACGCCGTTACGACGCTCGCCGACACCACCCTCCCTGACCGGCTGATACGAGTCGAACGTGTGGCTCATCAGGCCCGTACCGCGCGTCAGCGTCAAGAATTCGCCCTGGAAACCGATCAGCCCACGCGCCGAGATACGATACTCGAGACGCGTACGGCCACGGCCGTCCGATGCCATGTCGAGCATTTCGCCCTTGCGGCGGCCCAGCTCTTCCATCACGCCACCCTGGTGGCCGTCTTCCATGTCGACCGTCAGGTTTTCGTACGGCTCATGCTTCACGCCGTCGACTTCCGTCATCACCACGCGCGGACGCGACACGGCCAGCTCGTAGCCTTCACGGCGCATGTTTTCAACCAGGATGGTCAGGTGCAGCTCGCCGCGGCCTGCCACTTCGAACGTGGTTTCGTCGCCCGTTTCTTTCACGCGCAGCGCCACGTTGTGGTTCAGTTCCTTCATCAGGCGGTCGCGAATCTGACGACTCGTGACGAACTTGCCTTCGCGGCCGGCCAGCGGCGACGAATTGACGAGGAAGTTCATCGTCAGGGTCGGTTCGTCGACGGTGATCATCGGCAGCGCGTCCGGCTGCTCCGGTGCGCAGATGGTCACGCCGATACCGATTTCTTCGATACCGTTGATCAGCACGATGTCGCCGGCTTCAGCCGAGTCGACCTGCACGCGTTCGAGACCCTTGAACGACAGGACCTGATTGATCTTGCGGTTCAGGATCGCGCCGTCAGGGCCCGAACGCACGGCGACGGACATGCCCGGCTTGATCGTGCCACGCGTAATGCGGCCAACGCCGATGCGGCCGACGTACGACGAATAATCCAGCGACGTGATCTGCAGTTGCAGCGGCGCCGACGGATCAGCCGGGCGGACCGGCACGTGTTCCAGCACGGCTTCGAACAGCGGACGCATGTCGCCTTCGCGCACGTCCGGCGTCAGGCCGGCGTAGCCATTCAGACCCGATGCGTAGACGATCGGGAAATCGAGTTGTTCGTCAGTTGCACCCAGCTTGTCGAACAGATCGAACGTCTGGTTGATCACCCAGTCGATCCGCGCGCCCGGGCGGTCGACCTTGTTGATCACGACGATCGGCTTGAGACCGAGCGCCAGCGCCTTCTTGGTCACGAAGCGCGTTTGCGGCATCGGGCCTTCGACCGCGTCGACCAGCAGCAGCACCGAGTCGACCATCGACAGCACACGCTCCACTTCACCGCCGAAGTCGGCGTGGCCCGGGGTGTCGACGATGTTGATGTGCGTGCCTTCGTACTCGACCGCGCAGTTCTTCGAAAGAATCGTGATGCCACGTTCCTTTTCGATGTCGTTCGAGTCCATCACGCGCTCGACAACCGCCTGGTTGTCGCGGAAGGTAGCGGTTTGGCGGAGGAGCTGGTCGACGAGCGTGGTCTTGCCGTGGTCGACGTGGGCAATGATGGCGATATTGCGTAGGGCGCGAGTCATAGGAACCTGGAGACAGTTGAGTGCGCCAGCAGCAGCATTGTGTACGAAGCCAACAAAGCCCAAAGCGCACTTTTGGGAACCCAACATTATAGCACGCCCAAATGAAGCTTTCTGGTATTCCCTGATAGTCCCATCGTTTTCCACGCAGCGCTGCGTAAGAAACAGACCCACACGACTTCGGCGAAATCCTACGCAAATCCACGCGCATTGTGCCTTGAGCCGTAAAAGTTCCTTGCCTAAGCTGTAATAACGCTTGCCGCGTCAATCAACCGCTGTCTATAATCCTGCCTAGTCAACCATTGCATTCGCACGAGAATCATGACGGATCCGTCCTCAACACCCGGCTCAGAGATCAGCGAGTATCAGCTGGGCGAAAGCGTCGGCTATTTGCTCTCGCGGGTGAAATCGACCATGTCGAACCTGGTCACGCAGCGCAGCATGGCCGAGTTGGGCATCACCAGCCAGCAAGGCAGCATCCTGTTCATGGTGGCGAGCGGCAAGTGCCTGCTGGCGGCCGAACTGGCGCGCGAATACGGCATCGACGCAAGCGCCGTCACGCGTCTGGTGGACCGGCTGGAAAAACGCGGCCTGCTGACAAGAGTGCGCAGCAACGAAGACCGGCGGGTCGTGCGACTCGCGCTGACACCGGAAGGCCACGCGATCGCGGCCAAAATGCCGGCCATTTTCAACGGCGTGCTGGACGACCTGCTGGGCGGCTTTACCCCCGAAGAAGTGGGTTTTCTGAAGAGCATGCTGCGCCGCGTACTCATCAATTCCGGCGAACAAACGGGACTAACCCGTGATGCAGCAAGCAATTTTGACAGCAAATCGTAATAAATTGCTTGCAGTGTCCATCATTACATTCCACTCAAAGAGTCGAGCGATGAAATCCCTTTCCCTGTCCGCGCCCGCACTTTCGAGCCGGGCCGCTGTCGCCGCCGCGGTGACGGCGCTCGCCCTCACGGGGTGCGCGAACTACTTCGGCATGAAGAGCGACAAGCAGATCTCGTCGCCGGCTCAGTACGAGTCCAGCCAGAGCCTGTCCGGCCAGGGCGGCCAGTGGCCGTCGCTCGACTGGGCCAACCAGTTCGGCGACCCGCAACTGCCGAAGCTGATCGCGGAAGCGCTGGAAGGCAGCCCCTCGATCGCGCAGGCGCAGGCACGCCTCGCCAAGGCTTCGTCTTATATTGAAAGCTCGCGCTCGGCGCTGTACCCGAAGGTCAACGGCAGCTACTCGTGGACTCGCGAGCTGTTCTCGGCGAATGCGCTCTACCCGCCGCCGTACGGCGGCACCTGGTATAGCGAGAACAACGTGCTGGCGAGCGCGTCGTGGGATCTGGACCTGTGGGGCAAGAACCGCCAGCGCCTCGGTCAGGCCGTGTCGCAGGAAAAAGCCGCTGAAGCCGACATGCAGCAGGCGCGCGTAACGCTTGCCTCCTCCGTGGCGAGCACCTATAACCAGCTCGCCCAGTTGTACGCATTCCGCGACATCGCCGCGCGCGAAATCGCCAACCGCCAGGACATCAGCCGCATCACCAACGGCCGCGTAACCGCGGGGCTCGACACCAACGTCGAACGGGAAACCGCGAACGGCAACATCGCGACCAGCCAGGCGAACCTGACCGATCTCGACGGCCAGATCACCGTGGCGCGCTATCAGTTGGGCGCGCTGCTCGGCAAGGGTCCGGATCGTGGCCTGCAGATCGCCAAACCGGCCCTGACCACCGGCGATACCGTAGCGCTGCCGAACAACCTGCCCGCCGACCTCGTGGCGCGCCGCGCGGATATCGTCGCCGCGCGCTGGCAGGTCGAAGCCGCGATGCACGACGTGAAGGAAGCGAAGGCCGAATTCTTCCCGGACGTCAACCTCGCCGCCGGTTTCGGTTTCGATGCGTTCGGCTGGGGCCGTTTCCTGAAGTCGGGCAGCCGTCAGATGCAATTCGGTCCGGCGATTCACCTGCCCATCTTCGACGCCGGCGCGCTGCGCTCGCAGTTGAAGGGCCGCTACGCAGACTTCGACCTCGATGTGGCGGACTACAACCAGACGCTGATCAATGCGCTCTCGGATGTCGCGACGCAAGTGTCGTCGATCCGTTCGATCGACCAGCAATCGGGCGATGCACAGCGCGCGCTCGACGCGTCGACCAAGGCCTATCAGCTCGCGGTGATCCGCTACAAGGCCGGTTTGTCGCCGCAGTTGCAGGTGCTGACCGCCGACCAGAACCGCCTTGCCGCCGAACAGACGGTAACGGGCCTCAAGATGCGCCGCCGCGATCTGCAGATCGGCCTCATCAAGGCGCTCGGTGGCGGTTTCGACGCAACGCAAACGGGCCTCGTGGTGCCGACCGATGCCCCGGCATCGGCCGCCGCGGCATCGGCCACCGCTGCGACCGCCGCTGCAAACTGAAGCCACATCGACGCGACCCACACTCGCATAAACATCCGAATAAACGACGACGCTTGAGAGAACCCGGAGCACATCAATGAGCACCACCCAACAGCCCGCGGCTACTACACAGCCGACTCAGCCGGCCCCGCAGCCGACGCAACCGGTACAACCGCCGGCGAACAGCGGCAAACGCAAGCGCATGATGACGCTGCTCGTCATCGTGATCCTGATCGCCGCGGTCGCCTACGGCCTGTACTACTTCCTCGACGCACGCTTCCATGAAGACACCGACGACGCGTACGTGAACGGCAACGTCGTGCAGATCACGCCGCAAGTCACCGGCACGGTTGTCGCCGTGAACGCGGACGACACGCAAACTGTGAAGGCCGGCGACCCGCTCGTCGTGCTCGATCCGGCCGACGCTCGCGTCGCGCTCGAACAAGCCGAAGCGAATCTCGCGCAGACGGTGCGCCAGGTGCGCGGCCTGTTCGCCGACGACAACCAGTACCAGGCGCAAGTTGCCCAGCGCCAGTCCGATCTGTCGCGCGCACAGGACGACTTGAAGCGCCGCCTGACGGTCGCACAAACCGGCGCCGTGTCGGCCGAAGAAATCTCGCACGCCCGCGATGCCGTGAAGAGCGCGCAAGCCTCAGTCGACGCCGCCCAGCAACAACTGGCGTCGAACCGCGCGCTGACCGCCAACACCACGATCGCCAATCACCCGAACGTGCAGGCTGCCGCCGCGAAGGTGCGCGACGCGTATCTGGCCAACGCCCGTAACAACCTGCCGGCGCCGGTCACGGGCTACGTCGCGAAGCGCTCGGTGCAGGTCGGCCAGCGCGTCTCGCCGGGCACCCCGCTGATGGCTATCGTGCCGTTGGGCGGCGTGTGGGTCGATGCGAACTTCAAGGAAGTGCAACTGAAGCACATGCGCATCGGCCAGCCGGTCGAGTTGACGGCCGACGTGTACGGTTCGTCGGTGGTGTACCACGGCAAGGTGGTCGGCTTCTCGGCGGGTACGGGTTCGGCGTTCTCGCTACTGCCCGCGCAGAACGCAACCGGCAACTGGATCAAGGTGGTCCAGCGTCTGCCGGTACGGATCGCGCTCGACCCGCAGGAACTTGAAAAGCATCCGCTGCGTATCGGCCTGTCGATGCAAGCCGACGTGAGCATCAAGGACGACCAGGGTGGTCAGCTCGGCCAGGCGCCGAACACGGTCTATCAGACCAATGTGTTCGACAAGTACGGCGATGAGGCGGATGCGGAAATCGCCCGCATCATTTCGGAGAATGCAGGTCCGAACGGCGGCTCGCAGAAGTCGGCGCAAGCCGGCGGCGCTGCCAAGCCCGCCGCGAAGCTGATGTAAGCGGCGCGACGATTCATAGAAGGTTTTATTAATGGCTCAGGCTCAGGCGCAAGTCCCTCATCCGCCGCTCGAGGGCGCGCAACTGGTGATCGGCACCATCGCGGTGTCGCTCGCCGTGTTCATGAACGTGCTCGACACGTCGATTGCGAACGTGTCGATCCCGTCCATTTCGGGCGACCTCGGTGTGTCGTCCGACCAGGGCACATGGGTGATCACGTCGTTCGCGGTGGCGAACGCGATCTCCGTGCCGCTGACCGGCTGGCTCACCGACCGTATCGGCCAGGTGCGCCTGTTCATGGCGTCGATCATCCTGTTCGTGATCTCGTCGTGGATGTGCGGTCTCGCCCCCACCCTGCCGTTCCTGCTGGCCTCGCGCGTGCTGCAAGGCGCCGTGGCCGGCCCGATGATTCCGCTATCGCAAACGCTGCTGCTCGCGAGCTACCCACGCGCCAAGGCGCCGATGGCTTTATCGATGTGGGCGATGACCACATTGATCGCGCCGGTGGCCGGCCCGATTCTTGGCGGCTGGATCTCGGACAACATCTCGTGGCCGTGGATTTTCTACGTCAACATTCCGGTCGGCGCGATCGCCGCGGTGGCGACGTGGACGATCTTCCGTAACCGCGATTCGGTCGTCAAAAAGGCGCCGATCGACGGCGTCGGTCTCGGCCTGCTGATCCTCTGGGTCGGCTCGCTGCAGGTGATGCTCGATAAGGGCAAGGACCTCGACTGGTTCTCGTCGACCACCATCGTCGTACTTGCGCTGGTCGCGGTGATTTCGCTCGCGTTCTTCATTGTGTGGGAATTGACGGCCGAGCATCCCGTGGTCGACCTGTCGCTCTTCAGCCGGCGCAATTTCACGAGCGGCACGATTGCGTTGTCGATCGGCTACGGGCTCTACTTCGGCAACCTCGTGTTGTTGCCGTTGTGGCTGCAGACCGATATCGGCTACACCGCCACCGAAGCGGGTCTCGTGATGGCGCCGGTCGGCGTGTTCGCCGTGCTGCTGTCGCCGATCACCGGCAAGATCTTGCCGCGTACCGATCCGCGCTACATCGCGACCTTGTCGTTCCTCGTGTTCGCGCTGTGTTTCTGGATGCGCTCACGTTATACGACGGGCGTCGATACTTATTCGCTGCTCATGCCCACGTTGATTCAGGGGATCGGCATGGCCGGGTTCTTCATCCCGCTGGTGTCGATTACGCTGTCGGGTTTGCCGGGAAACCGGATTCCGGCTGCGTCGGGCTTGTCGAATTTCGTGCGGATCATGTGCGGCGGTATTGGCACGTCGATTTTCCAAACCGCGTGGGATCACCGCACCATCATGCATCATGCGCAACTGGCCGAACAGGCGAGCGCGTACAACCCGGTGTTCGATCAGTCGATCCGGCAGATGGGTGCCGCGGGCTTCAGTCAGCCGCAGGCATATGGTCTGTTCAATTCGATGGCTACGCAGCAGGCCGCGCAGTTGGGCGTGAACGATCTGTTCTTTGTATCGGCAGGGATCTTTGTCGCGCTGATCGCGCTGATCTGGATGGCAAAGCCGGAACGCGCCGGTGGTGATGCGGGTGCGGCAGCTGCGGCGGCGCATTGAGGTTCTGGTCTTAGTCCGCGACGCGGGCTAAGACGCGGGCTGTATGGAAAAAAGGCGGGACCGCTGGTGAGCGGTCCCGCCTTTTTTGTTGCTGCTGACGAGGCGGCGCTGACCTTCCGCGCTAGCTCGCTGCTGTGACCACAAGCCGTTCCGGCGCCAGCACACCCTCGCCTTGCTTCGCGACACCAAGCAAACGCCCGTCCGCTGCATACACGCGTACGCGCGGCGCATTCACCGCGTCGCCGGCAATGGTCAACTCGGAGAGCTTCAGCCGCTGCCCGTGCAGGAAGCGACGGGTCGCGTCTTCGTCCAGTGTGACAAGCGGGAACGTCGACAGCAATGCATCGACCGGTTGCAGCCACGTATCACGCTCGCTCTCCGTCGCATCGGACAGCGCGTCGAGCGTCACCGAATTCTCCAGCGTCAGCGCGCCGACGCCGGTACGCCGCAGCGCGACCAGATGCGCACCACAACCAAGCGCTTCGCCGATATCCTCGGCGAGCGTGCGCACATACGTGCCTTTGCTGCACGTCACGCGAAACGTCACGTCGGGCAACGCACAGGCGAGCATGTCGAGCGCGTGAATCGTCACCTGACGCCCTTCCCGCTCCACCGTCTGGCCGGCGCGCGCGTATTCGTATAGCGGCTTGCCGTCGCGCTTGAGCGCCGAATACATCGGTGGGACCTGGACGATGTCGCCGAGAAATTTCTGCATGGCCGCCTCTACCGCGGCCTGATCGCACGTCACGTCGCGCGTGTCGATTGCTTCGCCTTCGGCGTCTCCGGTGGTCGTGCGAATACCGAGGCGCATGGTCGCCTCATAGGTCTTGTCGGCTTCGAGCAGGTCTTGCGAAAACTTGGTCGCTTCGCCGAAACACAGCGGCAAAAGACCTGTGGCGAGTGGATCGAGCGTGCCGGTGTGGCCCGCCTTTTTGGCCAGGTAGAGACGCTTCGCGCGAATCAGCGCGTCGTTGCTCGACAGGCCGAGCGGCTTGTCGAGCAGCAGCACGCCGTCGAGCGCGCGACGTGGCACGCGGGGGCGTTGAGGTGCGGTCATGTCAGAAAGACAGGGTCTTCGAAATGTACGGAAACAGCGCTAAATGAACTGCTACTGAAGCAGTGCAGCCCGGAACGCGGATAACAACGCGCTCAGTCTTCTTTCGCGCGATTGGCGTTCGCCTCGTCGATCAGACGGGACATTTCGACGGCCCGTTCGATCGTCTGGTCGTAATGGAAATGCAGCGTCGGCACGGTATGAATGTGCAGGCGCTTGAACAACTGATTGTGCAGATGGCCGGCCGCGTGCTGGAGCGCTTCGAGCGTCTGCTGCGGGTCGCCGGTCAGCGTCGTGAAGTAGACCTTCGCGTGCGCGTAGTCGGGCGTCAGCTCGACACTTTGAATGGTGACGAGGCCGATGCGCGGATCCTTGACCTCGCGCAGCAGCTCGGACAGGTCGCGCTGGATCTGATCGGCGATCTGCACGTTGCGATTGGGAGAAGAACGTTTTTTAGGCATGGTGTTTGTGTGATCCGTTCTGACGGATCCAAAAAAGTTGTTCGCGCGAACCGAGGTGGTAATTGCCCGGACGGCAATGAGCGGCTTGATAGCAACTTCAAGCCACCGCGGGGCGCAATGCGCGACAAAATGCGCGAGGCCCAAAGGCAACGGGCGGAGCGGGCGCTTAAGCCCGCTCCGCCCGTTGAGCCAATGCCGCGTGAATTACAGCGTACGCGCGACTTCGGTAACCTCGAAGACTTCGAACTGATCGCCTTCGACGATATCGTTGAAGTTCTTGATCGACATACCGCACTCGAAGCCCTGACGGACTTCCTTCACGTCGTCCTTGAAGCGCTTGAGCGAATCGAGCTCGCCCGTGAAGATGACGACGTTGTTGCGCAGCACGCGCACCGACGAGGAACGCTTGACGAAACCGTCCGTGACCATACAGCCGGCCACCGCACCGATCTTCGGTACCTTGAAGACCTGACGCACTTCGACCGTACCTGTCACGACTTCGCGCTTCTCCGGTGCCAGCATGCCCGACATCGCAGCCTTCACTTCATCCACGGCGTCATAGATGATGTTGTAGTAGCGAATATCGACGCCGTTGCTTTCCGCCAGCTTGCGCGCCTGTGCATCCGCACGGGTGTTGAAGCCGATGATGACCGCCTTCGAAGCCGTAGCCAGGTTGACGTCCGACTCGCTGATGCCACCGACTGCGCCGTGCACGATCTGCACACGAACTTCGTCGGTCGACAGCTTCAGCAGCGACTGCACCAGCGCTTCCTGCGAACCTTGCACGTCGGCCTTGACGATGAGCGGCATGTACGCCACTTCGCCTTCGCCCATCTGTTCCAGCATGTTCTCGAGCTTCGCGGCCTGTTGCTTGGCCAGCTTGACGTCGCGGAACTTGCCTTGACGGAACAACGCGACTTCACGCGCCTTGCGGTCGTCCGGCATGACGATGACTTCTTCGCCAGCTTGCGGGACTTCCGACAGACCTTGAATCTCGACCGGGATCGACGGGCCTGCCGACTTGGTCGGCTTGCCGGTTTCGTCGAGCATGGCTCGCACGCGACCGTAAGCGCTACCTGCCAGCACCACGTCGCCGCGGTTCAGCGTACCCGACTGGACCAGGATCGTTGCAACCGGCCCCTTACCCTTATCGAGTTTCGCTTCAATAACGAGACCCTTGGCCGGCGCTTCGACCGGTGCCTTCAGTTCCAGCACTTCGGCTTGCAGCAGCACGTTTTCGAGCAGGTCGTCGATGCCTGCGCCGGTTTTAGCCGACACCGACACGAACGGCGAATCGCCACCGTATTCTTCCGGCACGACGCCTTCCGCGACGAGTTCCTGCTTGACGCGCTCCGGATTCGCATCCGGCTTGTCGATCTTGTTGATCGCGACGACGAGCGGCACGCCGCCTGCCTTCGCGTGGGCAATGGCTTCCTTCGTTTGCGGCATCACGCCGTCGTCGGCTGCCACCACCAGAATCACGATGTCGGTTGCCTTCGCACCGCGAGCACGCATGGCCGTAAATGCTTCGTGGCCCGGCGTATCGAGGAACGTGATGACACCGCGCGGCGTTTCGACGTGATACGCACCGATGTGCTGCGTAATCCCGCCCGCTTCACCCGCTGCAACCTTGGCGCGGCGGATGTAGTCGAGCAGCGAGGTCTTGCCGTGGTCGACGTGACCCATGACCGTGACGACCGGCGGACGCGGCAGTGCTTCTGCGTCCGTGATTTCGCCTTCGACCAGCATGGCTTCCGGATCGTCCAGCTTGGCCGCAACCGCGTGGTGGCCCAGTTCCTCGACGATGATCATCGCCGTTTCCTGGTCCAGCATCTGGTTGATCGTGACCATCTGGCCGAGCTTCATCATCGACTTGATGACTTCCGAGGCCTTCACCGCCATCTTGTGCGCCAGATCGGCGACCGTGATGGTTTCCGGCACGTGCACTTCACGCACGATCGGTTCGGTCGGCGCCTGGAACGTGGTGTTCTGATCCTGATGCTTGCCGCGCCCCTTCGGGCCACCGCGCCAGCCACGATCGACACCGCCGCTCGTATCGCCACGCGTCTTGATGCCACGGCGCTTCGCTGCGTCGTCCTGCCAGCCGCCCTTGCCACCGCCCGGCTTTTTCTTGTCGCCAGCCGACGGCGTGGTCGTTGCAGCCGGAGCCGCAGCAGCCGGTTTCTTGGCTGCCGGACGTGCCGGTGCTTCACCCGCCGGACGCGCCGGCTTGTGCAGCGTGCCCTTGGCTTCCACGGGCTTGGCCGGCTCAGCGGGCTTCGGTGCCGGTTCCGGCGCCTTGACCTGCGCCTTGCGCGGCGTGTTCATCATTTCGCGAATCGCACGCGCTTCGGCTTCTGCCGCCGCACGGCGCTTGCTGACTTCTTCCTGCTCGGCGCGCGTTTTCTCGGCGGCCTGACGCGCTGCGTCTTCCGCTTTCTTCGCTGCTTCGCGTTGTGCCGCGCGTTCTGCCGCAGCACGCTCGTCGTCCTGCTCGCTTTCCTTGGCAACCGCCGGTTCCGCAGCCTTGGCCGCGACCGGTTCAGCCTTCGCCGCCGCCTTGGCAGCCTGCGCCGGCTGGGCAGCTTGAGCCTGTTCGCGAGCCGCCGCTTCGGCCGCAGCCGCCGCGCGCTTCTTCGCCGCTTCTTCTTCCGCACGACGACGCTCGGCTTCAGCCGCCTGCTCGCGCGCCTGACGTTCGGCTTCTTCGCGTTCGAGCTGTTCCTGACGTGCCTTCAACTCCTGAGCCTGCTTTTCGAGCAGCTCGGCTTCGTGACGTGCTTCCTCTTCACGACGCTGGAGTTCCAGATCGTCTACATCAGCTTCGGCCACATGATTCGATGCATCCCCGCCTTCAGCGGCAGATTCGTCGCGGCGGACGAAAGTGCGCTTCTTACGCACCTCGACCTGAATGGTGCGAGCTTTGCCCGTCGCGTCGGATTGCTTGATCTCCGACGTATGCCGTTTCGTCAGCGTGATCTTGCGCTTGTCCGCATCAGTCGAGCCGTGAGACTTGCGCAAGTGGTCGAGCAGACGCGCCTTGTCCGTTTCGGACAAGCTGTCGTCTTCGCTCGCTTTAGTGACGCCTGCTGCCTGAAGCTGCTCAAGGAGCACGCCTGCAGGCATTTTCAGTTCCGCGGCAAATTGGGCTACGTTGTTACTCGCCATTCATTCCTCTTAATGCAAGGACCGATTCCTTGCGGTTAGCATCTTGTCATGCGGCCTAACGGCCGCGTTCAATTTAGTGCGCCATGGTCATTTCTCACTGGAACCAATGTTCACGTGCTTTCATGATCAACGCCTTAGCGGCATCCTCTTCCATTCCGGTCATCTCGACCAGTTCATCCACAGCCAGCTCGGCGAGTTCGTCGCGCGTCTGGATCTGATGTTCGGCAAGCTTGGCGAGCAGGTCGGCATCCATGCCGTCCAGGCTCTTCAGGTCGAGTGCAACATTCTCGACCTTTTCTTCATTCGCGATCGCCAACGTCAACAACGCATCGCGCGAGCGATTACGCAGTTCGTGAACGGTGTCTTCGTCGAATGCTTCGATTTCGAGCATCTCGTTGAGCGGCACATAAGCGATCTCTTCGAGGCTCGTAAAGCCTTCGTCGATCAGGATGTCGGCCACTTCTTCGTCGACATCGAGACGCGCCATGAACAGGTCACGCAGTACACCGCGCTCCTGATTCTGCTTTTGCGCAGATTCGTCCGGCGTCATGATGTTGATCTGCCAGCCGGTGAGTTCGCTGGCAAGACGCACGTTCTGGCCGCTGCGGCCGATCGCGACCGCCAGTTCGTTTTCGTCTACGACGACGTCCATCGAATGCTTTTCTTCATCGACGACGATCGACTGGACGGCTGCCGGCGCGAGCGCGCCGATCACAAACTGTGCGGGATCTTCCGACCATAGCACGATGTCGACGTTTTCGCCACCAAGCTCGTTACGCACGGCCTGGACACGCGAACCGCGGATACCGACGCAGGTGCCGATCGGGTCGATGCGCTTGTCGTAAGCGATCACGCCGATCTTGGCGCGCACGCCCGGATCGCGGGCCGCCGCCTTGATTTCCAGCAGGCCCTGTTCGATTTCCGGCACTTCCATTTCGAACAGCTTCATCAGGAATTCGGGCGCCGTACGCGACAGTTCGATCTGCGGACCGCGAGCGGTGCGATCGACCTTGGCGATATAGGCGCGCACGCGGTCGCCCACGCGCAGATTTTCCTTCGGAATCAACTGGTCGCGGCGCAGCAGCGCTTCGACACGGCCGGTTTCGACGATGAAGTTGCCCTTATCCAGGCGCTTCACCGAGCCGGTCATGATGTGCTCGCCGCGCTCGAGGAAGTCGTTCAGGATCTGCTCGCGTTCCGCGTCGCGCACCTTCTGCAGGATCACCTGCTTGGCAGCCTGTGCGCCGATACGGCCGAATTCGATCGACGGCACCGGTTCTTCGATGTATTCGTCGAGCTGGATTTCCGGCTTCTGTTCGCGTGCTTCGAACAGCAGGATTTCCTGATCCGGCTCCTGCAGGCCAGCTTCGTCCGGCACCACTTTCCAGCGGCGAAACGTTTCGTGCTCGCCGCTTTCACGGTCGATCTGGACGCGGATGTCCGCGTCTTCTTCGAAGAGTTTCTTGGAGGCCGAAGCGAGGGCCGCCTCGAGCGCGGCAAATACCACGTCTTTATCGACGTTCTTCTCGCGTGCCAGCGCATCCACCAGCATCAACACTTCGCGACTCATTGTTTGCGGCTCCTAAAGTCAACTTTCGGAACGAGGCGTGCCTTATCGATATCCGCGACGGTGAAATCGAGCATCGCGGCGCCTTCCTTCCCTTCAAATTCCAGACCGATCGTCTCGCCTTGCGGAGCATGCAGAATGCCCCGGTACGATTTCCGTCCGTCCAATGGCTTTTTCAATGTGATTACCACTTCGCTGCCTGCGAAGCGTTCAAAATCCGCCAGTTTTTTCAGCGGGCGGTCGAGACCCGGCGACGACACTTCAAGCCGCTCGTAATCGATATTTTCGACCGTCAGAACGTGCTGGAGCTGACGCGTGACTTTCTCGCAGTCTTCGATCGCGATGCCGGCCGGCTGGTCGATATAAATACACAACATGCCGCGCCCGGTGCGCTCGAGATCGACGAGCTCGTAGCCGAGTCCCACGACCGTGGTTTCAATCAGTTCCGTCAGTTGCACAGTGCCCTCTAAGATGTTCGCGCGGCGAGACCTGCCGGGTTTGTCTGCAAACACCAATGCGGGCCGCGCGCCAAGCCGGCGCACGTTCGTGCTACCCGAGATGCCGAACCACTTAGAACTGCGCGGCAAAAAAAAATGGGCTAAACGCCCATCATCTTATTACCGGTGGTCGCACCTGAGCCGCACATGAAAAGCCGCACGCCCAGCGACTCCGCGATTGTAGCCATTTTTCGGGACAAACGCAAACCGCAGAACGCCGTACGAAGCGCATTTCCGCTTGATTTCATGGGAATCTTTCAACGATATGGCGGCGCGCCTGGCCTTTTGCAAGGCGGCTTGCGCCACCCCGGACCTGCGCCGGACAAGCAGGGCGAGGAAACTCTGCCCCTACTTATGCGCACGCCGCGGTTTTATGCATCAGATGAAACCCGCGGCGCTCGTCGATTGATTCTGACGGTGGCGAAGCGTAAATCGTTGATGAACGATCAGCAGCCAACCGTCATGCTTAAGTTGCTTGCCGTTTAACGGCCACGCGAACGGCCGCGCGGCGCTCCACCACCACGATTGGCACCACCCGCCGCGTTGGGGTTGCCACCGCCACCGGCGCGGTTGGCGTTACCGCCGCGATTGCCGGCTGGCCCGCGGCTGCCGCCGCCCGGATTGCCACCGCCAGGGCCGCCAGCGCGCTTACCGCCGCCAGCCGCACGATTGCCATTACCCGACGGCGCGCGATTGCCATCGACGTCACGGCCGCCACGCGGACCAGGCGCACCGCCGCCGCCCATCGGGCCGCTGAAGCCGCCGGCGCTGCGGCCAGCGCCGCGGTTGCCGTAACCGCCACCGCTACCACCGCCAAAACCACCACCCGAACCACCGCCGAAGCCGCCACCCGCCGCACCGCGACGGCCTTGACCGCGCGGCTGCTGTTGGTCGAAACGGCCATGCGACATCAGTACCGGTTCGCGGCTAATGAAGCCCATCGACGTTTGCATCGGATCCGGCTGCTTGCGCTCCGGTGCCTCTCTGCGGCCGCCCTTTTCTTCCGACGGCGCCTTCAGACCGACCGACGCCATCAGCGCGCGCACCTGATTGTCTTCGAGTTCTTCCCAGCGACCGCGCTTCAGGCCCTTCGGCAGCGAGATCGGGCCATGACGCGTGCGGATCAGGCGGCTGACCATCAGGCCGGCTGCTTCGAACATGCGGCGCACTTCCCGATTACGGCCTTCGGCGAGCGCGACGTGATACCAATGATTGGTGCCTTCGCCGCCGCCATCGCGGATGCGCAGGAAATTCGCCGGGCCGTCTTCCAGCTCGACGCCGTGCAACAGCTTCTGACGCATGCCTTCCGCCAGCTCGCCCACCACGCGCACCGCATATTCACGCTCGACGCTGTAACGCGGATGCATGAAACGGTTCGCCAGATCGCCCGAGGTGGTCAGCATCAGCAGACCTTCGGTGTTGAAGTCGAGGCGGCCGACCGCGAGCCACTTGGCGGTTTTCATCGGCGGCAGCTTGTCGAACACCGACGGGCGGCCTTCCGGATCGGCGTGGCTGACGATTTCGCCAGTCGGTTTGTGATACAGCAGGACGCGCGGCGGCTTGTTGGCCAGCTTGCGCTTGACCGGCTTGCCGTTGATGCGGACCTGGTCGGTCGGCATGATGCGCTGGCCGATGTGAGCCGGCTCGCCGTTCACCGACACGCGGCCGGCGACGATCAGTTCTTCCATGTCGCGGCGCGAGCCCATGCCGGCTTCGGCCAGCACTTTGTGCAGCTTCGGCGCGTCGTCGTCCGCAGCCAGGACGCGCTTGGGCGCGGCCGGCTTGCCACGGCGCAGCATCGGGGCGCGTACGCCGCCGGTGGCGCTGTTGTCCGCATCGAATGCGGGCGACGTGACGTACGAGAACAGATCGTCCGGGTTCGCTTCGGCTGCGATTTCCACCGGCGCTTCGGCGCCACGGCGATTCTGACGCTGACCGCCTTCGCGCGGCTGACGCTCGCCGCGCCCGCCTTCGCGAGGGCCGCCCTCGCGGGGCGCACCTTCACGCTGACCACCCTCGCGCTTCGCGCCGCCTGCATTGCGGCGCGGGCCCTGGCCCTTGGCGCCACCATCCTTGCGCGGCATGCGCACTTGCGCGACCACCTCGCCGTCCGGCGGCGTTTCGGTGACGACCGGAGCTACTTGCGCGGGCGCGCCTTCGGCGCCCTTCGTCTTCGCTCCGGCGCGGCGCCGCGCGATCAGGCTACGCGGTCCGCGACGCAGGCCGCGGCGCGGACGGTCTTCACCGTCTGCTTCCGTGGCCGGCGCCGGGCGCTCCGGGCGCTCGCCCTCGCCTGCCGACGCTTGCGTGGTACGCGCTTCGTCGGCGCGTGCCGACGGCACGGCGCGCTCGGATTCGGACGAATCGGTGTCGTGGGTATGTGTCAAAACAACCTCAAAATGTCAGGTCGCGCGCGCCCATTGCGGGCGCGGCAAAAAAAGTTCGGTTACGTCAGGCGCTGCGCGACTCGGGTTCGTCGTCGGTCAGAATGCCTGCGTCCTGTGCGGCATCGCGGCGATCCTCAAGATCGCCGTGCGCCGCCGTGGTCGGGTTCGGCTCGGCGGCGTGCTCCGTATCGCGGAGTACGCCCGAGTCGTGCGCGGGTATTGCCGGATCGGCCTGGGAGACCGGATCGTGATTCAGTGCAGGCTCGGCGACGCCGGCCTGCGGTTCAAAGTTCGCTGCTTCGACATGTTCTTGCCTGTTCGGAGCTGCAGCAGCGTCCTGATGCGACTCGGGCGCCGGCGCGGCATCCGCCGGATCATGCCTTGCGTCGGCAAGTTCAACTGCCTCGCCTGCTTCAGCACCTGCCTCGCCGACGGCAGATTCCGACGGCGCTTCGAGCGGGCTCTCTTCACCCGAAGCCAACGCCTGTACAGTCGCGGCCTCGGAAAATTCGATCGCATGCTGACCGAGCAGATCCGCGTTCAACTGCGCCGACGGATCCGCGAGGGGCGGCAATTCGTCGAGCGCCTTCAAACCGAGGTCGTCGAGAAATTGCCGCGTCGTCGCGTACAGCGCTGGGCGGCCCGGCACATCACGATGGCCGATCACCTCGATCCAGCCGCGATCCTCGAGTTGCTTGACGACCTGCGTATTCACCGTGACGCCGCGAATCTCTTCGATATCGCCGCGCGTGACCGGTTGCCTGTACGCAATGATCGCGAGCGTCTCGAGCACCGCGCGCGAATATTTCGGCGGCTTCTCAGGATGCAAACGATCCAGGTACGAGCGCATCGCGGGCTTGCTTTGAAATCGCCAGCCCGACGCCAGCCCGACCAGCTCCACACCGCGCCCAGACCAATCCTGCTTCAGGTCTTCGAGCAAATTCCGAACAGTGTCTGCCGACACGCCGTCGGCAAAGAGCTTGCGCAAATCGACGAGCTTTAACGGCTCCTGCGCGCAGATCAAGGCAGTCTCGAGGACGATCTTCGCCTCTTGGGTATTCATGCAGCTAGGTCAGACCCTGTGGTCAAAGAACCGGATCAAACAGACGATGTGGAACTGAAGACGCGCTCGCCCGATTCTGATCGGTCATATTGATGGGAGCACGCACCGGGGGGAGGCGAAACAGGCAATCGAGCCAAACCCAGCCGGACGGAGCAGCGATATTCCTGAAAGGAATCGCGTGACTGAGCGCCATATTACGCAAAAACAACCAGTGCGTAAAGACGAAATCCCCGGCGCATTTTTCAGCGGCGCCCCAAGCTGCGTGCTTTCGCGGAAAACCAGGCGGAAATGCACGAGAATCGGACTGAAATCGGCCCTTAGTTGGGCCCTTGGTTGTGCCCTTCACCCACGCCAAGCGCCCGTTCCGCCGCACCTCAATGCGTGCCGTGCTGCGCCAGGAAACGCTTCAGACGCTCGACACCCGCGTCCAGCCGCGCCGTGTCGCAGGCATAGCACCAGCGCACAAACCCCTCGCCTTGCGGACCAAACGCGCTGCCGGGTGCCACGCCCAGGCCCACTTCGCGCACCATGGCCTTGCATAGTTCGAGACTGCGCGAGGCCCCCGGCATCGAGAAAAACACATACATCGCCCCGAGCGGCGCCTTAACGTCGACGCCCGGCACCGTGGACAGCGCCCGCACCAGATGGTCGCGCGACGCCTTCAGGTCGAGCACCAGTTCCTGCGTGAAGCGCTCGCCCTGCTGGACGGCCGCGATGCCCGCCTGCTGGACGAAAGCCGGTGCACACGAGGTGTTGTATTCGACCAGCTTGCCCAGATCGTCCATCAGCGAGGCCGGCGCGACGATCCAGCCGAGCCGCCAGCCGGTCATCAGCCACGCCTTGGAAAACGAATTCACGCAGATCACGCGCTCGTCGCGCGTGGCCAGATCGAGAAACGACGGCGCCGTGCGTGAATGGGGGCTGTAGGCGCCAGCTTTGGCGTCCGCGTAATAAAGACGCTCGTAAACTTCGTCAGCGACGATCCAGATACCGTGGCGGCGGCAATGCGCCAGCACGGCGCGCTGCTCTTCGCGGCTCATCACCCAGCCGGTTGGATTGTTCGGCGAGTTGATCAGCAGCATCTTTGTGTCCGGCGTCAGCGCCGCCAGCAACTGCTCGAGATCGAGTTGCCAGCCGCGCTCACCGTAGCCCAGCGCGACGGTTTCTACATGCGCGCCCAGAATCTTGGGAATCTCGACCAGATTCGGCCACAGCGGCGTGACCGCGACGACACGGTCGCCCGCCCCCACCACCAATTGCGCGGCCAGCATCAGCGCATTGACGCCGGCGCTCGTCACCGCAATATGATCGGACGAGGTCGTCCCGTGCAACGCGCTGACGTAGTCCGCGAGCGCCGCGCGCAACGGCGCAATGCCCAGGTTATGCGTATAGAAGGTGGCGCCCGCGGCTAACGCTGCGCTTGCGGCGTCGCGGATGAAGGCCGGGGTCACCCGATCGGACTCGCCGAACCAGAACGGCAACACGTCCGCAACGCCGAAACCGGCGTTAGCGACTTCTCGGATCTGCGAAGGACGCAGTGCGCGCACGGCATCGCGCGCGTTGGGGACGGAGGGCACAGGCAGATCCGTTTCGCTCATCGAGGCTTCCAGACAGGTGATAGGTAAGGGCTGACGCTTGGGAAAAGGCGTCAGTTTAGCGCGCCGCCTGTTTTCGGGACGGCGAAGTCGCTGACTCGCCAGGCACGATCAGAAAGCCGACCGCACCAGTCGCCCCGACTATCGGGCTAGGCTCAAGGCGGTGACCGCTCCGCGGATCGCGACAAATCTCATCTCGCTGAACAAACGGCCCAAGCCCGCGTCATCAGCCCAAATCCTCAGCCCGCGCCGGCAATTGACGAATCAGACTCCACACCGCCTCCGCCGCCGGCGACAGCGAGCGGTCGCGCCGCCGCACCAGTTCGACGGTGCGCTCGGCGCGCGGCACGAGCGGCCGCGCCACCAGCGAGGCGCCCGCCGGCAGCGGCAAGGCCAGCCAGGGCAGCACGCTCACGCCCACGCCCGCCTCGACCAGCCCAAAAACGGTCGCGGAATGCCCCAGCTCCTGCACCACGGTGGCGCTTACGCCGTACTCCTGCATCACGGCATCAATGATCGGCCGGCTGCCTGACGCGTAATCGAGCATGACGAGCTGCTGGCCTTCGAGGTCCGTCCATGCCACCTGCCTCTGTGCCGCCAAGGGGTGGTCGTCGCGCGAAACGACGCAAAACGAATCTGTCATCAGCGATTCGCTCAGCAGGTCGTCAGCGGAAAACGGACCGATGATCACGCCGAAATCGACTTCGCCCGACTTCACCTTGCGCACCACGTCGCTTTGCACGTCGTCGCGCAGGCCCAATGTGATGTAGGGAAACTGCCGCCCGCACGACGCCACCACGCCGGGCATCAACCGGCAGGCGATCGTCGGGCTTGCGGCCACCACCACCCGTCCACGGCGCTGCTCGCCGATTTCGCGGATCTCGCGCAATGCGTCGTCCAGATCCGTCAGCAGGCGTGACACACTCGACACCAGATTGCCGCCGACATCCGTGAGCTGCACCTCACGCGTGGTGCGGTCGATCAACTTCAGACCGATCTCCCCCTCCAGTTCGCGTACGCAGCGACTGACCGCCGATTGCGTCAGACCGATTTCATCGCCGGCCCGGCTAAAGCTCTGCAAACGGGCGACCTCAATGAAAACCCTTAGCTGACGCAGCGTCACATTCATTTACCAGCCTCATCAATAACCAAGTTTGATGCGCATTGTATGGCGAAATGTCGCACCACAGTCGCATTTAGTGCGATCGCTGCAGCGCAGCAATAAGGCGCAAACGCACGCTGGTCGGGCTTGATTGCACAAGATTGGTGATTGTCCCGATTTGCGAGATGGGTTTTTTGGATTCTTATACGCCCCTAGCTAGCGCCCGCGCTGGCCCGCTGTCACAGGCCTTTCAGGTAGTTGGATTCAACTTGGCACACTTCCTGCATTTACATGCACACAGGGTCGGCGCCATGACTACTGACTGAATAGCAGATCGTGGCAAGCCCGACCCCCCTTGGCACTCGCCTATCGAGTGCATGGAGAGTGCGCGGCGCGGGGCAGCGCACCGGAGTTAGCTTCGCTGAGGTGAAACATGATGCTGTTCGACGATTTGAGAGACAACGAGTGGGCGCTGGTCGAGGCGTTGTTCTGTGCGGAGCCAGCACGGAGCGAACGTCGTGGTCGACCACGCGTGGAAGCGCGCGCAGTAGTCAATGCCGTGCTTTGGGTGCTGTCGACTGGAGAAGGCTGGTCCAAACTGCCGGGCCGCTATCCGTCGCCGCCGACTTGCCGCCGTCGCTTCGACGAATGGCAAGCCGATGGTACGCTCGCCGAAATAGTTAAGCGACTCGGCACGAGCGGCCGTGAAATTTCGCTGCGCGGCCGCATTGGCGCGACCGC
The DNA here is from genome assembly GCF_030511745.1 of Paraburkholderia sp. SECH4. Lineage (NCBI taxonomy): Bacteria > Pseudomonadati > Pseudomonadota > Betaproteobacteria > Burkholderiales > Burkholderiaceae > Paraburkholderia > Paraburkholderia sp. SECH4. The sequence goes on from NZ_JALOCP010000007.1 coordinate 200,894, forward strand.
GGCGAAACCGCCGGCACCGCCGAGCCGCGACCGTCTGCGTGGCGCATTCTGGACCAATCCGGAATCGTGGCGCGCGCCGGTCAAGATGGCCTGACGCGAATTGTTTTGCCTCCGGGCGCCTGCGGGCGCCCGGCGTGTATCTGGGCCGCCGTGCGCCCGCCGTGCGCCGTATATCGACGCCCGACCGACAACAATGGGCACCGCTCCTCGGCGCGCCCAACTGAGTCGTCCCTTCCGGTTTCTCCGAGTTCATCATCGAGTCGCTTCAGACGGCTGAAGCGGCGCGATGATTGCCGGTGAAACATCCATTTACTATTGCTTACAGCGTGCTTTCGCCACTCGGCATACCTTATGTGTATGCAAACAGGCCTTGAGTCGATCGGCTTGACGGGAGCTCAGCATGAAACCAATGTCACTGCTTCTGTGCGGCATTGTCGTTTCATCAATGGCCGCACCGGCGCTCGCACAGCAGCGCCCCCAAGGCTGGAACTGGCCGCCGGATCACACGGCCACCGTTGAAGCCTGGCAGCAAAGCGGACCACGCAGCCGCGACTTCACGCCGCCTGCGCCGCGTGGCGACTTGCGCGGCGATATCGCGAGCAATGTACGCACGCGGCCTGAACCGCCGCGCGAAGACCCTGCGCGGCGCCGGTAGGCATGCGCCGCCGCGCCGCTGACAGGCTCGGCTTGTGTCAAATCACACGGGATCAACGCTGTTGTTCGCTATAGCCGGCGTCCATCGTCACTGCGAGACAACACGCTGTATGGCGAATTGAACGGTCAGGGAACCACGAGGCGCCGCGCCAGTCTGATTCAACGCCATTAGCACAGCGTGGCAGTAGTAATTCCGGTACGCCCGTATCCTCGCGATACGGGCTTTTTTTGCGTCAACGGGCGGGCGGCGCCCACTGTGCAGAGGCGCATAAGCTGGGCAATAAAGCGAAGCAATAAAATCACCGCCAGCCGCGTGGAGCGGCCGGGAAATACAGCGCCAGCGCCTGCCCGCCGCCCTTAAGGCCGGGCTTCGAGAGCGGCTGTGGGCCGCGCTTCGGCTGTCGCGACGACGTAGTCGTTCATTCGCTGTGCGGTCCAGCTCAACAGGCGTTCGTCGTGCGCAAGCCTCGCGAACTCGGCCCTGCCGCGCTCGGTGAGCACGGCAATATCGACCGGCGCGTGAAAACCCGGAGCCGGTGCGACGGTGCGCTGCCGAACAGTGTCCATCAAGCCTAGCGCGCGAAGATATTGGAAGACACCCGGTCGTCTGGCCCATGGGACCTGGCGATATTGCGCCCGCCGCAGCGCTTCAAGTACCGCTTCGTTGGAATACGTGGTCATCTCACTTCTTTCTTAAAGTGCAGCTATGACACATCTATGCCCAACACATCACCGCGCCACCAGTGACGCGCATAGCACCCGCCCTTGGCTGGAAACTGGCCGCTTTCATGCGGTCGAATTCCGCCAGGTGCTGCCTTGGTCTCGTTTTCGGAACCCCCGTCTGAACGCCATGTTAGCGTTCTGTCTACGGGCCGACGATGCAACCGCTGCGGCGCGATAGCAGGCCCATAAATTTGTCCCGAAAGTCATACGTTACCCCATTTAAATTGATTCTATTCACTTTATTAGCGCTTTTTTTTGCAGCAATCGTGCTTTGGAAACGCGCCCGCCGGCCTCTCGCCATTGGCGCGATCGCCCTGTTCTGGCTGCTCGCCGCCGGCTGGCTCACAGCTCCATTGCTGGAATTGGCACAGCCGCATCGGCGGACCGACACGCCCGCCCGCTTCGCGCCGCGCACCGCGATAATCATGCTCGGCGGCGGCACCATTTACGACAATGACGATGTACTCGTGCCACCGCGTGACGTGCTCGCGCGCATCGCCGTGAGCGCGGAAAACTACGCAGCCTGCAAGCGTACGGCCGCCACGTGTCAGGTTATCGTGAGCGGCGGCAATCCGCAGCGACATAGCGCAACCGAAGCGGACACCTATCTGCCCTACTTGCTGCGCCAACAGGTGCCGCGTGCGGACATCGTGCTGGAAAACAGCAGCCGCACGACTTACGAAAACGCGCGCAACGTCTCTGCCATCCTCGACCGGTCACGTTACGATTCCCTCATACTCGTCACCTCCGCCTATCAGATGCCGCGTGCCTTACTCGACTTCCATCGTTTCGGCCTCACGCCACAGCCGCTGATCTCGAGCGCGCTGCACGCAGATCCCGGTGTACTGCCGCGCTATGACAATCTGGTGAATGCGGAGATTGCGCTGCACGAACTGATTGGAATCGCTCAATTTCACGTCTATCGTGCAATCGGATGGTTCTGAATCTCACGCTTCCCAACGAAGCAATTTATTTAGAGATGCGAATATTCTTTGTATCGGCAACGCATTGTCGAGTTTGAAGCGAGATCGTCATCGACAGTGACTGTGGCCCGAACGTAACAAGGTGTAACTAATTGTCACTGTAGTTACAAAACGTCCGCTGGAGCGGATATTGCTGGCTAGAATGCATTGTCTTTCCGATTGGACAGGCAAATATTCGGGTCCATTACCACTCTGCGGAGGTAACAATGAAGAAAGTGTCCCTGGCGATCCTGGTTTCCCTCAGTGCCGTAACAGGCGCGGCCTATGCGCAGGACAACGGCGTCATGATGAGCACCGATCCGGCCAAGGCCGCCGACGTCGAGCAGCGCGCGCAAGATTTGCAAAACCGCCAGCAAGCAATGGAAAGCGCGCCTATGCCGGAGAAACATCACAAGATGGCCCCGCACCATCATAAGAAGGCCGCCAAGGCCGAAGCCGCCAGTTCGTGAGCGCAGTTTGACAGCATCACCTGCGGCCTCGCCGCGAAGGTGAAAAGCCGAAGCCGGCACCGCCGGCTTCGGCTTTTTTGTTGTCTAATGAACTTGTTGCAGGCCTGCTGCGCCCGGCCGACGTTATGCTAAAGTCGCGCACCGACCGGCGCCCAGCGACCGTCACCCGGCCGGAATCCCCCTAACCTGTGCGCACCTTGGTGCGGAGGACAGCATGAGCAACATCCAGCTAGATATCGAATGGACTGAAGCAGCATCTCGCAAAATCGAAAAACTGATGCCGCGCGGCGGTCAGGAAGCGTTCCTCGCGCTGCCGCCCGTCGAGTGCCTGCCGATGGAAGGCGACGTGCTGTTTCTTGGCCCGGACGGCAAGCAGCAACCGTTCATTGTCGCGGAACGCCAGTATCACCACGATGGCGATGCCGACTGGACCATCATCCTGATCCTCGACGTCCCGCAAGCCACGCACTAAAGATAAACGGCGAGCACCGCACAGGCCGTGCCCGGCCTGGCAGCTCACTCGCCGTTGTTCGGGCTTCAGGGTTCGACCTTCGGAGTTCCCTCCGTTGTTCGCCCCCGCTTTTCGTCCCCGCTGTTCGCCCCTTCAACGCTTACGCGATCTTCGACACGACGCGAATTTCCGCGTGTTCGACCCAATCCGCCACCGCTTTCTTATAAGCCGCAATGTGCGCGGATTTTGCATGCGCCGCCAGCGCTTCCTGGCTTTCCCAACGCTCGACAAACACGAACCGGCGCGGCTCCTGCACGTCACGATGCAGATCGTATTGAAGCGCACCCAGCTCCTTGCGTGTCGGCCCGACGATGCCTTCGAGCGCTTCGCGCAATTGCTCTTCATAGCCCGGCTTTGCCACCGAGATTGCGACCACTGCGATTTCCGCCATGCCTGTGCTCCGTTTGTTCAGGAAAAGCAGCAGCATACCCGCCGCCCGCCAAACCTGCAGGCGCTCACGCGCCCCGAGCAGGCTCCTGCGGCCACGGCAGGATGACCCTGATGCAAAGCCTTCCGCGGACGCAAAATGTCTGAGCACCGTCCTTGCCTGGAGTTTGGCGGGCGGCCACTCACCGCCCTGCTACCCTCGGCTTCATACGCGTGATTGATTTCATTCGAACGATCGATCCTGCGCGCGGCAAACGAACGCGAAACCCACGCGAGACGCCCACGAGACCGGGGCCGGCCGCTGTACCACGGCCGGTTTGCCGGGCGCCCGGCCACATCCCGCGTCTGTGATAACCCGCACATTCACGCGAAGTTCGAACTGCTAGACTGGTTTTGACTAATCCCGCCGGAGCCCAGCATGGCTGGCATTGCTCTCCGCGTTCCCGGGCTGTGCCCGCCTGACCCTGCCGGCGCCTGGGCTGTGCATCCGTTGCGCGTCAAATCTGTCTGCGCGCCCCGTCACCCGCTTGCCGCGACGTCACTATGCCCGCCCTTATGCCCGCCCTTATGCCGACCGTCAGAGAATTGACCCTTAGCGGCCTGCTCCCGCACCTGGTCCGGGACGAGTCCGGCTGGACCGCGACATGGCGCGCGCTGACCCTGCACAGCGTGTTCCAGCCGGTGCTGTCGGTCACGCATCAGTGCGTGGTCGGCTACGAGGGCCTGCTGCGCGCGTTCGATCCGGTCGGCTTGCCGGTATCGCCGGAAGTGCTTTTCTCCGGCACGCGCTCGGCCGCCGACGCACGTGAACTCGACCGCATCGCCCGCTGCCTGCACGTGGCGAATTTCATGGAACAGGGCATCAGCACCGGGTGGCTGTTTCTGAATACGCGCCCACAGGTGTTCGAAACCGGCTGGCCGCAGCGCACCTTCATCGATGAGCTCTCGGCGCACTTCGGCCTGCCGCAGGAACGCATCGTCATCGAAGTACTCGAACAACCCGCCGACGATGAATCCGCCGTCGCCAGCATGCTCGCGGCATCGCAGCCGCGCGACTTCCTGATCGCGATCGACGACTTCGGCACCGGTTTTTCGAACTTCGACCGCGTGTGGCGGTTTCGCCCCGACATCGTGAAACTCGACCGCTCGCTGGTCGCGCGCGCGGGCAAGCGTGAAGGCGACGATTCGATGATCAGCCACCTGATCGCGATGCTCCACCAGTCCGGTACGCTGGTACTGGCCGAAGGCGTCGAAACCGACGAAGAGTTGATGATTCTGATGCAGGCCGACGTCGATTTCGTGCAAGGTTTCTGGCTCGGCCAGCCGAAGGGTTCGGTGCAGGCTGCGTGTGCCCGGGTGCCGGCGCTGATCGAGTCGATGTGGAGCAAGTTCGCCGCCTATGAACAGGCCCATGCCGGCCACCAGCGGCTCGGTTTCGAAGGATTCGCCGAATCCGTGCTCGCCGCTGCCGACACATTCAAAGCCACCGGCGATCTGCGGCAGGCGGCGCAAAAGGTGTGGCATCTGCCCGAAGCCCGCCGCGTGTTCGTCACCGACGGTCAAGGCGAACAGACGCAAGCGTCGGTCTCGGCCGCCTCGCTGCCGCCACCTCCGCTGCGGCTCGCGCCGCTCTACACCGATACGCGCAGCAACTGGTCGCGGCGCGCGTATTTCAAGCATGCGCTCGCCGCGCCAGGGCGCGTCGCCATGATGGGGCCGCACTACTCGCTCGCGGACGGCCAGGACTGCTATACCGCGGCAATCGCATTCGAGCGCGACGGCACGCATGTGCTTTGCGTCGATTTTGTGCCGACGACGTCGCCGCCCGATACGCGTTCTGGCGGACGCGGGGGCAAACGCTGAGCCTGAGCGACCGTTGGCTGGCGCGCGTTATCGTGAGACTCCTCGGGTGCCTCTGAGGGCACTTTTGTCGCTCTTCCGGGATTTGGCGCCTCGACCCCGCCGCCTTTAATTCCGTCAATCCTCCACCCGCCCGCGGCCGGATTTGATCTCACTGCGCTTGGCCTTGCTGTCGAGGCGGCGCCGGTTCGACGCGCGCGTCGGCCGGGTCGCGACACGCGGCTTACGCGTCACGCTGACGCTTTCGATCAGCTCGTCGAGCCGCGCGAGCGCCGCCGCGCGGTTCATCTCCTGAGTGCGATGCTGCTGCGCCTTGATAATCACCACCCCGTCGCGCGTAAGCCGATGATCGGACAGCGCGAGCAGGCGCATTTTCAGCACTTCCGGTAACGACGAAGCGTGCACGTCGAAGCGCAGATGGATGGCACTCGAGACCTTGTTGACGTTCTGCCCGCCCGCTCCTTGCGCGCGCACTGCGGTCAATTCGATTTCGTTCGGCGGGATCGGATAACGGGATGTCATGATGGGATTGAGCTAGAGACGCAAGTGTACCCAGGGCACAGTCGATTACCGACTACGGACTATCGGCAACGGCCGCCGATGCGAAAAACTATTTGCATCGACACAGCCGGTTCACCGATACTGCCGTTTTCGCTTACAGCGTAAATTCATATGAAACTCCGTCCGGGTTTTGTGCTGGAACTGGCCGTCAACTTTCTGCTGCCATGGCTTGCCTACCGTTTCGCGCTGCCGCACCTGGGCGAGACCGGCGCGCTGATCGCGTCCGCCGTGCCGCCGATCGTCTGGAGCCTGATCGAACTGGTGCGCTTTCGACGCGTCGACGCGCTCAGCGTCATGGTCGTGGCGGGCATCGTGCTGTCGGTCGCGGCGATGGCGCTGGGCGGCAGCCCCCGCATGCTGTTGCTGCGGGAATCGCTGGTGTCCGGCGCGGTGGGCGTGGTGTTTCTGCTGTCGTTGCCGGTGCGCCGTCCGCTGATCTTCTATCTCGCGCGCGCCACCGTCGCCCGTGAAATGGAAGGCGGCGCCGAGCGCTTCGAAACCTTGTGGCGCGAGCGGCCTGCTCTCGTCAGTGCAATGCGGCTCATGACGCTCGTATGGGGCGTCGGCCTGACCGGTGAAACGGCGCTGCGCGCCTGGATGGCGCTCACCTGGCCGATCGAACGCTTTCTGGTGGTCTCGCCGTTCATCGGCTACGGCATTTACGGCGCCTTGACGCTATGGACGCTGTGGTATCGCAAGACCATGCGCAGCCGGGTCGAAGCGCGCGTGCAACCGGGCGGGATCGCGGGATGAGGGGTTTGGCCGGGCCCGCGAGCGAATACGCGCGTTGCCCACGTCATCCCGCTAGGCGACGCGCCACGCCTCCGCAATTCGCGCGGCCAAGCCCGAATCACGCTGCGTCGGCGTCGCGATGGCCTGCGCCAGCACGGCGCGCGCGCCAATCACTTCGACACGCTCACGCGCGCGGGTAATTGCCGTGTACACGAGTTCACGCGACAGCACGCGGCTGAACACCGACGGCAACATCAACACCGCATGCTGGAACTCCGAGCCTTGCGACTTATGAACCGTGAGCGCGAATGCCGTATCGTGCGGCGGCAGTGCAGCAGGCGACACGGCACGCAGACCGCCGTCGCCGGTACGGAAATACACGCGCAACGCACCGCCCGCACCCGGCAGCGCAATGCCGATGTCGCCGTTGAACAGTCCGAGCGCGTAGTCGTTGCGCGTCACCATAACGGGGCGTCCGGCGAACCACTGCGCACCTACGGCCAGCGTCACACCCGCCGCGCGCCGCACCTGTGCGGCCATTGCGGCATTCACCTGATCGACCCCGCGGGGCCCGGAGCGGGTCGCGCACAGAATTCGAAAGCGGTTCAGTGCGTCGAAGAGCGGCAATGGGTCCGGTGTATCGGCGGCTAGGGCTTCGGCGAGCGCATCCGCGTACGGCGCAAAACCTGCGGCGAGCCGCACGACGGTGCGATCGGCAAGCGTCGCATGCGTATCTTCGTACAGCGCCGCTGCACAGGGTTCGGCCGGGTCGATGCGCAGGACTTCGAGCGCCGCGCCGGCCGCACCGTTGCGAATCGCGAGCGACAAACGGCCGATCGGTGATTCGAGGCCGAATCGATAGTTGCGCTCGAGCCAGACGACGCAGTCGGCGAGCGGGTTTGGGGGGGACGAAGGTAGTGCTGAGACGAACAAGTCGTCAGGCGGAGTATCGAAATCGTCTGGCGCACCCGTTTGCGCGAAAAAATCGTCAGGCCCTTCGTCGAAGCCGCTCGACAAATCCGGCAATGCTTCCGACAACCGCGCCGCCTCAATGCCCAGCGCCTCAGCAATCCGCTGCAGTCCGTTCTGCGTAAAAGCAGGCCGCGCGCTGAGCTCGGCGAACACCGCACCAGCCTCGACGGCAGCGAGCTGGTCCTTGTCACCCAGCATCACGAGACGCGTCTGCGGCGCAATGGCATCGAGCAACTGCGCCGCCATCGCAACGTCGATCATCGACGCCTCGTCGATCACGACGACGTCGTAAGGCAGCGGGTTGTCGCGATGATGCCGGAAGCGCCCACCCGGCCCTGAACCAAGCAGCCGATGCAAGGTGTACGACGTCTGCGGCAAACGCGCGGCGAGTTCGGGCGGCAAATCGCCGGCACGTGCGAGCAAGGCTTCCTGCATGCGTTGCGCGGCTTTGCCGGTGGGCGCCGCCAATGCAATTCGCAGATCGGCCCGCGCATCCAGCAAACAGGCAAGCACGCCAACCACCGTAGTCGTCTTGCCGGTACCTGGGCCGCCGCTGACGATGGTCAACCGCCCGGACAGCGCCATGACTGCGGCGACACGTTGCCAGTCGACTTCGTCGTCCTGCGGCGGGCCGAAATAGCGCAGCAGACGCTCGTGCAACGTTTGAGCGGTAGCGTTCGCGTCTACGCCTGCACTGGCGCCTGCATTTGCACCCGCATGCGCAACCAGCGAGCGTGCGAGACGCCGCTCATAGTCGTAGTAGCGCGCAAGATACAGCCGCTCTTGCCCATCGATCACCAGCGGGCGCAACGCCGCCGCGCTTTGCGAGCCGTCGCTAACCATGCCGCTTGCGAACAGCGCCGCTCGCACATCCGCGCTCGATGCATCGAAGCGGCGCGCCAGCACGGCAAGCGGCAGGCACACGTGCCCCTCGGCAGTCGCACGGCTCGCGGCGAAGGCGGCCCGCGCCGCCCACTTCACCGCCTCGCCCGACGCGCCGCCGCGCCGCGCCAAGGTGCCGATGCGGCGCGCGAACCCTTCGGCAAGCGCGGTGCTGAAATCGGCGGGCGCGGGCAAATTCACCCCGATGTCGTCAAGCTCCGGCGGCGCAGAAGAGTTCCGCTCGAACGTGCTCATGCGACACCTCCGATCATCGCCGCGTCGAGCAGCGCCACCAGTTCGAATGCAGGCCGCCGCATGTGAACGCCCGCCGCTCCATCCGCATCGCGCCACTGCGGACGAACACCGCGCACGAACAGATAGAGATAGCCGCCGATGTGCGTGTCGTACGCATAGTCGCGCACCCGCGTTTTCAGATAGCGATGCAGCGCCACCGTATAGAGGAGCGCCTGCAGGTGATACGCGTGGCTCGCCATGGCCGCTTCGAGCGGTGCCGCGGCGTAGTCGGCGGCGGTGTCGCCCAGATGGTTCGACTTCCAGTCGACGATCCAGAAGCGTCCGTCGTGCTCGACGATCATGTCGATAAATCCTTTGACGAAACCGCGCAACACGCCGGGTTCCAGCGCAACGTCGGGATACCCGTGTTCGATCAGCAGCTCGCGCAGCGCCGGAAAATCGAGCGAAGGCGCGGCAAACAGAAATTCGAGTTCGTTCAGACGGCGCTGCGGATTCAACCTGGCGAGCGCCATGCCGGGCACGAGCTCGGTAGTCACTACGTCCGCGATCAGGTTATGCATCATGGCCGGCAAGCGTGCCGCGAGTTCGGGCACTGCCGGCGCCGGACGCTCGCGCAACGCGCCCCGGATGGCATCCGGCCATGTCTTCGAATCGGTGAAATCCGCGAGCTCGAACATGCGATGCAGACACTCGCCCGCCGCCGCGCCGCGTGGAAACGCGAGAATGTCGTCCTCAGCGTAGGACGGCGCTTGCGGCACCGCTAACGGCGTTGGCGCAAGCGCGTCGGCGATCTCGTCGTGATCGGGGCGCACCTCTTCCACCGGCGTATGCGCCTCCTCGGCTTTGCTGCCGGCGGCGATCAGGCCGCTGAAGCTGGCCATGCGCCACTGATCGCGCAACGGCCGCCGATTGGCGCGCGCCTGCATCCGCGCGCCGCTGTCCTGGAGGCTTTCCAAGGGCGCACGGCGCTCCACTTTCGGCAATGCCTGCAACGTGATCGGACCGCCCGCCAACGCCTGCCACGATGATGACAACGCGGCTTCGTCGGGTGGGTCGGTGAGCCAATCGTCGAAGCTGTGACCGCTGCCACCCACCAGCCAGTTCAGCACGCTGCGCCGCGACTCCTTGGTAGAGCGCGACGACAGATAAGTACCTGCAACCAGATAGCAGCGGTACACCGCGCGCGTCAGCGCCACATAGACAAGCCGTGCCCGTTCCGCGGCCTGTTCGCGCGCCGCGTAACGTGACGCGCGTTCGGCTTCCTCGTCATCGCAACCGTAGTGGAGCACCGCGCCGCCCGTTTCGTCGTGATACTCGCGTGCATCGGGCAAACCGGAGGACGGCGGCTCGCGCAGCGCACCGTCGTTCAGAAACGGACAGAACACGACCGCATATTCCAGCCCTTTCGATTTGTGTACGGTGACGATCTGCACAAGATTGCGATCCGACTCGAGCCGCAATTGCGCATCTTCGCCGCCACCTTGCGTGCGTTGCGCGGCAAGCCAACGCAACGTCGGCGCGATGCCGGGCTGCGTGGCGGCACGCGCCTGCACGAGTTCGGCCAGATGATTCACATTCGTCAGACGGCGCTCGCCGTCCGGTCCGGCCACCAACCGCTGTGCGACGCGCAGCTCGCGCATCAGCGTGCGCCACATCAAGGCAAAGCCGCGCTCGTGCCATAGCGTGCGATAGCGCGAGAAACGCTCGACCCAACCCATCGCGTCCGCGGCATGTGCGGGATCGTCGGCCGGTGCCGGTGCGTCGGCGACCTGCTCGAGGCGCCACAGCGCGGCGGCGTCGAGGCCAAGCCAATCAGTAGCGAGCGCGGCGCGCAGCCGGCGCAGATCGCCCGGCGTATCGACCGCGGCCAGCACGCGTTCAATCTGCTCGGCGTCGAGCGTGGCAAACACCGAAGCCTGCGCCAGTTCCACGCTGCCAACGCCCCACGACGCCAGCACCCGCTTGATCAGGCTGCCCTGCTTGTGCGTTTGCACGAGCACCGCGATATTGCCTGGCGCAAGCGGCGCATCGCCGATCGTCACCGACCCTTCGCGTGCGCCACGCAACAGCCGCACAATCTCAGCGGCGCAGGCTTCGCTCGCCGCGCGCTGCGCTTCGCGTTTGGTCAACGCGGCGTCGCCTTGCGGCAAAGTCCAGATGCGGAAGTCCCCAGCGTTTGCTTCGGGTTCGGAGAACGGCAGACGACGCCGCTCACCAGCCCGCACCGGCTGATAGTCGAGACCGTCGAGCACGAACGCCTGTGGATTGGCTTCGAACAGCCGGTTGCAGGCCTCGACGATCGGCGCGGTCGAACGCTGATTGACCGCGAGCGTGTAGCACGCTGATGCCGCCTCGCGCGCCGCCAGATAGGTATGCAGATCCGCCGCGCGGAAACTGTAGATCGCCTGCTTCGGATCGCCGACCAGAAACAGCGGACCAGCCGGCGCGAAGATGCGGCTGAAGATCGCGAACTGCAACGGATCGGTATCCTGAAACTCGTCGATCAGCGCGGCCGGATAACGCGTGCGCAAAGCCTCGGCGAGCCAGGGGTTGGCCGCGAGCGCGCGATACAGGTTGGACAGCAGATCGTCGAACGACACCACCCGGCGTGTGCGTTTGCGCGCTATCAGTTCGGAGGGCGCGTAGTCGAGCCAGGTTTCGACGAGCGAAAGCCAGCGCGCGCGTTGTGCGGCTTCGGCCGCGATCACGGCGGCAGACAGCGCTTCGGCGTGCTCGAAGAACGGATGCTCGGGCGGTTCGAACTTAACCTTGGTCGCCTTCTTCAACGCCGAAGCCGTCAGCTTCAAGGCCGCCTTTGGCGGCGGCGCATGGCAATCGCCCTGAGCGAAATATTCGGTCCACGCGGCAATCGCCGCGCTCACGAGTTCGGGCTTGTGCGAGGTCTTGCTCAGACGGTCTTGCGCTTGTCCAAGCAGACTGACGATCGAGTCACGCTCCGCCTGCCACATCGCGCAGGCAGCATCGAAACCCGCTTGCGGATCGGCATTGTTTCCACCTGAATCGACCTTGCCCCAGCGCAACTGCGCCAACGGCTTCTTCAGGCGCCGCGCGAGTTGCTCATCGAGCGATGCGGGACCAGCGCGTTTGGCCACCAGCCATGCGGCAAACGCAGGATGCGCATAAGCCACCGGTTCCACCTGCTCGCGCCAGAAATCGGCCGCCATTTCGAAACGCAAGGCAGCGTCGTCGGCTTCCATTTCGAAGGCGAAAGGCATGGCCGCGGCGAACGGCGCCTCCTGCAACGCACGCTGACAGAACGCGTGGATGGTGTGAATCGCGGCCTGATCGAACGTGCGCAATGCGCGGCGTACGACTTTCAACGCCGTCTCGCGATCGATGCCGCGCTCCGCCGCCAGCGTCGTTTCAAAGAGACGCTGGATGAACGGATCGCCGCCGTCGTCGTCCGTATCGATAGCCCGGTCCAGTTCCGCGAGCCGCCCGCGAATCCGCTCGTGCAACTCCGCGGTCGCCGCCTTCGTAAAGGTCACGACAAGAATCTGATCCGCGTTCAGGTTCTTTTCGAGCAGCAGCCGCACGTACAACGCGCAGATGTTCCAGGTCTTGCCGGTTCCCGCCGACGCCTCGATCTGATTGACGCCGTCGAGCGAACAGGCGAAGACGTCGAGTTCTTCCGCGACCAGCGCGTGATGGTGAACGGCGCCGCTCATGACGCGCTCCGCAGATGCTGCACGAGCGGTTTGAACACGATCGAGGCGAAACTGCCGAACGGTTCGTCGAGCGAAAGCGGCGTACCGCGCAGCGCGATGCGCAAGGCGGGGTCATCTGATTCGCCGCGCACCCGATCGTTGATCCATACGCCCTGCGCCGCGGAATCGCTCTCGCTGACCTTCACCCATGCGCTCTTCGGGAAAAAGCGCAGCGGCAGCATGCGCCCGGCTCTGAACAATGCGGCTAGCGGCGCCAGTTCATCGAGCGGCGCGGCGACCGGCGTGAGCTCGAAGCTCTCGCCGCTGCCATGCCAAACCGTACGGCGTGGACCGTTCGGCTGCGCCGCGCAATACACCAGATGCGCAAGCCACGCCGATAGATAGTCGCGCGCAGTAGGCTTGGCGTAGCGGAAAATCACTTGTCCTGTTTCGGTCAGCAAATTCAAGGTGCCATGCAGTTGCAGCGGTGTTTCGGCCGCTTTGCGGAGCGCCGCGTCATGAGTGCCGAAGAGCGTATCGGCGATGTCGGCGCTGTGAGGCCAGCGCGGCGCGATATCGAGCACGAACGGTAACCGTTCGACACCCGACGCAACTTCGCGGCGCACGCTGTCCGCGAGCTGTCGCAGCGCGCCGAGTTCGCGCGAGCGCCATACCGCGCCGGTCGCGCCACCCGGCAGTTCGGGACTGGCCGCGGCGACGCGGCGCACGCGTTCGAACATGCTGCCGTCTTCGGTATCGCTGTCCAGCAGTACCGGAAGGAGCCGCTCCGCCAGGGCGTCCCGTCCGGCCCAATCGAGTTCGAACGGTTCGGTGTCGAGCAACTCCCCTCGCGCATCCGACAACACGATGCCCAGACGGTCGCGCAACAACGCCCGCGCCGGATGACGCCAGAAGCGCACGAATTCGTCGAATGCGACCGAGGCCGTCTCTTCGGGCGGCAAGGGTTGATCGAAGAACGGCGCGGCGGCTGGATGCTGCGGCGCGGCCAGCAAACTGGCCAGTTCCGCGCGATCCACGTCGTAAGTGAAGAGGCCATGCTGCGACGAGAAATAATCCGACGCGAACGCCTGCAGCGGATGATCGATGATGAACGCATGCCGTGCGGCTTCGATTTCCGCGGGACTCGCCCCTTCGCCCGCCGACACCTGCGCGAGGTGGTCGAGCAATTCGTCGACCAGCGCGGCCGGCGGCAACGGCGCATTGTCGCGAATGCTGCGGCCCGTGTAGGCGATGAACAGCCGGTCGCGCGCAGCCAGCAGCAGATCGAGGAACAGATTGCGTTCGTCGTCGCGGCGCTGCCGGTCACCGGCTTTACCGAACGCGGCCATCAGGTCGAATTCGTCGGCACGGGCGAGACTCGGCAACACGCCGTCATCCATGCCGAGCAGGCAGACGATGCGATACGGCAAACCGCGCAAGCTGGTCAGCGACGAAAACGTCACGCTGCCCCAAGGCACGCCGCCGCGCGCCGGGTCGTCGAGCGCCTCGGTGAGCGCGCCGCACACCACCGCGGCCGGCAGCACAACATCTTCTGCGCCCGCTTGCATCGCGTCGCCCATCTTGTCGATGGCGTCGCGCACTGCCGCCAGCGAATCGGCAAACGCCACGCCGCTGTCGAAGCACTGCGCAAGAGTTTCGAGCAGCAGTTGCGTCCATTCGGCAGGTGTCTGGTCGATCGAGCAGCGCTGCGCGAAGGTCTCGATATCGTCGACGAAACGCGACAGGCGGCCGAGAAGCTCGGCGTCCGAGCCATCAGCGCCTTCAACGGGCAACCAGGCATCGACCGGTTCGCCGCCGTCCGGCATCGCGTAGCCGAGGTACAGACGGGTCAGCGCGTCGGCGAACGTATGACGCGCGACAGGCACGTGCTCGCCCGTCGGCTCGACAGGCACCAGCCCGCGACGCGCACCGGCTGCCGCGAGCCATTCCTGCGCGGCTTCGAGCGCACTGGCATCGATCCCGTAGCGCGCGGCGATCGCATCGACCCGCAGCCATTCGATCAGATCCGGCGCACCCACGCTACGCTCAGGCAAGGCCAGCCAATCGAGCAGCAAACGCGCGACCGGATTGGCCTGCGAAGGCGGCAAGCCGGTGATCCGGTACGGAATGCGGCGAGTATCGCCAGGCGGCGCGGTGCCGAATACCGCATCGATCAATGGCCCGGCGGCCGCGAGATCGGACACCGCAACCAGCACGTCGGACGGTTGCAGATCGTCGAACTCATCGAACCAGCCGAGCAGGCGGTCGTGCAGCACTTCGAGCTGCCGCGACAGGCTGTGGCACACATGGACTTCAATGCCGTTTTCGATCGGCAATTCGTCCGTGTCCGTTTCCGCCCGCAGATCGAGGATGCCGTTCTGCACGGCAGCGAGCCAGCTCGGTTCCGGATTCTCGGTGAAGTCGCCCGTCTCGCCGGATGCGGCGCTCTCGGTCAACTCATGGAGCATATGCAGTTGCGCCTGGGTCTGGCGCCCCCACTCGGCCAGGAGCGGATGACCCACTTCCTGATAATCGAGCTGGCCGGCGACATCGAGCGCTTCGACACGGCCCGCACTGACGACGTCGAACCAGAATTCGCGGCACGGGTTCATCACATACAGACGCACGTCGACCCAGCGCGACAACGCGCGCAACAAGGCGACGTGCAGCGGCGGCATGGTCGGCAGCGCGAACACGCTGACCGCTTCAGGCCACTGCGCGTTCGAGATGGCTTCGAGATCAAGCGTGCCGATTTCCTCGAGAAAGCGATAAGCGGGCGGCAAGGCGGCTGCGGGCGTTTGCGCGTCGCCGGCCACTTCGGCAAGCACGGCACGCCACAGCGCGGCTTGCCAACGCTCGTCCTCACGCGCCGCTTCACTCGCGCCAACGAGACGCGGACCCTTGTCGTCCGCCGCGCCACTCGCGAAGATCGAACCGCCCTTCTGCCATTGCAGCAGCCATTCCGGGCGATAGGTCAGATAGTGGTCGAGCACCGTGGCCACACGCCGCGCCAGTTCGTAGCGCATCGACGCATCCGCCGCATCGAGATAAGTGCGCAGACGTGGCGAAGCATTCCACGGCAGTGCTTCATCCGCCTCTCCCAGCAACCGGTAGCAGCGCCAGACGAGCCGGTCCGGCGCGAACGGCGAATGCTTGGGTACTTCGATCACGCCGCCGATTTGCGCCCACAGCCACTGCGCGAGGTAACCAAAATTGACATTCGCGCAGATACCCTGGCGCGCGGCGATGTCGAGCTCGAGCCGGCGCCGCACCGCCGCGCTCGGGACGATCACGGGCTGCGCGGTCCAGGGATCGGACGGCGCTTGCGCCAAGTCGTCGAGCAGCGCGCCGACAAGGGTTTCGTAGCGGTTCGAGTAGAAGAGTTGGAGCATGGATCCTGGGAAAGCAGGCGACGCGAGCGGAACACCCGGGCCGCGGCAGACATTGAAGCGACAGCATAACAAACGCGCTCCCAGGGCAGAACCTGGCCGAACGGACGAGGTCAGATCAGGCTCAAAATCAGTTAGACTCGACGGCAGTTTGGGCCTGCCTCCGGGTCGACCCCTTCAACCGCGTTTTCTCAGTGAACGGAAGAATCCAGGCAGTCGATGCGCTA
Source organism: Paraburkholderia sp. SECH4 (assembly GCF_030511745.1). Taxonomy (NCBI): domain Bacteria; kingdom Pseudomonadati; phylum Pseudomonadota; class Betaproteobacteria; order Burkholderiales; family Burkholderiaceae; genus Paraburkholderia; species Paraburkholderia sp. SECH4. The sequence continues at coordinate 217,147 of NZ_JALOCP010000007.1, forward strand.
TTCGGTTGAAATAAAAAAATTCCTCTACAGCCAGTACTTCTATGGCGGCCTGCGCATCGCAGTCGGCGTGTCATTACCGGCCATATTGTGTTTGATCGTATTTCACGACCGCGAACTCGGCTTCACGATCGCGACCGGCGCACTCGGCGCCTGTGTGGTCGATATGCCGGGCCCGCTCAAGTACAAGCACAACGAGATGCTGGCGTGCACGGTGATCGGCTTCCTGTCCGCGCTCGCCACCGGCATCGCCACGGTCAACCCGGTGGCGCTGTGGTGCACGGTCGTGCCGCTCACCTTCGTGCTCTCGTTGATCGTCGTGTACGGCAACCGCTGGCCGCAGATCAGCTTCGCCACGCTGTTCATGATGATCATGACGCTGGAAGAGCATTTCACGCCGATGCAGGCGCTCGTCAATGCATCGTGGATTCTGGTAGGGGGTCTCTGGTACACGTACTGGTCGACCTTCGTGAGCCGCTGGATGATGCACCGCATCGAACAGCAGGCGCTTGCCGAAAGCGTGTTCGCGTGCGCGGACTATCTGCTCGCGCGCGCCGCCTTCTACGATCTCAATAACGATCTCGACGAGTGCTATCGCAATCTGGTCGACAAGCAGATCACCGCCGTCGAACGTCAGGATGCCGCACGCGATATCGTGTTGCGCAATCTGCCCAAGCTGAAAGCCGGCCGGCTCGAACCGCGCCGGGCAATGCTGTTCAATCTGTTCATCAATACCGTCGATCTGCACGAGCTGTTTGTCGGCACGCATGTGGACTACTCGCTGGTGCGCAGCACGTTTGGTGGCTCCGACCTGCTGGTGTTCTACCGCGATCTGATTCGCAAATCCGCGGCCGATCTCGAAGAAATCGGACTCGCGGTGCTGCAAAACCAGCCGCCGCGTACGCGCATCAATGTAAAGGCCGAATTGCGCGCCATCGAGTTCGAGATCGAACTGATGCGCAAGCAGGACCTGGCTGCCAAAAATCCTGAGGCTTATTCGGCGGTATCGTCCACCTTCCGGCGTATCTGGAGTGCTACGCGCCTGATCGACAGGATGCACCAAAGCCTGTCGAGCGATCCGAGCGCGACCGAGACCGAACTGCGGCTCGACAAGGCGCTCTCCCGCTTCGTATCGAGCCGCCGTGTGCCATTCGGGCAGATCTTCTCGAATCTGACGATGGCCTCGCCGAGCTTCCGCCATGCGCTACGCGTGACGATCGCGGTCGCCGTAGGTTTCTGGCTAGGGCGTCTGCTGCCGCTCACCAACGCATACTGGATCGTGATGACCACCGTCATCATCCTGAAGCCCGGCTATTCGCTGACCAAGCAGCGCAACGGGCAGCGGATAGTCGGCACGCTGATCGGCTGTGCGGCGAGCATCGCGTTGATGATTTTCGTCAAGGAGCCGCACATCCTGCTGGTGGTGATGTTCGCCTCGATGGTGATGAGCTACAGCCTGTTGCTGTTCAATTACACCGCAAGCGTCGTGTTCACGTCCTCGTATGTGCTGCTCATGTTCCATCTGCTCGCGCCGGGCAGCATGCGCATCATCGGCGAACGCGCAATCGATACGGTGGTGGGCTGCGCGATCGCCATTGCGGCGAGCCACCTGTTCCCCTACTGGGAATACCGGTTGATGGGCAAGCTCGTCAACAACATGATCAATGCGACGCGGCAATACCTGGAAGCGAGCTGGTGGTGGAGCGGCAAGCCGGCCGCCGCGGTGGTCGCTACGGTGACGGAGGCCGGCGCGTTTGCGCCCGCCGCGGCAATGGCGGATCCGGCGATCGAGCTTGGCACGCCCGCGCTTGCGATGGCAAACGCCGGAGCGAATGCGGGCGGCAACGCTGCTCCCAAAGCCGGCGCAAGTGCTGGTGCAACCACAGATGCAAGCAGCTTTGGCGCAAGCCCCGGCGCGATCACCAGTGCAACCGGCGCCGGCACCACCACGATCAGCAACCCGACCGCCAAGCCGGTCGGCGGGGCATCCCCTGCCGCCGCAGCCGCTGCAACAGCGCTCGATCGCGACTATCGCTACCGGCTCGCGCGCAAGAACGTCCACGTGGCATTCGCCAATCTGGGCCAGGCGTTCCAGCGCATGATGCTCGAACCAAAATCCGCGCAGAAGTTCGTGCCGGAATTGAACGACCTGCTGGTGCGCAGCCACGTGCTCGCCTCGCAGATCACGGTGGCGGCGCCGTTGCTGCGCACCTCCGCGCAGCGGGCCGACAACGTCTCGCTACAGCCCTTGCAACGTGCCCTAAGCGCGGTCCGCGACAATCTGACCGAAGCCGAAGCCGGCAGCGCCCCGCCCGCCGATCAGGCCGAGCAGATCAAACAATTGTCGCGTGAGCTGGATGCGATGGTGGTCGGGACGGAGAAATCGCCGGACCACTCGGCGGATGCCGTGCATGACATGAAATTGCTCGCCCATCAATGCAAGCAGATGCTGACGGCGTCGGCGCAGATTCGCAAGGATGCGAGCGTCATTCGCCTGCCGGACGAGTGAAACGCTCGGGTCGCCTTATTGCGCGGCGCCGCTTGCGGGCTTCGCTGCGGTAGCCGCAGCAGCCGCAGCCACCGCGTCCGATGAAATCGTCGGCGCCGGCGCGTTCTGGCGATCGAATTCGCGCTTTTCCGTGATGGCGTTATAGAAGAGCGTGGCGATCACCAGCAGTACCGCGACCACGATGAAAACAGCAATGCCAAAGGTCGGGTTCTTCTTGCGCGGCGGTTTGTTCATGAGGCGGGCTCGGTTCGCGAGGCAGTCGCGGATAGTGTCTGGGAAGGCGGCATTCTACGCCCACTGAGCTTGCACACGGCTTGCAGTCAGCGCCCCTCCACCACCGCCGAAGGCCGCACCGGCAGCGCCGTCGAATACTTGATCTGTTCCATCGCGAAACTCGAACTCACGTCGTACAGCGGCACCGCGGCGATCAACAGCTTGTAGACGCGATCGTAGTCGTCGATATCGGACACCACCACGCGCAGCAGGTAATCGGTTTCGCCGCTCATCCGGTACACCTCCACCACCTCCGGAATCTCCCGCACCGCGCGCGTAAAGGTCTGCGCCCAGGCCTCGGTATGCTGGTTGGTGCGCACCGCGACGAATACGGTGGTACCCACGCCTAACTTGCGCGCATCGCACAGCGCCACCTGAGCGCGAATCACACCCGTCTCTTTCAGACGCTGCAGCCGCTTCCAGCACGGCGTTTGCGACAGATTCACGCGCTGCGCCAGTTCGGCGATCGGCATGGTTGCGTCTTCCTGCAGCAGCTCAAGAAGCTTCCGATCGATGATATCCATTCCCATCTTCACACCCCCATAGGAAATTATTCTACTTTTAAGACTTCAGGGGGAATTATATGGAAACTCTTTCTCCGGGCAAACCGGTATAAATATGTCTATCCAAAAATAGCCGATAAGCAGCCATGCCGCTGCGCCGCGATCATGAGCCAAGACCTCCGTTCAACACCCGCCGCCCGTTCCTCAGCCCATGCCGCACAGTTTGCCGGAGCGAATGAAACGCCCTCGCGCGCGCACCGCACCGCGCCGCTTACGCACCTGTGCGACGCACTCGACGCCATGTTCGAAGCCTGCGTAAAATTTCCCGAACCGTCCGATTCGACCTTCTTCGCGCGCAGCATGCGCATCGCGCTGGCCGAAGCCGCGGCGAATCCCGATTTGCTCACCTCGGCGCAACGCGAAGGCTCCACTGAAAATTACCGCCGTCATCTGCTGGCCGCCGATCCGCACGGCCGCTATGCGATCGCCGCGCTGGTGTGGCTGCCGCACCAGGCAAGCCCGGTGCATGCGCACCACACGTGGTGCGGCTACGCGGTGCTCGACGGCACGCTGAGCGAAACGGTCTTCGAATGGAATGGCGCGCAGCACTGCGCAAGCGCCACGCGTACCCAGGCGCGCAATGCCGGAGCTGTGTCGTTTGTACGCGGCGGCAAGGGCGGCATTCACCGGCTGGGTAATTGCAGCGACGCGCCTGCCGTCTCGCTGCATATCTACGGTGTCGCAGGCGCGCAGATCGCCACGCACGTCAACGACATCGTGCGCGCAGCCGACGCGCCGGCGCTCGTCTGAAACCAGTAGGCTCTGCCTAAAGACGCGAACGGCGGACGCGGACCGTGCCAAGGTCCGCTAGCCTCGCCTCGCATCCAGCCCAATCAGTTTTTACCACCCGCTTCTCCGGCCGTCGGAATCTGCGGCGGAATCGGCGCGGTCTGCCCGGTCGGCGGCGGCGCCGGACGCGGTTCGTGCGACACATCGCGCGCCACCGCCATCGCAGCGTGCGCGGTCCGCGTGGCAGCCGCCGCCTCGGCATGCGCGTGCCCATGCCCATGCGGGCCGACCTCAGGCAGTTCATCGTCCGGCAAAGGCTGTCCCTCGCTATCCTTCGACGACGTGTACACCCGCATCTGCGGCACCGGAATCTCGATGCCGGCTTCGTCCATCTTGCGTTTGAGCCTCAGATTGAAGGCGCGCGCCACGCTCCATTGCTGCAACGGCCGCGTCTTGATCTGCCCTTTCACGACCATCCAGTTCGGATCGAAGCGGTCGAGCCCCCACACCTCGATCGGTCCGAGCATTTCGCGCCGGTAGCGGAAGTCGGCCATCAGATCGGCGCCGACTTCGCGAATCAGTTGCGTGATCTGATCTACATCAGTCGAGAACGACATGCGCACTTCGAACACCGCATAGGCGAAGTCGCGCGACAGGTTCTTGACGATCTTGATCTGCGAGAACGGAATCGCGTGGATCGCGCCTTGCCCGTCGCGCAGGCGGACGGTGCGGATCGACAGATGCTCGACGGTGCCCGCATGGCCGCCGTCGACGTCGATCCAGTCGCCGACCGAGATCGTATCTTCGATGATGATGAACAGCCCCGTGATCAGGTCGGTCACGAGCGACTGCGCGCCGAAACCGATCGCGAGGCCGATCACACCGGCGCCGGCCAGGAGCGGCGTCACATTGATGCCCAGGTTCGCCGCGGTGACGATGCCGGCAATCGTCATGATCGTCACCAGCAGCACGTTGCGCAGCAGCGGCAGCATCGTGCGCGCCCGCATGCTCGGATTGCGCGACTTGTTGCGCGGACCACCCGGATTGAGAGCCTCGGTAATTGCCGTGTCGACCAGAATCCACAGCAGCCATGAAATGAACACGGTCGCAATGATCGCGGTCACCGCGTGCGCAATCCCGCGCGCTGCAACGTTTTTCTCCACGACTTCCGCGAGCGATACGCCCCATAAACGTGCCGCCAGCTCAAAGAAGAACAGCCAGATGAACAGCGTCAGCAGCGTGCCGCAAAAGCGCAGCAGGCGCGACAGATAAGGCGAGCGGCGCCGCGCGCGGTGGCTTCGCGGGCGCGTCACACGAAGCACGATGGCCGAAAGGAAAAATGCGAACACCAGCAACAGTGCGGTGACCACCGAAATCTGCAGTACGTTTTCGCTGGAGCCCGAGCCGCCGAGCGTGGCGACCACCGACGCGCCGGCGAGCACCAGCACCGGCAAGTGCCAGAGCGAGGCGAGCACGTCGAACGCGTCGGTCGCGGCCCTGTGATCGTGGCGCTGCTCGTAAGGCCGGTTGCGAATCAGATGCGCGATCGGCCGGCGGAATGCCAGCGCGAAATAGCCGGTGAGCACGGCGGCCGTCATGTTGGCGGCCGTCGAAATCAGCGCGGCGAGATTTGATCCGAGCTGATGCTCGACGTCGTAATTGACCGCCGCATCGCCGAGGGCAGCGCATATGCCCACCACGAACAGCACGCGCCGCGCGTGTTCGATCAGCAGGTGCACCGCAACCCGCCGATGCCCTGAGCCGAACAGCGAAAACATGATCAGACAGATCGCCGAGAACACCGCACCCGCAACGATCGCATAGGCGACCACCAGGCCGAGCGTGCGGCCGAGCGCATCGGGCATCGCGCGCACGAACAGCAACGCGGCGAGAAAGGCGATGATCCACGGGCCGACCCGGCGCAGCGCGAAGATCAGCAGCTCGCGCGTGGTGGGATTCGGTTTGAGCCCCATGAGGATACCGAAGCGCCGGTATAGCCGGTGCTGCACGTAGATCAGCGCGCCGGCGCACGCGCCCCAGCCGGCCAGCATGGCAATCATCGCAAAGACGATGCGCCCGAAGCCTTCTTGCCCCTGGCCCGAAATGATCGTGTAGAGCTCGTTGCCGGCCGCGTTGAATCTCCCGCCCCAATAGCGCACCGGCGTGCGGCCCTGATGCACATTGGATTCGAATGACGCGATGCCCGACGCGATCGCTCCGAGCAAGCCAGCACTCGTTTGGGCGGTCGCGGACGCGGGCGCGGCTGGCGCAGCGTTTTGCGACACGTCACGCAGCTTTTTGAGCTGGGCGACGAGCGCGGTGCGCTGCTTGTCGTTGTCGAGCGTGGTGATCACGCTGTCGAGCGAGCGCGTCAGTTCCGCCTGGCTCGCGGGCGACGGCGCGGAGGCCGCTTCCGCGGCCGAGGCACCCGAGGCGGCAGACGCCGGCGTTGCCGTCGCGCTATTGATCAGGCTCTGCAAGGCCGGAATGACCGGCGTGCCGGCACCGGCGGCCTGGGCGGTCGCAGGCATCCATCCGATGCCGAGGGTCAGTACGAGGCAGACCGTGGCCGCCCACGCGCCGAACCACGCCGCGACATGAGCACGAATGCCGCGCCCGATACGACTGGAAGGAAAATGAAAGACGGCGCGAGTCGCCAGTTGCCCGCCGTTAGACGGCGCGGCCCGGGACTCACGCCGCAATGGGCATGACTGCATGGCGATCCGTAAGAAAACGGGAGACGCCAGTGTAGCCGCAGTTTCACCACCAGCGCCCGAACATGCGTAACCGAATGTTAGGACGCTTGCGCAAGTTCGAGGAACGGCGGGCTGCCTTCACCCCCTCGAACTGCCGCCAGGGCGCGCGCAACGGACCAGGCACGACAGGAGCCGCGCGCGGTCCGGCACTCCGTCAAGACTCAATAAGCGACCGTCGCGATCTGACGGACGAAACGGCCCTGCTCCAATTCGTCGACGAAGGCGATCGCATAGTCTTCCGCGGAAATGCGGCTATTGCCCTCGGCGTCGGCCAGAAGCGTGTTCGCGCCCGTGCGGAACGTACCGGTGCGCTCGCCCGGCGCAATCAGCGCGGCCGGCGCGAAGAACGTCCAGTCGAGGTCGGTAACGCCGCGGTAGTAATTGAGTGCATCGCGATGGGCCAGTGCGACCGCTTTATAGGCGTCCGGGAAACCGTCCGTGTCGACCAACTGCTTGCCCGGCGCCACTTCGAGCGAACCCGCGCCGCCCACCGCCACGAGGCGCTTCAAGCCCGCCGCGCGTACGCCGTCGACGAGCGCATGGGTCGCCTTGGACACCGCCGCGGGATCGTCGTGCGGCGGCGCATATGCGCTTGCCACCACGTCGTGGCCACGCACCGCGGCGCCGACGCTCGCGGCGTCGAGCAGATCGGCCTGCACGGCTTTGAGATTCGCCACGTCGGTCGGCACGCGCGCCGGATTGCGCGCCAGCGCCGTCACCTGATGCCCGCGGCGGGCAGCTTCCGCGGCGATCCGCGAACCAATCGTGCCGGTGGCGCCGAACAACGCGATCTTCAACTGTTTGCTCATTTCAATGCTCCTGTCATTAGTTTATCTGTAACTGGATTGATTACATATAAAGTGGAAAAAAGAGGGGCGTAAGCCCCCGTCCGTTCTCAGGTGCGCAGGTTCCGATTACACCGTGCGCGCCCTTCGATACCGCCTCGTTGCTACTTTCTTTGCCACCCTCGTTGCCACCCTCGTCGCTGCATCACCCATGCGAACGCCGCTTGCGCTCTAGCGCCCGTTCAGCGCGCATCAGGTCGGCAGTGGCATCAGCCAGCGTGCGTGCACCGAGCGACGCTTCCATGGCCTGCTGCGCTTCGTCGATAATGCCGCGCAGCACGACCTGGATATGCCGCCCCACCATGCACGCCGGGTTCGGCTCCTCGCGATGCATGGCGAACAATTGCGCATCGTCTACCGCGCGATACACCTGAAGCAGGGTGATCTCGTCAGGCGCCTTGGCGAGCAGCGCGCCGCCGCCCGCGCCGAGTTGCGAGGTCGTGAGACCCGCATCGGCCAGCATGCTCAGCAAACGCCGGATCAACGCAGGATTCGTATTCACGCTGCCCGCGATCATCTCCGACGAGAGCGGCACGCCCTCCTGCAACGACAGCAGCGCGAGCACATGCACTGCAAATGCAAACCGGCTACTCGTATTCACAGCAAACCTGCCCGGCGACGACTATGTGTAACCATAGTAATTACATTTAATCCGACTGTCAAACGGACAAACGAACGGCCGGACGCACCGGCCGCCATCTCACTTGTCCATCTGCTTTTGCGCATCGCTGGAATCGCTCGATGCCGACGCCGAAGCAGAAAAGCCCGCCGACGACGCCGAACTTTGCGCCGACCATTCCTGCAGCTTGCGCCCCGCCGTCTCGAGACCCTGGCCGGTCAGCGCCGCCGCCTTGCCGAGTTGCGCATTGGTCGCGCTCGCCGCGCCTTGCAGGTTGGCTTGCGCGCTCGACGCCAGCGAGGCCGGATCGATCGTGATCGACGGCGCGGACGCCGATGAGAGGTTCTGCTGCGCGGCGGCCTTGGTCGCATCGACTTGTTGGCCCACGTAGCTGGCCGCCTGATCGAGCTTCTGACCGGCGGCTTGCGCCGCATCGTTGAGCTTGCCGGCGACCTGCGCCGACGCATCGTTCTTCTGACAAGCCGTGAGGCCGCCGAACACGAGGGCAACAACCGCGACGCGGCGCAACAACGGCGAACGAATGGATAAAGTCATATTTAAGTGTGAGCCGCATCGAGCGGCTTCCGCATGCGAAAACGGGCCCATGATACGCCGTTGCGCGGCACGGTCTCCTCGACGAGCACCCGGAAGCCCGCGGACTCGAAGCTGCCTGGCTGCGGCTCGAAACAATTGCGCCAGCGCCGCCGCATCGTCAGCGTGCAGTACGCGCCATTCGAAATACTTCATTGCGTACTCCGTCGCGGTTCTGTCAAACGTGTTGGAGTAGACTGCCTGAGCGTTCGATGTGTTCCGTTGATCAATAGGAGGCATGCGATGGCAGCAAAGAAGATTCTGTTCCTGACCGGCGACTTCGCCGAGGATTACGAAACGATGGTGCCGTTTCAGGCACTGCAGGCAGTCGGCCACGTAGTCGACGCCGTCTGCCCGAACAAGAAAGCGGGCGACAAGATCAAGACCGCGATTCATGATTTCGAAGGCGACCAGACCTACACCGAAAAACCCGGCCATCAATTCACGCTCAATGCAACGTTCGAGGACGCCGATCCGCGTCAATACGACGCGCTGGCAATCGCAGGCGGCCGCGCGCCGGAATACCTGCGACTCAACCACAAGGTGATCGAGCTCGTGCGGCAGTTCGCCGAAGCAGGCAAGCCGATCGCCGCGATCTGCCACGCCGCGCAACTGCTGGCTGCCGCCGACGTGATTCGCGGCAAGCGCATTTCCGCCTACCCGGCCTGCGCACCCGAAGTGAAGCTGGCCGGCGGCGAGTACGTCGACATTCCGGTCGATGCGGCGATCACCGACGCCAATTTCGTCACTGCCCCCGCATGGCCCGCTCACCCTGAGTGGCTGCGTCAGTTCCTCGTGCTGCTCGGCACCCGGATCGAACTCTGATCCTCAAGCGAGCGCCTTGCCCTCGCGGCACTGCGCGCTCGCAAAACACACCCATATTTGAGACTCGTCCGATAGTTCGCAACGCAAGGTTTTCCTATAGTCGCCGGTTGACTTGGGAGCCCCTTTCGATGGAACTGACTGACTGGATCGTCATGCTCGCCGTCACGTTGATGGCGATTGCTTTTTTCTGCGCGCGTACGCCGGCCAACTGGTCGCGAGAAAACCGCGCGCGGCGTCTGACTGGCACACGCATGCTGGTGCAAGCGGCGTGTTCGCTGTGGGCGGCGCTGTTGATCGTCGCGCACGGCCTGTTCGCCCTGGACGGCCTGCCCGGCCTGCACCCGGCGCCGCGCGAGGCGCTGACCGGCGTGGCGATCCTGCTCGTCTGCGGCTGCTACTGGTCGATACGCGGCAGCAAACTCCTCAAGCCGCGCCGGCTCTTTACCGCGTACTGATACCGGGCGCGGCATTGGCGGCATTGGCGGCATTGGCGGCATGCGCCGGCGCGCCGCCGCGCGGGGCGAGGCCATCACGATCGCCGAGGCCCTCGCGCACAGCACGAACCGCGTGAACCCCGTCCGCCAGCGCCGCATGCGTTTCAACCGCCAGTTGCGCCGTCCGCACGTCGGCTTCAGGCAGCGACAGGTAAAACGTCGTGCCAATGCCCTCTTTCGACTCCGCCCACACGCGTCCGCCGTGCCGTTCCACCACGCGCCGCACGAGCGCGAGGCCGATGCCCTCACCCGCCGCCACATTGCCGTGCAGCCGCTGAAAGGCATTGAAAAGCCGCGGCAACGCGACCGCCGGAATGCCCAGGCCATTGTCCCGCACGTAGAAAATCCGTAGCGAATGCACACCGGGCGGTGCCGGCGTCGTACCAATTTCGATCCGGCCTTCGCGCGCGGGATCCAGATAATTGACCGCATTGCCGATCAGATTCGCGAACACCTGTTCGAGCGCGGTCGGGTCGCCCCACACCGCCGGCAAATCCTCGACGATGACATGCGCCCGGCGCGCCCGGATCGACCCTTGCATGGCATCGACCACGCGCGGCACGATATCGCGCACTTCGACCTTTTGCCGCCGGTACTCCACACGGCCGACACGCGACAGCCGCAATAGCGCGTCGATGATATGAGATGCCCGCAGCACGGCGGTCTGCAGGAAATGCAGCGCCTCGCCGATATCCTCGCCGACCACCCTTTCGATGCGCTGCCGCGGTTCTGCCGCGAGCGACGACTGGCGCAAGGCCACGCGCAGCTCATCACACGCGCGAATCAGTTCTTTCGAGAAGCCTTGCAGATTCACCAGCGGCGCACGCAGGTCGTGCGACACGCTATAGATGAACATTTCGTTTTCCTGAGTCTGTTGCCGCAAGGTCTCGTTGATGCGCGCCAGTTCGCTGGTGCGCCGCGCCAGATCGGACTGGAAACGCGCCTGGATGCGCTCGGCTTCGAGCAGGCGCCGGCTGGTTTCATGCAAGGTCAGATCGAGCCGGGCGATTTCATCGCGCCCCGGGCTGATCGGCGCCAGCGGCTCGTTGCCCGCGAGGCGCCCGGCGTTATCGGACAGCACCGCAAGCCGGCCGCGCACGCCGCGCGTGAACAGCCACACGGCCAGCGCGACGAATAGCAAGGAGCCGAACACGGCCGCGACGATCAGCGTCTGTTGCCGTTCACGCGCGGCGTCGGCGGCATTCGAGCGCAATGTGTCGAGGCGCCGCTCTTCAGCCTGGAAAGCCACCACCTGCTGACGGAAGCGATCGAGCACGTCGGCCGAGGCCAGCTCGCGGAAGCGATCGAGCAGATCACGCCGCCGCCCCGAATGCAGCATGTCCTGAACGCGGTCCGACCATTGCCGATACCCCTGCACGGCCTGGCGCACCTGCACCACGCGCTCGACTTGCGCCGGGTTGTCGGCAACCAGCTCGGCCAGTTGATCGATGCGACGGTCGACGTCGACCCACAAGGTGACCGGCGTCGTAAAGCGGGTATCGTTGGCGAGCACCGCGCCGCGCAGCGCCACGGACTCACTCAGCACCGGATCGAGAATCGCGATGGTCTGGCGCAGCACGTCTTCGCTATGGATGGCCCACCGTTCGGCTTGCGTCGCGTCGGCCTGCGCCATGACGAGTCCAGACAGCAACGCCAGTTCGAAGACGGCCGGAATTGCGATCAGCAACAGGCCTTTAGTGGTCAGTCTCATGCGTGCGCATTGGAAGTCGATGGCCGGCAGATCGTGCGCGGGACGGCACATTATGTCGGCGTTTGCGCAGGAAGACAAAGACGGCGCGCCACCGACCAGGCTTGTGCCGCCAAATACGAACCCGGGCACAACGAATCCGCATAAAACGTCAGGCTTTTGAATTAAACGTAAATCAAATCGAATGCTGTGCCCCGATTTGGAACGTTAGGACCAGTATGAAACCGTTGCGCACTTACATTTTGCTTTCATCGTTGTCCGAGGTGCAAAGGATGGTGCACTACCGGATCGGGAGCGATCGGTGCGAATCCCATCCCGGTGCGGATTTGCATTTCGGCGACGCCGGAGCATGCAAGCGTCGGCTGATGGCTTAACCGCTAATTGACCGCAAATTAACTGCAAACCAGGGTCAGCGGCGTGCCGGATGTTTCACGTCCCCATGCTCGCCGATCAGGCCGAATTCGATCGGGCAACGCGTGTAGAACACCGGGACGCTGCCCGCTCGCACCGCCTCGAGCAAGGCTTCCGCCTCCCCTTCGGTGACCGCGAAGATCACCATCTGCGGTTGATCCGCCAGTTCGAAGAAGCGCGCTGCGTGCCGTGCGCCTGCGTGGCCGACCCCTTCGGACGCCGCTACGACGGTCGCGCCATGAATGCCGACGAGCTTCGCGATCGACAGCAGACATTCCACGACCGATTGATGGCCGTGGCGCCGGTTCTTCTCCGTATAGAACGTGAGCTGGTAGCCCTTCGTCATGTCGGCCTCCCGCGCAGTTGCGGCGTTGCAGTGGCCCACGGCAGATGCTCGCAGGCCCTCGATTCATTCTAGATCACGCCCCAAACCACGCAGAGTGCACATGCGCGCCGCGATGGCTCTCACCTGTCCCCAATGCCCTGCCAATGCTAGACTGGCGCGCTGGAGATGGCATTCTCCATTAACCGCCCTCAATGGCTGATGATGCCTGCTTCGCCCGGACGATTGCGGACGCGGCATCACGCCACCCGCTCGAGCCCGGTTTGTCGACCTTTTGGCTACGTCAGAGTACTTTTGCATGTATTTGTCCATTCTCGCGGTCGGCATTGGCGGCGCGCTCGGCTCACTGTTCCGCTGGTTTCTCGGTATCCGTTTGAACGGCCTGTTCACGGGTATGCCGCTCGGCACCTTCGCCGCTAACGTGATCGCCGGCTATGTCATCGGCGTCGCGGTCGCGGGGTTCGCACGGGCACCGCAGATCGCGCCCGAATGGCGGCTCTTCATCATCACGGGCTTGATGGGCGGCCTGTCGACCTTCTCGACGTTCTCAGCGGAAGTCGTGCAGCGCTTGCAGGACGGCCGGCTCGGCTGGGCGGCAGGCGAGATCGTCATTCACGTGGCGGCTTCGCTCGTCATGACGATCCTGGGCATCGCAACCGTTTCGTTGCTGTCGCGCTGAACGCTACACATATTCCAATCAGATTAATCGGCCTAAGCGCTTCCCCCAGATAGCGCTATCGCATCACGCCTCTTTAGCTTTATGTGCTTTAGCTCGAGTACTCGCAGGCGCATTTTTCTTCAATTTGGTCTGGTTGTACTCGATAGCGGCACGCACGAGTTTCTTTAAAGCGGGTCCGTTGACCTTATCGCCCTCGAAAAAATCGATCGCCCGTCTCGCGTTGCCGTCGAGGCCCGCGTTGAAAAGCTTGTCAGGATCGGCGAGATTCGCCCCGTGGGCAAAGGTCAGCTTCACCTTCCCTTTGTGAGCGTTGGCGACGGCGATCATCCCGTCGCGGGACCACACCGGGCTTCCCATCCACTTCCATTCCTCGATGATCTCCGGGTCGGCTTCGAGGATGGTCTTGCGGATGCTGGCGAACGTTTTGCCACGCCAGTCCGTGATGCCTGCGATCAATTGGTCAATGCTTTCCGATGGAGTCATTGGATCCTTATGCCTCGAATTATTGTTCGGTTTCGAAAGAGCCTAGCTTTGAATTGTGCCCGCATCAATCTATTCGAGCTAGAACCTGTGTCAGTGCCGCAAACTATTGCTGTAAACCCGCCCCTGACGCTGACAAAAACAATCGTCCGGCATTGCATTTTACTGAGGCCTGGTGGGACATTTATTTCCCCATTTTTTTCGATTTTTGTTGTTGATGACAGACGTAAGATCGCCGCAGCCTGAATAGAAGAAGGGGCAAAAATGGCGATCACCTTGAATTTGTCAGCGTCCGCGAATCTGAATAAGTCGCTAAAGATCGACGCGATTCGATTCCTCGCGGCTTTCTGGGTCCTGATGTATCACTTCAAGCCCCCCGCGTTTAAAGAACTTCTGTCTCATCAACTCGCCATCCTCGGCGGCGCATTGTGGTCCGGCTCGACAGCGCTGTTCGCGGGCCCTGCCGCCGTCATCGTCTTCTTTGTCATTTCCGGCTATTGCATCCACAACGCATATCAAAAGGATGTGACGCTAAAGCCGATCAACTATTACGCATCCAGATTCATCCGCATTGGATTACCGCTGGTCATCCTGCTGTGCCTCGTTCAACCTTTGCCGACCGGACAGGACTATCTGGAATCCGTACTGTGGTCGCTCTACTGCGAGATGGTGTATTACGCCGCTTATCCGCTCCTGCGCGCCCGCTTTCGCTACATCGGCGAAATGATCGTTGGCTGCGCGGTTGCGGCAGGCGTGATGGTGGCCGTGGTTCGTCTGATCGGGCACCCGGTTTGCCACGGCTGCGTCATTGAGACGTATGGCGTTCCGGGTACGGCTTTACTGTATGCGGCTGGATGGATCTTCGGCTGCCTGATCGCGGAGACTCAGCGCAACGCGGAGCAGTTCCACATCCGTGGCGCATATTCGCCGCTTACCCTGATGATCAAGCGCGGCCTTGATCGAAGCACCCGTTTTCTCGCGAATCACCTGGTTGCGCTGAGAGTGGTAATTGTCGCGGCCGGGGCGGCCATTATGATTTTGCTGTCCGAATCGAATCTCAAACCGGCCGTTGTGCCGTTGATTACGCCCGATATCACGCTTCCGCTATTTCAGTTCCTGGCGGCAGTCTGGATCGCGGCGGAGACTGCCACGCCGTCCAGAAGCGGCGTCTGGTCCAGACTGGCTACTTTTGGCGCGTGGTCCTATAGCCTCTATCTTTGCCACAAGATGGCGCTCGCCCTGCTGGAAATGACCCGATTCGACGAGACGTCCCGATTCGCATGGTTCGTACAGGTGGCGTTGGCATTCGCCATCAGTTATGCGTTTTACCGGATGATCGAAAAGCCTTCGCATCTGATTTCCCAGCGGCTGCGGAAATACACGCCGAATGCGCCTGCTGCACCAGCCGCTTGACGCCACTGCATAAAACGACTGCATGAGCGAGCCGGCAATATCAGTTAGCGTCGCTTCGGGCCCGCTCCCGGACCATCCGATCAGCGCGAGCGCCTCATAGCTGCCCCGGACGCGGATCAGCCACGAAACCGCCACGATTGGGCATCGCCACACGCGGCAACGAGGCTGCGTCGAGCCGCGTATTCGCCGGCACGATGCCGTTCTGGTTGAGCAGAAATGCGCTGAGCGCGTACACCTCGTCGGCGGAAAGCGATTCGGGCGCGTTGTAAGGCATCGCGCGGCGGATATAGTCGAACAGCGTCGTCGCATAGGGCCAGTAGCTGCCCACGGTGCGCTTCGGCTTCGCGCTGGTCAGTGTGCCCTGCCCGCCGACCAGTTGATCGCCGAGACCGCCCTCGCCATGCGCGCCGTGGCACGCCGCGCATTTCGCGGCGAATATGTGCGCGCCAGTGGCGACGTCGCCGCTGCCCGCAGGCAGGCCGCGGCCATCCGGCGCGATGTCGATGTTCCAGGCGGCGAGGTCCTGATCCGTGAGCGGCGTGCCGATCTCGTGGATCGACCTGGCGCTCTGGTCACCCGGCGCGATCGATGAGCACGATGCCAGCGCCGAGAGCGACACCAGCACAGCCAGCGCGGTCCGTGCCGTTCGCGCCGGCATACCTCTCAAACGGCGGCCATCACGCATTACGCACCTCGCCGCTTGCATCCACTCGCCATTGCTGGATCGCGTTGTAGTGATACTGCGAATTCAGGCCGCGCGCGGCGACGAGTTCGGCACGGGTCGGTTGCACATAGCCGGTCGAATCGGTGGCGCGCGAAAGAATCACGGCAGCGCCGCCATCCCAACGCCAGTCCGCCTGAAAGCGCGTCAGCGCACGATCCAGGATCGCACCGTCCAGACGCGCGGGACGCCACGTCGCGCCGCCGTCGGTCGACACCTCCACCTTGCGGATCGTCCCGCGTCCGGACCAGGCCAGACCGGTGATCGGGTAATAGCCGTGCGTGGTGAGACGATGTCCCGGCGACGGCCGCGTGATCACCGACTTCGCGTCCATCTCGAACGCAAACTGACGCGCGGTGCCGTTCGCGAGCAGGCTGGTGTACTTCGACGTTTCCTCGCGCGTTTGCAACGGCGCGTCGACCACCTTCAGCCGGCGCAGCCACTTGACGTTCGTATTCCCCTCGAAGCCGGGAACGATCAGACGCAACGGATAGCCGCTCTCGGGGCGCAAGCGTTCGCCGTTTTGCGCATAGACCACGAGAGCGCGATCGAGTATCCGTTCGAGCGGCAAGCTGCGCGTCATCGCAGCGGCGTCCGCGCCTTCGGCCAGCAACCAGCCGCCGCCGCTTGTGTTGCCGGACGCCGTCACACCGCCCACCTCTTCGAGCAAAGTCGACAAACGCACCCCGGTCCATTCGCAGCACGACAACAAACCATGCGTGAGTTGCACCGGCATGCCGCTCGGGCCATTCCATTCATTGCCGGTATTACCGGAGCATTCGAGAAAATGAATCCGCGATTCGGACGGCAGGCGCAGCAGATCGTCCATCGTGAACAGTTTCGGCGTGCGTACAAGGCCGTGAATGGCCAGCCGATGCTGATCGGGGTCGATGTCGGGCACGCCGCCGTGATGACGTTCGTAGACCAGGCCGTTGGGTGTGAGCGTGCCGTGCAGATCGGCGAGCGGCGTCATCGACGAAGCCGCGCCGGGCAGTGGCCACGCGTGCGCACTCCGCCGCACGACATTCGCCTCATACGGTGACGGCACACCGTATGGATGTTCGAGAACGGGCGCACCGGGCACGCGGCTCGATTGCGCGACCGCGAGCGGCTTGAGCAATTCACTTGCGGTAGCAGCTTGAGAAGCGACCAGGCCGCCGGCCGCCAGGCGACCCAGCAGTCGACGGCGGCCGCGCGACGGCGGGGAGTTGTGCGGATTCATCATGGCGTCGGCGCATCATAGGCAAGCCGATTAGCGTAACGATGCCTTCCGCCATGGCCAAACGATAAATTCGACTATCGATCGACGCAGACGGCATATCAGACGGATACGGGGCGCCGTTAAGCCAGCACGTTCGAGAACACCCGATCCGCGAGACGGTTGGAATCAGTCCCGCTGTTAAGCACGCCGACCGCCTTCAGATCGTCGGCATAAAGCGAGATCTCCTTCTTGAACGCATCCCCAACCGGATGGTGGCGATCGGTATGGCTCTTGAGCATCGCCGCCAACTGGCTCACATCGGCGGACGGCGTATAGACCGAGAAAATCGCGGCGGCATCCGCAGGATGATTCGCAGTCCACTCCGTCGCTTCGAGCAGCGCCTGCGTCAACGCCTGCGCGGTGGCGCGATCCTTTCGCACCAGCGTACCGCGCACGCCGAGCACGCAGCACGAACGCGTCTGATATTCACCGCACAGATTGTTCGACACCTCATACAGGTGGTCGGATTCGCGGATCGACCAGATCGTCGGGTCGCCATCCGCGATCGCCTGCACTTCGCCCTTCTTCAGCGCTTCGCCGAGCAGGTTCGCCGGATACTGGCGCCAGTTCACATCGCGCTCCGGATCGACGCCGATCTTCTTCAACACGATGGCGAAGAAATTCTTGGTCGGACTCGCCATATCGCTCACGCCGATCGTACGCCCCTTCAGTCCCGCCACATCGACGATGCCCGACGCGCGCGTGGCCAGCAAACGCATGCACCCGCCGTGAATCCCGGCCGTCAGTTTCACATCGAAGCCCTGCTCCAGCGGCTTGATCCAACGCAGCGCCATGCCGACACCCGCATCGGACTTGCCCGTCGCGATTGCTTCGAGCAACTGATCGGTCGACCCTGAAAAATTCACGAGTTCCACCTGTAAACCGTGTCGCTCGAAAAAGCCCTGCTTCACAGCAACGGCAACAGGCGCGGTACAGATCGCGCCCGCGTTCCAGGAAAGCTTGAGGGGCTTAAGCGGAGCCTGCGGCGTTTGAGCAAACGCGAGCGTTCCCGGTATCAGCGACGCACCACCGAGCGCCGCCGCGCCCGCGGTCCAGGCCGTCTTGCGCAACCACGCGCGGCGGGCCGGACTCAGCGGAGATTCATCGTAGGGATTCATGGTTGACTGTTCCTCTGGTCGTTATCGATTGTTCTATTCGTTCAGGTGTCGAGTCCGAGCTGGGCGAGCACCTCGCGGCGCAGCGCCACCAGTTTCGGATCGTCGCGATGGCGCGGATACGGCGCGTCGTTACGCACTTCGGCGACCACACGCGCCGGCCGCTCGCTGAAAACGATCACGCGGTCGGCGAGCAGGAGCGCCTCTTCGACGTCGTGCGTCACCAGCAACACGGAAAAGCGGGCGTCCAGCCAGAGCCGCGCGAGTTCACCTTGCATGCGGATACGTGTGAGGGAGTCGAGCTTGCCGAACGGCTCGTCCAGCACCAGCAGCGCCGGATCGTTGACGAGCGCGCGGGCCAGCGCCACGCGCTGCGCCATGCCACCCGATAATTGATGCGGAAACGCTTCAGCGAATTCACTAAGGCCGACTAACTCCAGTGCGGCGTCGATCCGTTGCTGCGCCTGCTTCTCTTGCGGACCGCTGCGTCGCGCGAAGCGTTCGCGCTGCGCCTGCGGACCGACCCCGACATTGCCGCGCACTGTGCGCCATGGGTACAAGGTCGGGTCCTGAAACACCACCACACGCGACGGATCGGGACCGACAATTGCAGCTCCATCTGCCTGCACGCTGCCCTGCGTCGGCGTATCGAGTCCAGCGACCAGCCGCAGCAAGGTGGACTTGCCGCAACCACTCGGGCCGAGCAGCGCGACGAACTCGCCCGGCTCGACCGTAAAGCTGACGTCGTGCAGCACCGGCAACGCGGCGCCACGCAGCGCGAATTGATGACTGACGTGGCGCACGTCAATGCGCGCGCCGTCGCGGACCGGCCGAGCAGCGGCCGACTGATTCAACACTTCGGGTACGGCTACCATTTGAGCAATCCCTTTTGCCAGGCCAGCAGGCGATCACGCACACGAAACAGCAAGGTGATCAGACCGGAGCACATCAGCGCCATTACGAGCAGCGCGGCATACATATTCGAGTAGGCTGCCCAGCCTTGGGCCCATTGCAGATACCAGCCAAGCCCCGCTTTCACGCCCATCATTTCCGCGACGATCAACACCGAAAACGATGCGCCAAGACCCATGAACAAACCGACGAAGACCGACGGCAGCGCCGCCGGAATCGCCACGCGCAGAATCAGGAAAGCGGGCCGCGCGCCGAGCGTGCGCGCGATGTCGTAATAGGCCGAGTTGACGCCGGCTACGCCCGACCAGGTCAGCACTGCGACCGGGAAAGCGGTCGCCAGCGCGATCAGGAACACACTCGCGCTGAAGCTCGACGGAAAGAAGAAGAACGCCAGCGGCAACCACGCGGTAGCCGGCAGTGGCCCGATCAGGCGCAGGACCGGATGAACCCAGTAGCTCACGGCCTGCGACCAGCCAATGCTCACGCCAGTCACGAAGCCAGCAGCCGCGCCTAACACGTAGCCATAGGCGAGTAGTCCAAACGAATGAACGACGCTCGAACCAAGCCGCGGGTAGTCTTCGGCGTAGACGCCGATCAGCGCTTGCGGTGGCGCGAAAAAGGGCCGCGGCAGCCACTCGAGTTGTGCGGTGATCGCTTCCCATGCGCTCACGCCGAGCGCCAGCGCGAGCAACCATGGCATTGCCCCAAGCCATGCGCTGGTGCGCGTGGGCGTCGTCGCCTGAGTGGACGGATTGCGCCATCCCGCGACGGTCGTCGCAACAGCAAATGCCGCGAGCACCAGCTTCAACGCGACGAATTCTTTCGTATACGGCCAGTCGTCGGCACTCGGCCACCATTCGGTCAGCGCCGCGCTGCCGAACCACGCTATGGCAGCGAGGCCCGCAATCAGAACACTGCGTGAGAGCCCACGCCGTGTTACGGCGCGGTTGATGTCAACGACGTCCGTGCCGATGGCCGGCGTTCCTGTCGTGATCGATTCGAACTGCGTGGACATAGCGGCTCCTGCCTCTCGCCTTATTGAATTATCGTGACCATGCGCTTGCTCGGGTCCACCTCACGCGACGTCGACCCTGTCGCGCTGCCAGACGCTCTGTGCGTAGACTGAATCGTCGAAATCCGCGGCGATGTCGCCGTGAATCCGTGCTTCATGCGCGTCCAGATCGGCGAGAAACAGATCGCGGCTGATTCGCTGCACCACGGCGGGAATATCGCGCTTCATGCTCGGCACGTCACCGACCGGCAATCCGAAACTGACGAAGGCCGCCGGGTTGTAGACGTGGATATGCTTCAGATAAGGCGCTTCGCCCTCGACCTTCTCGAGGTATTCGAGCGCGGCGCCGAGATACGGATGCGCGCCCAGCGCGTCGTCGCTATCGCCTGCGGCGGGCACGTATTGATCGCGCCACAGGCGGATATGCCCGGCGATCTGTGCCAACTCCGGCCGCAACGCCGGATCGATCACATAGCCCGTGCCGGCAATGACGAAATCGAATGCGAACGACTCACCCGCCACGTCGGTCTCCACGCGCTCGTCTCTGACGCTTGCATGTGCCCACGGCGCGCCGAGATGTAGATGAAAGTTCGGAAAGCGTGTGACGCGCTCCAGGGCGTCGACTGGCGGCGTCGAACCGGCAACGCGGAAGCGTCGCGCCTGCGACCAGCGAATCGCGTCAGGCAGATGGAAATAGTTGTCGTACGCGCCGGGATAGGCGCGTGTGCGAGTCACCGGCACCGACGCGATCCACTCACGCCGCACGAACAGATGCACCTGCCCTGCGCCGGCTTCGAGCGCCGTGCCTGCCGCATCGAATGCGGACGCCGCGCCGCCGATCACCGCCACGGATTTGCCGCGCAGCGCAGCGAAATCGATCGCCTCGGAGGTGTGAGCACGAAGTGTCGGCGGAAGGCTCTTCAGCACAGCAGGAATGTTCGGCCCGCCGTTACCCGCAACGCCGTTGCCGAGGACGATCTTGCGTGCCGTCTCCACGATATTGCGCACCGTGGCGCCATCGCGTACTTCCAGATGCAAACGAAAATGCCCACCCGTAGGTTCGATTCGCGTAAGCCGTGTGCCGTAGCGAATCGGAATTTCGAGGAAATGCCGGTACCACGCGAGATATTCTGCCCAACGCGTGCGAGGAATCCGGTCGATCTCCGCATACGAAGCGGCGCCGAAGCGCGCTTCATACCATGCCTGAAAGCTCAGCCCCGGCAGACCCGCCTCGGGGCCCACCAATGATTTAGGGGTGCGCAGCTTGTTCATGCGGGCGCGATTCAACCAGACGCCCGCTTGGCCTTCATCGGCAGCGGCGTCGATCACGCTGACCTGACCGATGCCGGCGCGCCGCAAGGCGAAAGCGAACGCCGCGCCGGTCTGTCCACCGCCGACAACCACCACGTTATGGTCGATGCCATCGCGCGGCGGGACCCAGTTCGCGGGTGCGGGACCAATCAGCCGCAGTGTGTCGAGCGCAGGCTGATCAGGGTGATTGGATTGCGTCATGGTGTCGGTTTCGGTCTGGGAGTTGAACAGCAGACGGATGCGTCGAAATCGAATGGCGTGAGCATCGGACGATCAAGTATCGCGGCGCCGCAGGCTTACCCAAACCAACAAATTTCGCTTTGCTTATTTGTTTCGAGGCACCCTACGCTCGTGACGTCACCCCTGAATCCGCGTAGTCCTCGGCGTCGATGTCGTACCCCGACGGCTCCCAACGGATCGCCAGCAGCACGAGCAGCGAGCTCAGCGGCGCAATGGCGATCAGCCAGAAGACCTTCGTACCGAACGCCGCAGCCAGAACCGGGAACAGAAACAGCGAGACCGTCGACGCGGAACGCACCAAGGTCTGGTTGAAACCCACGCCGATTCCGCGCAGCGAGGTCGGATAGCTCAGCGACGCATAGGTCATCGAATGGGAGCCTGGTCCGAAACCTTGCCCGAACAGATAGCCGCCGAGCAACAGGATCGCGACCACCACAAGCGCGCCGCTGCCCGGTTTGCCGATCAGCGCGAGCCCAATAAGCGAGGCGAACTGCAGCGAGTGTCCGAGCACGGTCATCTTCCACGCGCCGACGGTCGGTGCGGTGCGCACGCCGATCAGCCCACCCACAAACGCAAATGCCAGATTCAGCGAGAGCGCCGCGATGATCGTCGTAAGCGGCCCCTGATGAAAGAAGCTGGTAATGATCACCGGCAAGCCGAAAATGATCGCGTTGTAACCGAACGATGAAGCACTGCCGATCACCGCGGCAAGAATCGTGCGGCGCCGGTAAGTGGCGTTGAACAGGACCCCATAGTTGCGCCACGATGCCGCACGCGGCGCCTTGACCGGCGTCGCGCTTCGTTCAACCACTGCGTCGACGCCATACGAGCGCTTCAGAATGCGCGCGGCCTCCTCGAGATCGCCCTGATTCGCTGCCCAAACAGGCGATTCGCTGATATAGCGGCTGCGCACGAGAATAATCACGATGGCCGGTACCGCACCGAACGCGAGCGTCAGACGCCATAACCAACCAAGCTGATGCTCGGGCAGAATCGCGTACAGCCCGAGAATCAGCAGATAGCAGGTGCTCGTGGCCGCGTACCATGCGGGGCACCACGCGGCGACACTGGCCGCCTTGTTGCCCTTGCCCGCCACCCGCGAGAACTCGGCGAGAAACGCCATCGCCACCGGCAGATCGAGCCCCACGCCGAAGCCCATCAGAAAGCGCGCCCCGCCGAGCACCCACGCATTCGGCGCAAGACCGGCTGCGATCGCCGCCACCACGAAGAAGAGCATATCGGCCATGAACACGCGATAACGGCCGATGCGATCAGTCAGATACCCGCCGAACAGCGCGCCGAGGATCGCGCCGAACGTGATCGCCGACGAGACGAATCCCACCTGAACCGGCGACAGCGAAAACTGGCGCGCGATGTCCTTGATCCCGTAAGCAAGCGACGTCAGGTCGTAAGCATCGAGAAAGACTCCACCCAGGGCGATCGCAATCACGATACGTGCGTTACTGCCCTTTGCAGCGCCCGCATTGACGATGCGCGAAACATCCTGTGCGCTACGGATGACAGTGGGAGACGCTGTGTTACCCGCAGGCGCTTGCGGGTCGGCGACGGTAGATGGAAAAGCAACAGTGGACATGATCTCGCGTTCGCATGAATGGCTGAAGCGTCGCATGGTAGCCATGCAATCCACGCACGCAAAACGACGAATTTAACTATGCAAATCGGGAATCACGCACTTGCACCGCGCCAGTGCCGCACGGACCCTTTTAGGCAACGTGGTTCGAACTACTGCAGATTTTCTTATCAGCAATGATTGGTTGGATTCGAAGGCACGCGAATCTAACGTGTAGTGCCAGCTCTCTGCCCATCTGAGCATTTGCACTCCATTCTCTTCCATCCATCGGTATCGCCGCATGCGCTATTTCCGTCTGCTGAAATCTTTCGTTGCCGTGGCAACCCTGTCGCTTGCCGCGGTTCACGCCTATGCTGACAAACCCGCCGTGATCCGGATCGGCGTTGCGCAGCAGGGCACGGGCGACCCGCCTACCTTCGGCGGCACCCCCGCGGCGACCGTGCAATTGCAGCAGTCGCTCGAAAAGGAATTCGCCGCCGACGGCATCAAGGTCGAATGGCTGTTCTTCAAAGGCGCCGGCCCGGCCGTGAATGAAGCGATTGCCGACAAGTCACTCGACTTCGCCTTTCAGGGCGATCTGCCTGCAGTACTCGCCCGCGCCAACGGCCTGAAGACTCACCTCCTGCTCGCCTCGGGCGTGCGTACCGGTATCAAGATCGCCGTACCCACGGATTCGGACGTGCGTTCGATCAAGGACCTCAAAGGCCGCCGCGTCTCCATCTTTCGCGGCACCAATCTGCAACTGGTCGCCGACAACGCGCTCGCCGCCAATCAGCTCGAAGAGCGCGACCTGCGCGTGATCAATCTCGACACCGCCAGCTCGCTCGCCGCGCTGGCGTCCAAGGGGATCGACGCGTCGGTCAACGACTACCACCTGTACAAGCTGCGCGACCAGGGCCTCGCGAAAATCGTCTACGAATCGCAGAACGATGGGCCGCAATTCACGCGTCAAGCGCATCTGCTGGTACTCGACGATTTCGATAACGCGCATCCGGATGTCGTGCAACGCGTCGTCAACGTGTTCGTTCAGGGCGCGCAATGGTCGTCGGATGAGGCGAACCGCGACGCGCTCTTCAAGCTGTGGGCCAAAAGCGGCGTGCCCTATTCCTCATGGCAGGCCGAGTTCGCGAATCAAAGTCTGAAAGACCGCAATTCGCCGTTGATCGACCCGTTTGTCGTCGCGCGCTATAAAGCGGTCGCGGCGGATGCGCTGAAACTCAAACTGATCCGCCAACCCGTCCAGGTCGACGGCTGGTTCGAGACGAAATATCTCGACAACGCGCTGCGCGCGCAAAAACTCGACCACTACTGGACTCGCTACGACGCTGCCGGCAAGCCGCTCAGCTAAAACGGGAGCGATCACGATGAGCGAAACCGCATTTCCGGTCGATAGCGAACGGCTCGGCCACGCCGCCGCGGCGCCGCGCGCGCCGCTCTATCGCAATGCGCGCCTGCGCGCACTCGCCTGGCATCTCGCGCCGTGGGTATTGCCAGTCGTCCTGCTCGCCTTATGGGCGACCGGTTGCGAGCGCGGCTGGATCGCGCCGCAGATTTTGCCGCCACCTGAGCGGGTGTTCGACACCTTTGTCGAGTTGACACGCAACGGCGATCTCGCAAGCAATACGCTCATCAGTCTCCAGCGCGTGCTGCTCGGCTTCGTTGCGGGCACCTTGGTCGGTTATGTGCTCGGCGCGGCGCTCGGCCTGTCGCGCACTTTCGAGGCCTACGTGTTGCCGAGCTTCAATGCGCTCGTGCAGATCCCGGTGCTCGGCTGGCTGCCGTTTCTACTGCTGCTCGTCGGTGTCGGCGAGCCGCTCAAATACATCCTGATCGCACATGCCGCGCTTGTTCCCGTGACATTGAGCACGCTGCAAGGATTCCGCCAGACACCCGCCTCGCTCGATGAAGTCGCGCGCGTCTTCGAATACAACCGCTGGCAACGGATCGTCTATCTCGTCCTGCCCGCTGCCGTGCCGACGCTCGCCACCGGCGTGCGGCTCGCGTTCACCAAGGCCTGGCTCGCACTGGTGGTGGTCGAACTGGTGGCCTCTTCCGAAGGGCTCGGCTATCTGATCGTCTACGGCCGGCAACTGTTCCAGCTCGACCTGGTGATGGCCTCGGTGGTCGTGGTCGGGGCCATCGGTTACGCGATGAATCGTTCGCTCGACGCGCTCGAAGCGCGTTTGCGGCGCGGTCAACCGTCGGCGTTTCGCGAGTAATGGTAATGGCGCCGATTGCTGCCACGCACCGCATATGAGGTATCCACGATGAGTCTTGCTCTCTTTAAGCGGCCTGCCGGATCGAAACAGTCAGCCGATGCGTCCTGTGACTGCGGTAGTAACGTGCCCGCCTCCTTCCAGCGCGCGGCGCGTGCGCGCCGGCCCCTGCTCACACGCGTCGACTGGCGCGGCGCCGTCTTGCCCATCGTCGCCATTGCGATCTGGTGGGCGATCTCGGAAGCACACGTCGTCAAGAGCGGCTTGCTGGTCAGCCCCGCGCAGGTGATGGCCACCGCCTGGCAGCAAATCGTCAGCGGCGCGCTTTTCAAGGCCCTTTCCGCCTCGCTCGCGCGTGAAGCGAGCGGTTTCGTGATCGGCACGCTTGGCGGCCTGTTGCTTGGCAGTGTGCTCGGCTTCTCGCGGCTCGCCACACGCATGATTGGCCCGAGCTTCGACACGTTCAAGCAGATCTCCCTGTTTGCATGGATTCCGCTGATTTCCGTGTGGTTCGGTCTCGGCGACGCAGCGAAAGTCGTGTTCCTCTCGCTCGCCGCGTTGCTGCCGGTCGCCGCGCATACATGTGACGGTATTCACGCCGTGCCGCGCGCCTACATCGAAGTCGCGCGCGCTTTTCGCTATTCGCGCTGGCAATTGATCCGCGCTGTCATTCTGCCGGCCGCGTTGCCGTCGATTTTCACCGGACTCTATCTCGCGCTGATCTATTCGTGGCTCGCCACCCTTGGCGCGGAATATCTGCTGGTGGCAGGCAGCGGGATCGGCAATACGCTGATCGACGGCAGTGAGCAGTTCCGCATGGATCTGGTGCTGTTCGGCGTGATCGTGGTCGGTGTGACCGGTTGGGCGTTGAACGCGCTGGCGCGCGCGGTGGAGCGAGCGATCTTTGCGCGCCGTTCACAGGCGGCCGCTCGATAAGCACGCAGCCGATATTCACCGGCTATGCACTGAATTTGCACTGAACACAGATTACAGATCAAGGTCCGCACATGACTTCCTCCACGCTTTCCGACAGCATCGACATTCTCCACGTCAGCAAGCGCTATACGCAGCAAGGCGGCACATCGCTTGCGGTGCTCGACGACATCAGCCTGCGGGTGCGCCCCGGCGAATTTGTCAGCGTGCTCGGTTCGAGCGGTTGCGGAAAATCGACCTTGCTGCGGCTGATCGCGGGACTGGACACCGATTACAGCGGCGACATCGTCGTTGCCGGAGAAAAGGTGCGCGATACCTCGCTCGAGCGCGGCATCGTGTTTCAGGATCACCGCCTGTTTCCGTGGCTCACGGCGTCGCAAAACATTCTCGCCGCGTTGCGTAACGCGCCGCTGTCGGCACGAGAAAAGCGCGATGCGGTCGCGCAGCATATCGCGCTCGTCGGCCTGAACGGCTTCGAGAATGCGTATCCGCATCAGTTATCGGGCGGCATGGCGCAGCGTGTGGCGATCGCACGCGGTCTCGTGAACCGCCCGCGCGTGCTCCTGCTCGACGAACCGTTCGGCGCGCTCGATGCGCTCACGCGCGGCCGCCTGCAAAACGAGTTGCAACGCATCTGGGAACACGAACGCATCACGATGATTCTCGTCACGCACGACGTCGACGAAGCGCTCTACCTCGGCGACCGCGTCGTCACCATGGCGCCGCGGCCGGGCCGCATCAAACGGATTGTCGATGTCGCTCTGCCGCGTCCACGCGAGCGTAACGATCCCCGCTTCATTCATTTGCGCGACGAAGTGCTGGCCGACTTCGCCGAGTACGACGCCGCGCGCCATGAGCCTCACGACGATGACACGCCACACGGCGGCACGCGCATTCCAGTAGCGAATCCACCGATCACCGAATGGCGGCTCGCGTGGTGACACCCGCGGCATCCCCCATACACACAAACCCTTCGCGGAGAGAACGATGAGCGGTGAAAATCGCCAGAAGCGGCAGATCAAACTAGGCGCCTTCCTGATGGAGACAGGCCACCATATCGCCGCATGGCGGCATCCGGATGCACACGCGAGTGGCGGACTCGACTTCGCACACTACGCGGAACTGGCGCAGATCGCCGAACGCGCCAAATTCGACACGATATTTTTCGCCGACAGCGTGAGCGTACGCGACACGAATCTACCCTCGCTATCCCGCACGGCGCGCGCCGATCATTTCGAGCCGTTGACGCTGCTGTCCGCGCTTTCGGTCGTGACGAAACACGTGGGCCTGATCGCCACGGTCTCCACCACGTTCAACGAGCCGTACAACCTCGCGCGCAAATTCGTTTCGCTCGATCATCTGAGCGGCGGACGCTCGGGCTGGAATCTCGTCACATCGAGCACCGAATCCGAAGCGCTCAATTTCAATTTCGAACGCCATCCGGAGCACGCGGTCCGCTATGAACGCGCGCGCGAGTTCTATGATGTGGTCGCAGGCCTCTGGGATAGTTGGGAAGACGACGCGTTTATCCGCGACAAGGAAAGCGGCGTCTATTTCGATCCGGACAAACTGCACGTGCTCGGTCACAAAGGCAAGCACTTCAAGGTGCGCGGACCGCTAAACGTCGCGCGTTCGCCGCAGGGATGGCCGGTCGTCGTCCAGGCCGGCGCATCGGAAGCGGGACGTGAGCTCGCCGCGCAAACCGCGGAGGTGATCTTCGTCGCGCATCAAACACTCGATGAAGCGCAGTCGTTCTATCGCGATGTCAAAGGCCGCCTCGCGAAATACGGCCGCTCGCCGGATCATCTGAAGATCATGCCGGGCATTTTTCCGATTGTCGGCCGCACGCAGGAAGAGGCCGACGCGAAGTTCGCCGCGCTGCAGGACCTGATTCATCCGACGGTCGGTCTGGCGCTGTTGTCGAATATGTCGGGCGGTGTAGACCTTTCCCAGTATCCCGTCGACGGGCCGTTGCCCGAGTTGCCGGAAACCAACGGTGGCAAGAGCCGTCAACGCTTGCTGTTCGATCTCGCGCGGCGCGAAAACCTGACGATCCGCGATCTGTATCTACGCATTGCCGGCGCTCGCGGCCATCAGCAGGTGGTCGGCACGCCGCAAAGCATCGCGGACCAGTTGCAACAGTGGTTTGAAGAAGAAGGCGTGGATGGCTTCAACATCATGTCGCCGTGGTTACCGGGCGGGTTGACGGAATTCGCCGAACTGGTGGTGCCGGAGTTGCAACGGCGCGGACTTTTCCGCACTGAATACGAGGGCCGCACGCTACGCGAGAATCTCGGGCTGCCGCGACCTGCAAACCGCTATACCGCCGAGACAAAACAGCTACCCGCCGTAGCGGGATATTGACGCAACACGTTCTCTTCGCCAGGAGCCTCGCATGAGCGCAGCCGCATTGCAGGAAGTACAGTCGATTCAGGTCAACCCGCTTTCAGCGCATATCGGCGCAGAAATCCACGGTGTCGATCTCACACAGAAACTGGATACACGTCAGATCGCGGACATTCGCGCGGCGCTTCTTAAGTGGCGCGTCGTGTTCTTTCGCGAGCAGTTCCTGACGCACGAACAGCACGTCGCTTTCTCGGCACAGTTTGGCGAGTTAACTTTGGGACATCCGGTGTTCGGCCATGTCGACGGCCATCCGGAAATCTATTCGATCTCGAAGTACCGCAAGGCAACGCGTTTTGAGGGGCAAGCGCTGCAGCGCCCCTGGACCGGCTGGCACACGGATGTGACGGCCGCGGTCAATCCGCCCTGGGCGTCGATCCTGCGCGGCGTGACGATTCCGCCTTACGGCGGCGATACGCAGTGGACCAACCTGGTGGCCGCGTATCAGAAGCTTTCCGCGCCGTTGCGCACGTTCGTCGATGGCCTGCGCGGACTGCATCGCTTTACGCCGCCAGCCGGCGCAAGCGGAACGGAAGCATTCGTCAAAGCCGTCGAACAACGCATTCTCGTTACCGAGCATCCGCTCGTCAGAGTGCATCCGGAAACGGGCGAGCGGGCGCTCTATGTCAGCCCTAGCTTCCTGAAGTCGATCGTCGGCGTGACGCCGCGCGAAAGCCAGGTGCTGCTCGAACTTCTCTGGGAACACGTGACGCGGCCGGAGTTCACCGTTCGCTTCAAATGGGAGGCCGGCAGCGTAGCGTTCTGGGACAACCGCGCGACCGCTCACCTCGCCCCCACAGATATTTTCGATCTCGACTTCGACCGGCAGTTGTATCGCACGACGCTGGTGGGCGATGTGCCGGTTGGCCCGGACGGTGCGCAGTCGGTCGCGATCGAAGGCTCGCCGGTGAGCGCCGCGGCGGCAGTCGCGTTGAACTGAGGCTCGCGGTGACTTACTCAACTCTGGCTGCGCCCTCATCTGCGTCGACGGCGTGCAGCTGAGTTTCTTCGATTTCCGGCCTGACCTCAATTTATTAGGTGAGCGCGTACTGCCGTTACTGCGCCAAGCCGGCTTGCAGCCGCTGCGTCAATGCACCTTGGGGAAACCGTGACGCTGCGCAAGCAGGTCGAGGGTCCGGCGCGTATCCGTTTCGAAGCGCTTCTCGCCCAGCGTCTGGGCATCTGCCGGCGCAGGCTGATCGTCGCCGAAAATCAACACCGGCAGACTCTGGTGCTCGGCATCGAGCGCCTCCACGACCGCCGCGCGCGGACGCGGAAACGGCAGACGGCGAATGTCCAGGCGTGCGTTAAGCGCAGGGTCGCTCGCCAGCAAACCTTCGATAGGCGCGCCATCCGGACAGATAAAGCGCTCACCAGGGTGGTTCGGATCGGTAAAGCCCGGTTCCAACAGCAAAAGCAGATCTCGGCTCATGGCATTCAGTCATTGGATGATGGGTAAATGGATCGCAGCGTTTTTTCCAGGAATTTCAGAAAACGCGCCCTTCAGTCAGATGCGTGGTCACGCCGTTCAACTCGTAATCGCCGATCACGCGTGCTTTATGCAGTAACGGGTTGTGGCTGAAGATCGTGCGCAGATTGCGCCAGTGACGGTCGAAATTGTGCGCTCGCCCCGTGGCCGATGCCCCGCCGATTTCAAACAGGCGCTCGCCCGCATAGAGCGCCAGCTTGCTGACCACCAGTTGCGTTTTGGCGGTAGCCAAGGACCCTTCCAGCACGAGGTCTTCCGCATTGGCTGCGCCGCTACGGATTGCTTTTGCCGAGCGGTCCAGGGCGCGTGCGTTTTGCACGACCAGCGCGTCGATCGAGAGGCTGTGCGCCGCGAGGTCGCCTACCACCTGCTGCACGAAACCGTCCTCGCGCGCCGAGGGTGCCGGGCTATGCAGCACCGGGCGCCCGTATTGCGTCACGTAGCGCCGTGCATCCGCAAGAATGTTGCGCACGATACCTGCCGCGACCGTTACCAGATGCAATTGCCGCACCGCGCTGCCATGGCGGCCTGCGAGACTCGTATAGCCGCGTGTTGCGATTTCATGGGCAAATACCTGCACGTTGTCGAGCACGAGACTGCCGCTCGCCGTCATGCGCTGCCCCATCCCGTCCCAATCGTCGAGCACCTGCAGGCCCTCACGTGAGACCGGGATGACAATCGACACCTTCTCATCGTTCTCGTCCTGCACATTGACGCGCGCATAGTCGGAAAACGCCGTGCCGGTCGAGTAATATTTTTTGCCCGTTACGCGAAAGTGCTCACCGTCGCGCACCAGCCTGGTGACGATTTCACCGGGCCTGGATGTGCCAAGCTCCGTCGACGCGCCGCCGAAGATCGCCCCTTCCCGTACGCGTTCGATCTGCGTGTCGTTGAAGGCGGAGCGCGGTGACAGCACCAACTGTTCGGTCAGATCGAAATGAATCCGCAATGCATGCGCGACATTCGACTCTTCCGCAGCCAGCGTGGCGATCACATGGAAGAGGTCTTCCAGCGAACCGCCGAGGCCGCCCCATTCAACCGGAAAACGGAGCACGCCGAGCCCCGATTCGCGAAACAATGCGAAGCGGTCGAACGGCAACTCGCGCCGCACCTCGCGTTGCGCGGCATCTTCGCCGATCGCTTTAGCGAGCGCCGGCAACGCGGTGAGCGCCGCCTGAAGCCGCGCACGTGCCGTGCTTTCCTGAGAGACCTGCATGCCGTCATTCCTTGTATAAGCGCGCGGATCAGGCTTGATCCGGCTGTTTGTCCTGTGAGCGTGTATCGGCATCCCGATGGGACGTGCCGATTCGACGGATCAGTATAGGGACGCGGCCCACCTTGCAAAACCAGCGAATCAAGCTATGGATATGCGCGTTTCTGAAATGCCATTCGCCGATAAGGATCGATGAATCCGTTATTGGAGCGTCGCACGGCATCTTTCTATACTCGATTCCGGTCAGCACTCACCAACGACGAGTGCCAAATTTCAATCGCGGAAGTCGAACCATGAGTCTACGTCCCTTGCATGACCGCTTGATCGTCAAGCGTCTCGACCAGGAAACCAAAACTGCTTCAGGCATCGTCATTCCCGAAAGCGCCGCCGAAAAGCCGGACCAGGGCGAAGTGATCGCCATTGGGCCGGGCAAGCGCGATAGTGACGGCAAACGCATCGAGCCTGACCTGAAAGTCGGCGAACGTGTGCTGTTCGGCAAGTACGCCGGCCAGTCGGTCAAAGTCGACGGCAACGAATTGCTCGTGCTGCGCGAAGAAGATGTCGTCGCAGTCGTCACGCAATAACGAACGGAGCATCAAACCATGGCAGCAAAAGAAATCATTTTTAGCGACGTCGCCCGCTCGAAGCTCGTAGAAGGCGTCAACATTCTGGCCAACGCGGTCAAGGTCACGCTCGGTCCGAAGGGCCGCAACGTGGTGCTGGAACGCAGCTTCGGCTCGCCGGTGGTGACGAAAGACGGCGTCTCGGTCGCCAAGGAAATCGAATTGCCGGACCGCGTGCAGAACATCGGCGCGCAACTCGTGAAGGAAGTTGCCTCGCGCACCAGCGACGCCGCCGGCGACGGCACCACCACCGCGACCGTGCTCGCGCAAGCCATCGTGCGTGAAGGCCAGAAATACGTCGCGGCAGGCCTCAACCCGTTGGACCTGAAACGCGGCATCGACAAGGCCGTGATCGCCGCGATCGACGAGCTGAAGAAGATCAGCAAGCCGACCACGACCAGCAAGGAAATCGCTCAGGTCGCAACGATCTCGGCCAACGGCGAAGAGTCGATTGGCCAGCGTATCGCCGAAGCGATCGACCGGGTCGGCAAGGAAGGCGTCATTAC
This sequence comes from Paraburkholderia sp. SECH4, assembly GCF_030511745.1. Lineage (NCBI taxonomy): Bacteria > Pseudomonadati > Pseudomonadota > Betaproteobacteria > Burkholderiales > Burkholderiaceae > Paraburkholderia > Paraburkholderia sp. SECH4. The sequence goes on from NZ_JALOCP010000007.1 coordinate 249,928, forward strand.
CGTGGAAGACGGCAAGTCGCTCGACGATGAACTCGACGTGGTGGAAGGCCTGCAATTCGACCGCGGCTACCTGTCGCCCTATTTCATCAACGATCAGGACAAACAGGTTGCCGTGCTCGATAACCCGTTCGTGCTGCTGCACGACAAGAAGGTATCGAATATCCGCGATCTGCTGCCGATTCTGGAACAGGTCGCCAAAGCCGGGCGCCCGCTGCTGATCATTGCGGAAGACGTCGAGGGCGAAGCGCTGGCTACGCTCGTGGTCAACAACATTCGCGGCATTCTGAAGACCGTCGCGGTCAAGGCGCCGGGCTTCGGCGACCGCCGCAAGGCCCTGCTTGAAGACATCGCGATTCTGACCGGCGGCCAGGTGATCGCCGAAGAAACCGGGCTGTCGCTCGAGAAAGCGACGCTTGCGGAACTCGGTCAAGCCAAGCGCATCGAGGTGGGCAAGGAGAACACCACGGTTATCGACGGCGCCGGCGACAGCAAGAACATCGAAGCGCGTGTGAAGCAGATCCGCACGCAGATCGAGGAAGCAAGCTCCGAGTACGACCGGGAAAAACTGCAGGAACGTGTGGCGAAGCTGGCGGGCGGCGTGGCGGTCATCAAGGTGGGCGGCGCGACCGAGATCGAAGTCAAAGAAAAGAAAGACCGTGTCGACGACGCGCTGCACGCCACGCGCGCTGCGGTCGAAGAAGGTATCGTGCCGGGCGGCGGCGTCGCGTTGATCCGCGTGAAGCAGGCCATCAGCGGACTCAGAGGTGTGAACGCCGATCAGGATGCGGGCATCAAGATCGTGCTGCGCGCGCTCGAAGAACCGCTGCGCCAGATCGTGACGAACGCCGGTGAAGAAGCCAGCGTAGTGGTCGCGAAAGTGGCCGACGGTACGGGCAACTTCGGCTACAACGCACAGACCGGCCAATACGGCGACCTCGTGGAATCGGGCGTGCTCGATCCGACCAAGGTCACGCGTACGGCGCTGCAAAACGCGGCCTCGGTTGCGGGTCTGCTGCTGACCACCGATGCCACCGTTCACGAAGCACCGAAGGATGCGCCGGCAGCCGGCCAGCCTGGCGGTCCGGGCGCAGGTGGGCCGGGACTGGATTTCTGATTCTGAGCGTCAACGCGCTAGCCGCACAAGCACGCCGGCATGCTTTCCACAGCATGCCGGCGTGCTGCAACAGGAGCAAACGTGTCAGCCGGATATAGCGCGGCACACACAACCGGTGCATAGCCGGTCAAATCCGCCACAACATCCATTTCTCCGTTTCAACGACGCTCGCGTCTGCATAAATGCGCGAATCAGATAACGGTATGAAAAATCCTTGGTTCTTTCCGGCGTCACACATGCCGAGAATAGGCAGTCCCGAATCGCGTCCTGTATTTCTCCTCCGGCAAGTCCTGGTGGCCTCATAGCAACGAAGTCACACCGATCGGCCGGAGCGATATCAGGATCCAACCTGACTTCCGCCTATCTTTCATGTTCAGCCGACCGACCCGCCCCACCCTCCAGCGCGCATTGCGCGCCGTAACGCTTTTCGCAGCATTGGGCGCCAGTGCCGCCCACGCCGATACGACACTCGATCGGATTCATCAGCGGCACAAGATCGTCATCGGCGTGATCCTGTCCGGGCCGCCGTTCGGCTCGCTGGACCCCGCCACACAGAAACCGCTCGGCTTTAATATCGATCTCGCGAACGACGTCGCGAAACGCCTCGGCGTCGACGTGGAATTGACGCCGGTCCAACCGTCGAATCGCGTGCAGTTCCTGCAGCAAGGCAAGGTCGATGCCCTGATCGCCAACATGGAAGTCACCAAGGAGCGCGCCGAGCTTTTCTCCTATCCGCCCACCCCGTTCGAGGAAATCGGCGGTGCGCTGATTACCCGCAAGGACAGCGGCATCAAGACCTGGAACGACGTGCGCGGCAAGCCCGTCTGCGTCTCGCAGGGCAGCAACTATACGAAGCCGCTCGCCGAAGAATATGGCGCACAGGTGAAGGCGTTTCGCGGCCAACCGGAGTCGCTGCTCGCATTGCGCGGCAATAACTGCGTCGCCGCGGTTCACGTTGCCCCTACGCTGCGCCTGCTCGTCGCGCGCAATCCGGACTGGAAGGACTATACGATTCCCGTATCTAACGAGCTGATTCCATCGCCGTCTGTAATCTGGGTTCGCAAGGGTGAAACGGATACGCAGAGCGCGCTCGAAAAAATCGTGCAGGACTGGCATCGCAGCGGCTGGCTGATCGACGTCGAGCACAAGAACGGCATGCAGCCCTCGCAAGCCGTGCTCGATCTGCATGCGAAGTACAAGGCGCAAGGTGCATGAGCGAGTCGACTCAAGTGCTCTCGCACGCCGCCGCGAGCGTGGTTGATGCGATCAGCAGGATCGGGCTGAACTACAGTTTCGTTCTCGCGCCTGACGAACTCGCGTCGTTCCTGCATGGCATGCTGGTCACGCTGGAACTCTCGCTTGTTACGGCGCTCGGCAGTCTTGGCGCCGGTGTGGTGTTGGCGGCGCTAGTCACTTCCCAGCGTCCGGCGCTCGCGCGCCCCGCTCGCGTGTTCGTCGAGATCACGCGCAATACGCCGACGCTCGTGCAGCTTTTCTGCGCCTTTCTGGTGATCAACATGCTGCTCAGCGAGGCACTGCGCAATCTGGGCGGCAATCCGCTGACGCCGTTCATCTGGAGCGCGATCGTCATCTCGCTGCACAAGGGCGCGTTTCATGCCGAAGCCCTGCGCGCCGGTATCGAAGCGGTGCCGCGCACCACGCTCGAAGCAGCCCAGTCGCTCGGTTTCAGCCGCCGCCAACGCCTTTGGAGCGTGCAGTTGCCGCTCGCGCTGCGCTTCGCCCTGCCTGCGCTCGTCAACAACATGGTCGACCTGGTGAAGATGACCACCGTCGCTTCCGCAATCGCCGTCGGCGACGTCACGTATGCATCGATCATGATCTGGACACAGCGCGACAACGTGCTCGAGTTGATGATCCTGATCCTGCTGTTCTTCGGTGCACTGACCTTTGCGATCAATCGCGCAGGACGCTGGCTCGAAGTCCGTCTGAGGATGCCAGGCTATGGCCACTGAATCCATCATCGTGCCCGCGCGGGACGGGCGGTACCGTTCCCTCTTTGCCCTTGCCAGCGTGGTCGGTGTCGCCGCCCTGCTGGCGCTCGCCGAACACGAGATCGCGCATGGCGCAAGCTATCCCGCACTCGCCGCACTCATCACGTGGGCGCCGGCGCTCGGCAAATCTCTGTGGGTCAACATCGAAATCAGCCTGCTTGCCATTGCACTCGGCACACTCGCCGGTCTTGCGCTCGGCCCCTTGCTGCTGTCGCCGATCCGGGGCGTCCGTCTGATTGTCCGCAGCTATGTGCAGGTGTTTCGAAATGCCCCATTGCTCGTGCTGATCTATTTTTCGACCTACGTGTTCCCATTCGAAATCGCGCTCGGTCAACACATCGTGCCGTTTCCTGACTGGTTCAAGGTCACGCTCGGACTCGCGCTGCCGGCCAGCGCCAACTTCGCCGAGATCTTCCGCGGTGCGATCCAGTCGATCCCTCATGCACAGTGGGACGCGGCACGTTCGCTTGCGTTCAGCCGAACCCAGGTGTTCCGTTGGATCATCCTGCCGCAATGCGTGAAGCGGATGCTGCCGCCGTGGATGAACCTGTACGCCAGCATCACGATGGCGACCGCGCTCGCGTCGCTGGTGGGTGTGCACGATCTGCTGGACACCGCGCAGGTGGCGAGCAATACCGTGGCGCGTGCGGACTTCACGGTCCTCGTCTATTTCACCGTGCTCGGCTTGTTCTTCGCTTACTGCTACCCGATCGCGCGCTTCACCCGCCTTCTTGAGAAACGCTATGCTTTCAGCTGATGTCTCGCTCGCTCCCGCAGCCGCTGCGGGCCCGCGCCCACTGGTCCGGTTGCGCGACGTGCATTTGTCATTCGGCGCGACGCCGGTGCTCAAGGGCATCGACCTCGACGTGTTCCGCGGGCAGGCCGTGTCGATCATCGGACCATCCGGGTCGGGCAAGTCGACGATTTTGCGCTGCATTACCGGGCTATTGCGTCCCCAGTACGGCGAGATCGAAGTCGACGGTACCCGTGTCGACCAGCTCGCCTCTGAACGCGACGAGATCGAACTACGCAAGCGCGTTGGTTTCGTGTTCCAGCAATACAACCTGTTTCCGCATCTGAGCGTACTGGACAATCTGCTTGTCGCGCCGGTGCGCATCCTGGGGCGCGACAAAGCCGACGCCACTCGCACCGCTTACGATCTGCTGAAGAAGGTCCGTCTTGAGAACAAGGCGCATGCGTATCCGGGTGAACTGTCGGGCGGTCAGCAACAGCGCGTGGCGATTGCACGCGCGCTAGCGATGCAGCCGGATCTGATCCTCTTCGACGAGGTGACCTCGGCGCTGGACCCGGAGACCGTGGGCGAAGTGCTGACCGTGATTCGCGATCTGGTGAGGGATGGCATGACCTGCGTGCTCGTCACGCACGAGATGCGCTTTGCCGAGGAAGTGAGCGATGCGGTGTACTTCACCGAGGCCGGTGTGATTGTCGAACACGGTCCGGCTAACGCGCTGTTCCGCGCGCCAGTCAGTCCGCGTGCGCGTGAGTTTCTGGCGCATACACCGTCCGCGCCGGAGACTGCCCATGCGGCGCCGCCCCGCGCACCGCTGGCACTGGATCTGCGTTACTTCGCGATCTAGACGATCTGGACCTGCGAGTACGGCGCGGGTCGGGATGCAAGCTTGAAAAAAACGCGGCGTCTGCTGAGCAGACGCCGCGTTTTGTTTTCCGCGTTTTACTGCTTGTATCTCACTGCCCCGCATAGCGGCTAACAGGCCGCTGCAAACCGAGGTGATCGCGCAAGGTCGTACCGCTATATTCGGTGCGGAATAACCCACGCCGCTGCAACTCCGGCACGACGAGTTCGACAAAGTCGTCGAGACCGCCCGGGAAATACGGAGGCATGATATTGAAGCCGTCGGCCGCTTCGCCCGTGAACCACTCTTCGAGCGCATCCGCCACCTGCACAGGCGTACCCCATACGATGCGGTGCCCACGCGCGCCGGCCACCAGGTAATACAGCTCGCGCAAAGTCAGATTCTCGCGGCGTGCGAGATCGGTCAGTAGTTTGGCACGGCTTTTGAGTTGATCGGATTCCGGCAACTCCGGCAGAGGACCATCGAGCGGATACTTCGACACGTCGTGCCCCAACCGGTCGGACAACAGTGACAGCGCACCCGATGTATCGGTCCATTCCTGCAACTGTGCGTATTTGTCTTTCGCTTCCTGCTCCGTCCTGCCGATAACAGGAAACACGCCCGGCATCACGTGCAACTGCTGGCCCTCACGGCCAAATTTCGGCAAGCGGCCTTTCAGATCGCGATAGAAGACCTGCGCTTCTTCAATAGTCTGCTGCGCGGTAAACACCACTTCCGCCGTGCGCGCGGCCAGGTCCTGCCCCGGTCCGGACGAGCCGGCCTGAATCACTACGGGATGCCCCTGTGGCGGCCGCGACGCATTCAATGGACCTTTGACGACGAAGAACTGCCCCTTGTGATCCAGCGTATGGACCTTGGCAGGATCGAAGTAGACGCCACGCGCCTTGTCCTTGAGCACCGCGTCGTCATCCCAACTGTCCCATAGTCCCTTGACGACGTCGACGAACTCACCCGCCATTTCATAGCGCAGCGCGTGATCCGGGTGATTGCCACGTGTGAAATTCGCGGCCGTGCGGTCGTACGAAGTCGTTACGACGTTCCAGGCCGCCCGCCCGCTACTCAGATGATCCAGCGATGCAAACGCGCGCGCGACGTGATACGGCTCGCTATACGTGGTCGACGCGGTAGCGGCGAGACCGATGTGGCGCGTGCCCATAGCGAGCGCCGACAGCAGGCACAGCGGCTCGAGCCGCATCGCCATCGACGGATGCGCATCGGGGCCGCTGGTGAGGCCATCGGCAAGAAAGACCATGTCGAACTTGGCACGTTCGGCGGTTTGCGTGATGCGCTGCATCAGCGCGAGATTCTCGCTGCCCGCCTGCGCGTCAGGGTGCCGCCAGCCGGCGACGTGGTGTCCCGCGCCCTGAATGAAGAGCCCGAGACGCATCTGCCTGCGGGTACTGCTGTTATTCGTGCTCATACGTGGATCTGTGCGAAGACATTGAAAAGGGAAGCGAGGTCCGCGGTGCTTTGCATCGTGTCGATATGCGCGGGGATGAAAGCGAGGCGTTCGTCATGACCGGTGGCGTCCGCGAACTTCGCGGCCAGATCCTCCGCGCTGTAGAGACGGTCGGTCTTATGGCTCAGTACCGTCCCTTTGCGCAATGCGATCTCGACGGTCGAGAAACGCGTGGCCGGATCGGTCGACGCGCGCGCGGCGGTTTCATCGTGACGGCTTGCCACGCGCCGCGCGAGTGCAATCAGGTCCTCGCGCACGGGCACATCGGCGAACGTAGCCACGCTGGGCGAACCATCCGTCAGCGCGGCCGCGACTGCGTAGGCGACGCTGAAACGCGCTTCGAGACCGGTCGAGGGCAAATGTCTGGAAAGCGGTGTGTCGCCGCCGGGCGGAAATATCACCGCTACCTCGGCAATGTCGTCCGGCGTGAGACGGTATGTGTCGCGCAACGTCAATGCGGCATGCACGGCGTAGTGCGTCGCCGTGCAGCACGCCCACGGCTTGAAGTACAGACCCGGGACTGCGATTTGCCAGGGTGCGCCCCAACCGTCGAGCACGCGTTCGGGTTGCGCGGCGCCGCCGCTGAACACGGCGAAAAAGCCGACCGGTCCATCCAGTGCCTCCGGCGAGCCCTGCAGCCCCGCTGCCGCGAGTTCGGCGGCGAATAAACCGGCGCGCGCGGCGAGCCCGGCATGCAAGGGTTTCGCTTCGCTGCCGAACTGCAGGCGTAGGCCGGCTGACTGCGTGGCGGCGAGACCCAGTGCGTTCTCTACGGCACCGGCATCAAGCTTCAACAGATAAGACGCAGCGGCTGCCGCGCCAAGTGCGCCCAATGTCGCGGTGTTATGAAAGCCCTGCTCGTAGTGTCGGCTGCCGAGCGCGAGACCGAGCCGCGCCATCGTTTCGACGCCAACGACGTAGGCATCGAGCAAGTCGAGCGCGCTGCTGCCGCGTGTTTGTGCCAGCGCGAACAGCGCAGGCAGCAATACCGTCGCAGGATGGCCTCTTACGCTGCTGTGCACGTCGTCGTAATCGAGTGCGTGCCCCGCGTAACCGTTGAGCAACGCAGCCTGCTGCGCCGACGCACGGGCGCTGCTGCCGATCATCGATGCTTCGCCGCGCGAGTCGTTGGCGCTGACTGACAGGAGTTTTTGATAGCCGCTGTCGCTCGCACCGGCAAAGGCGGCGGCGAGAAAGTCGAGGATGCCGCGTCTTGCGGCGGCAATGGCGTCGGCGTCGCGGGACGGCGACGCCTGAGCGATCGCGGCGGCCAGCCGTCGTGTCACGCCGGTGGCCTGCTGGCCGGCGTCGGATGCATGGAGGCTTGACATGTCGAAGGCGTGAGAGCTGTGAATACGCACCGGGCAAGCGTTACGCTTACCTCGTTCGACGAAAAACAAAAGCTGTGTCGACCAAAGAGGTAAGGCAACGACCCAAACGCCGCATGCTAACCAAACGTTGCGTCACAAACAAACAAGAATTCACGCTTTCGATATTGCAGATTCTGCGATGCTGCAGCAGACACGTCCCGCTATCGGCTGCCCTGCATTTCACGGCATGCCGGTGCGCTCAACGCCGGCGCTCAAAAGAACAACAGCGTGCGCAATTCGATGCTCCGGCGCGGCGGCGCATCGGCCTGCGACGTGGGATCGTCGAATGCCGTGTGGGCCGTGAGACGCGCAATGCCGTCGCCCGCCGAATCGTAAATCTTCAGCAACAGGAATTCATCGGGTGACATATGCGGAAAGTAGTACCAGCGGTGCCGCGGATTGAAGACCAACGCATACGTCTCGCCGACCTTGTCGGGATAAACCAGGTCCGATGCCACCAGATCGTTGAGCGTGATACTGCGCGAATCGCATAGCGCGAGCGGCGACGATTGCACCGTTTCTCCAATCGGACGCCACAAGTTCACGATTGCCACACGGCCTTGCAGCAACCGCTCCGCTTCACCTGTCGGCAGATGATCGCGCACCCGACGCGGCCCCGACACAAAAGTCTGGTCGTTATGTATGTACTTGACCGGCTCCCTTACACCATTGCTGCGCTCAGGATTGCCGTCACGCAGCGTGTGATCGAACACGACCACCCGGCGAGCGCCGGTGGCCTGTTTCAGCAACTGCTCCGCTTCACGATAGTAGACAGATTCGATCTTTGCCGGATCGGAGAAATCGTTCAGCGCGCTAGCGTGCCGATGCAGTTCGAAGCCGTTACGATCGAGCGACAACGCGCCAGGCGGCGGCGCGACGCGGGCATTTGAAATGCTCACCCGATGCGGCCGGTACACGCCACTGCGCTTCGGAACGCCCGGCGGTGGGTCGTATTGGTACGACACCGGTTTCTCGCCGGTGAACTCGAGGTAGTTCAACTCTGCCTCGACCGTCGCGGCAGACACCGGTGCATCGATGACGATATCGCTCATGTTCGCATCCTCATCGCGTTAAAACGATTCGTTGAACGGCCGCAAATCGATTGCCTGCGACCACGCGCTGCGCCTCTGCCGATGGAGATACCAGTAGGCTATGGCCGCAGCACGCAACGCGTGGCGGCGGCAGGCGCATGCATCTATGGTTTCAGCGTAGGCGACGGCCACGCAGGGAGGAAATAACGAATTGTGGAAAGTTATGCGCCGGATTGATGTACAGAAAAATGGCGGTTTTCCGGCCGCCGCAATCCCAGGTTCTCGCGCAGCGTGCGTCCTTCATAGTCTTCGCGGAACAACCCGCGTCGCCGCAACTCCGGCAATACCAGTTCGACGAAATCGGTCAAACCCTCCGGCAGCACGGGCGGCATCACGTTGAAACCGTCGGCGGCGTGATTCACAAAGCGCTCTTCGAGTTGATCGACGATCTGCGCCGGCGTGCCGACGAGTTGCCAATGGCCGCGCGCGCCCGCGACCCGCAAATAGAGCTGGCGGATCGTGAGGTTCTCGCGACGAGCCAGTTCGATCGTCAACACCTGACGGCTCTTGCTCGCATTCGTTTCGGGCAGCTCAGGGATCGGCCCGTCGAGTGGATAGTCCGAGAGATCAAACCCACCGGTCAGCCCGGATACGAGCGCAAGTCCGACCTTCGGATCAACGAGCGACTGCAGTTGCTCAAACTTCTCTCTCGCCTCGCCTTCGGTGCGGCCGACAATCGGAAATACGCCCGGCATGATCTTCAGATCGTCCGGATGACGACCGTAAGCCGCCATGCGTCCCTTCACGTCCGCGTAAAAGTCCGCCGCGTCCTGCAGCGTTTGCTGCGCCGTGAAAATCACTTCGGCGGTCTTCGCTGCGAGGTCCCGGCCTGCTTCGGACGACCCGGCCTGCACGACGACCGGATGCCCCTGCGGAGAACGCGCAACGTTCAGCGGTCCCTTGACCTGAAAGAAACGTCCCTTGTGATCCAGCACATGCCGTTTGGCGGGGTCGAAGAAACGCCCTTCGGCTTTGTTGCGGACGAACGCGTCGTCTTCCCAACTGTCCCACAGACCTCCTGTGACTTCCGCGAACTCAGCGGCGCGTGCATAACGCTCGGCGTGGTCGAAATGCTTGTCACGGTTGAAGTTCTTCGCTTCATGCTCGCTCGACGAGGTGACCAGATTCCAACCCGCACGCCCCCCGCTGATGTGATCGAGCGACGCGAACTTGCGGGCAATGTGATACGGCTCGTTGAAACTCGTCGAGGCGGTGCCGACCAGACCGATGCGCTCAGTCACGGCCGCCAGCGCCGACAGCAACGTGATCGGCTCGAACTGAGCCACGTAGCTGTGCGCCGTGCGGCTCAGAAAGTCGACGTTGTCGCCGCGTGTCCCCACGCCGTCGGCGAGAAAGATCAGATCGAACTTCGCGGCCTCGGCCGCTTGCGCGAGTCGGACATAGTGACGGAAGTTAACGCCGGCGTCCGCTTGTGCCTCGGGATGCCGCCACGCCGCAATGTGGTGTCCGGCAGGGTAAAGGAAAGCGCCGAGGCGCAGGTGTCCGCTACGTTTGCTCATGGAAGTCCAAAGGAGATGATTGACGGCGAGATCTCGCGTCGAGCTCGCCGGCTGGGCGGCCGCGTTGCGAAGCCCAGCCTCGTATTTGACGTGCTCGCGACGCGATTGCGCACGACAACCCCGTGCGGCCCTTAACGAGGTTCACTCCGCCGCCGGAATCCACGCTGCCGTGGCGGCGTCGCTCGAACGGAATGCCGGGAATTTATCGCCGAGTTCGGCGATCGTCCTGATGTTGTTCTTCACCAGATCGTCGCGTGTGATCAGCGTCGGCTTGACGACAATCCGGTGCTCGGGCGCTTGCCCCGCGAGAAGCAATGCCGCGGCCCGTACGGACACCGCACCGACCACCGCCGGATTCGTCGCCGCGGTCGCCACCCACGCGCTATTCGGCGCGCGAATCGCCTCGATATCGGAGGTCGAAATATCGGCGCTGTAAATACGCAGTTTCGACGACAGGTTCGCCTCGTCCGCAGCGAGCTTCGCGCCGCGTGCGAATTCGTCGTAAGGCGCGAACACCACACGAATCTCCGGATGAGCACGATAGGCTGCAGCAGCCTGGTTGGCCACCGACTGCGCGATCGGATTGTCCACCGTACCCCAGCGCGCCTTCTCCTGAACCTTCGGATGGGCGGCCTTAAAGTCACGCCATACGGCATCGCGCCGGTCGAGGGGCGCGAAACCCGCTACGTATACATAGCCGGCGGCAAAGGTATCGCCGTTATCTTTCACCGCCTGATCGAGCAGCAACGCTGCCAGATCGCGATCGCTCTGCTCGATCTGCGGTACCTTCGGATTGCCTAGGTCGACATCGAACGCGACGACCTTGATGCCTTTATCCAAGGCACGCTGCACGACGTCCTTAAGCGATTCGGGCAAGCCGTGATTCACGATAATCGCCGATACGCCCAGGCTGATCGCCTGCTGGATCTGTTCACGTTGTTCGGCCGCATCCTGACGGCCTGCGTAAATGCGTAGATCGATGCCGAGCGCTTTGGCCTGCTTTTGCGCACCGGCTTCATAGGCCTGGAAGAAATCACCCGTCGACAGATAGTTGACGAGCGCGATCTTCACGCCACCCTTGTCGAACGGTGCGGGCGCACCTTTGAGCGGAGCCGCGTGCACTACGGCGCCGGCCAGCATCGTGGCCGCCGCCAGGGCGAGTGTGCGGAACGTAAGGCTCACATCCAGCTTGCGACGAAGAAACGATTTCATCAATGATCTCCAACCTGTTAGTCGACGTTTTTTGAGTAAGCGGGGTTCTATCCAGCATGGGCCGGCGTGTGCGTGCGGTAGGCCGCGCCGGGATGCGGTTCCGCCAGTCGCGGACCACCGCCATGTAACTTTTCGCGCAGCGTGCCGTTGGTGTAATCGGTCTTGTAGACGCCTCGTCGTTGCAGTTCCGGCACGACCAGGTCGACGAAATCCGCGAAGCTCTCGTGGGTCAATGCATACGCAAGGTTGAATCCGTCGACGTCGGTCTCCTCGACCCACGACTGCAACTCGTCGGCGATCTCCTGCGGACTTCCCACTGAAAGCGGTCCGAGTCCCCCAATACCGCCCCACTTCGCAATCTCACGCACGGTCCACACTCGTGTCGGATCCGCGCTCGATAAAGCCTCCACGGCCGATTGCACCGCATTGCTCTCGATATAGCGCAGCGGTTCGTCGAGGTCATACTTCGACAGATCGATGCCGGTCCACCCCGACATCAGCGCGAGCGCGCCCTCGTCGCTCGTGTAGCGGCGATAGTCGGCGTGCTTCGTGTGTGCATCCGCCGATGTCTTGCCCGTGATCACCGTGTGCAGATTGAAAATCAGCACGTCGTGCGGGTCTCGGCCAAATGACTTCACGCGTGCCCGGATATCGGCGACGAAATTCTTCAGGATCGTGCGCGACGGCGCAGCGATAAAAATGCACTCGGCGTGCTGCGCGGCAAAGTCCTTGCCACGCTTCGAAGCGCCCGCCTGGTAGAGCACGGGCGTGCGCTGAGGCGACGGCTCGCAAAGGTGAATGCCCGGCACGTCGAAATACTGCCCACGGTGGTTGATGGGATGAACCTTCGACGGTTCGGTGAAGATCTTTCGCGCGGCATCGCGCACCACGGCATCGTCTTCCCACGACGCTTCCCACAGCTTGTAGCAGACCTCGAGATATTCCTCGGCAAGCGAATAGCGCTCGTCGTGATTGGCCTGAGCCGGCAAGCCGACATTGCGTGCGGCGCTGTCCAGATACGAAGTGACGATGTTCCAGCCAACCCGGCCGTTGGTCAGGTGGTCGAGCGTCGACATGCGCCGCGCGAACGGATACGGGTGCTCATACGAGAGCGAGCAGGTCACGCCGAAGCCGAGATGTTCGGTCACGTTCGCCATCGCCGAGACGAGCAGAACAGGATCGTTGACCGGGACTTGCGCGGCCTGGCGAATCGCGGCTTCCCCGTTGCCGTTGAAAACGTCGTAGATGCCCAGCACGTCAGCAATGAAAAGACCGTCGAACTTGCCACGCTCGAGCAGTTTCGCGAGGTCGGTCCAGTAATCGAGTTGCTTGTAACGCCACGACGTGTCGCGTGGATGCGCCCATAAGCCTGGCGACTGATGCCCCACGCAGTTCATGTCGAATGCGTTAAGGCGGATTTCTCTGGCCATGATCGGGTTCGGTTAAGGAGTGCGCCTGGCGTCAATTCCAGGGGTGGCGTGCCGGCTTGACGCCGTTCAGATAGTAGTTACCGACCAGGTGATACTTCCAGCGCACCGGATCATGCAGGGTATGCACACGCGCGTTGCGCCAGTGCCTGTCGAGATTGTGTTCGCCGAGCGTCGACTGCGTACCGGCGAGTTCAAACAGTTTTTCGCCAGCCAGCAAGGCGATTTCCGTCGTCAACACTTTCGCTTCGCCCACGGCAACCGATGCGCGCGCCACGTCGTCTTCGGTCGTTTCGGCCTTCGCGGCGATCTCGTCGATCACGCGCGCGGCCCGTTCGAGCAAGGCCTCGGCGGCGTGCAACTGGATATGCAAATGACCGATCTCCCGCACGGTCAGCGGATCGTCACTCGCGCGCTCGACCCCGCTGTCGATCCACGGCCGCGAGCGCGAGCGCACGAACGTCAGCGTGTCGTCGAGCGCCGCCTTCGCGATGCCTGCATCGATGGCGGCCTGGATGATCTGCGAAATCGGACCGTTGAGCGTTGGAAAATCGGACACGCGATGCGCCGGCAACACGTGCGAGGACGGCACGCGTACGCTTTCCAACACGACTGTGCCGCTTGCCGTAGTGCGTTGACCGAAGCCCGACCAGTCGTCGATCACGGTCAGCCCCGGTGTGCCCTTCGGAATATAGGCGAGCCAGCCTTTGCGTTCGCTATCGAGCCCCAGTACGGGGACGAAGTCGGCGAATAGCGCGCCGGTCGAATAGAATTTGGTGCCCTGTACGACGTAGTCGCTCCCGTCCCACTTCACGCTCGTCTTCAGATCGAGCACGTTTTTTGTGCCCTTCTCCGAAAAGCCGTTACCGAAACGCTTGCCGCCCAGCACCTGCGCGAAGAAGTACTTCTTCTGCTCTTCCGTTCCAGTTAGCGCGATCACATCGACCAGACCGAAGTGATTCTGCGGTAGCTGCCCCAGCGACGGATCCGCTGCTGCAATGATCTTGATGACTTCCGTCAAGGTGACGAACGACACGCCCGCTCCGCCGTAAGCCTTCGGCACCGTGATGGCCCACAGCCCGGATTGCGAGAACCACTCGATCTCCTCGTGCGGCAAGCGGCGTTCGGTATCGCGCTCGGCCGCGCCTTGCGCGAGGCGACCGGCAAGCTCGTGCGCCACCGCGATGGCCTGCGCATCATCGGCGATCACACGGACCGCGTGTCTACTCTCGTCGCGGGTATTCGATGAAGCCGCTTCGCCAATCTCTGCCATGGGAATCTCCGCTTGAATGACTGTGCGCTCAATCTATCAGCGGACACCGCATGCGCAAACTGAACGATTCGGCAATCGATATTCCTTCGGATGGCAAACGACATTTCGGCGACCCGGTGGCCTCAGCCGCGTGAGTCCGCAGGCCGTCCAACACTGAACGTAAACGCCAGCGCAAGGACCAGCAACACACCCTTGATGAAATCCTGCATGTAGTACGGCGCATTCAGCATGGTCAGGCCGTTGAGTAGCACGCCGACGAACACCGCTCCCACTACGGTGCCGAACACGTTGGGTCGCTTCGCGCCCCACACCGCATAACCCATTAGCGCAGCCGCCACGGCATCGAGCAGCAGGGAGTGTCCGGCGCTGACGTCGCCTCGCCCGACCCGCGCGGCGATCAGCACGCCGCCCAACGACGCAATCGCCCCTGAGGCTACATAAGCTGCGATCCGGTAGCGCGCCGTAGGTGCACCCGCCAGCCGCGCGGCCGTTTCATTGCCGCCGATCGCATAGATCACGCGGCCCCAGCGCGTCGTCTCCATCACGATGCAGGCGAGCACCGTCAACGCAATGAGAATCAGGACGGGCAGCGGCACGACATCGAAAAGACGCAGACGCCCCAATGCCAGAAACGCATCGGAGAATATCCCGCTCGCCTCCGTGCCATCGGGCAACACGGTACCGGTTGCGAGCGAGCGGCCGCCCGTCGGAATCAGTTGCAGACCGGCCAGCAGGAACAGAGTGCCGAGCGTCGCCAGTTGGTCCGGCACGCGCAGCCGCGTGATCAGCAAGCCGTTGAACAAACCGGCTGTGATGCCGAGTGCGACGCATGCGGCCACGGCCGCCAGCGCGCTGCCATGCCAGACGATCAGCACATAGCTCGCCGCCATCTGAGCCGAAGCGGCCACGCTGCCCACTGAGAGATCGAAGCCGCCCGCCGCCAACGTGATCGTCACGCCAATGCCGAGCAATGCCACAATCGATACTGCCTGAAGGATGCTGAACAGATTGTCGATGTTCAGGAAGGCGGGTTCCCTGATGGCGAACACGGCAATCAGAATCGCCAGCACGAGCAGGATGCCGGTACGCTCCATGTGATCGCGCAAACTACGCCATGCTGACTGCGCCCGTCGGCCGGATTTCACTTGGCCGGTAATAGAAGGTGTGAGGGGTTTCATTAATGAAGTTCAGAGCTCGCGTCATGGATTGGTTGAACAGTTGGGCGCTCGAGCGTCGCACGATCGAAACGCACGACGCGATCGGCAATCTCCAACGCCTCTTCGAGATCGCTGACGAACACAATCGTCGCGCGTTCGTGGGCATGTCGCCGCAAGGTATCGACGATGTCGGCGCGCGCGCCGGCGTCGACGCCCTGAAACGGTTCGTCGAGCAGCAACAAGCGCGCGCGTTCGACATGCCAGCGCGCGAGAACGACTTTCTGCTGATTGCCGCCGGACAGGCGCGTCAGGCGATCGTCGGGGCCGGTGCAACGAATGCCGAAGGTTCTGATCGCTTCGATCGCGGCACCGCGCTCTGCGGCCTCGCGTACCACGCCGCGCCTGAACCAGTTCGACAGAAACGGAAAGCTGAGCGTCCCCGCAATCGATGCGAACGGCACGCTGTCGGGAAACAACGACGTGCGCCAACGATCCTCGCCGGCGAGGAACACGCCGGCGCGAATTGAATCGGCTGGCGAACGCGGACACCATGGCTTGCCGTCGAGCACCATCTGACCACTACTTGCGTGGGTCGCACCGAAGATCGCTCTCGCGAAGCGCGATTTGCCACCACCCACCGGCCCCGCTATCGCTACGATCTCGCCGCGCTGGACGTCGAGATCGAATGAGCGGCTGGCCGGCGTCAATTGAAAATCGCGCACGCTGAAACAGGGTTCGAGCGAAGCTGCGTATTTCGCGTTCTGAGTTCGGCCTTGCGGCAGAGGCCGTCCAATCATCGTCTCGACGGCAGCGTCAAAATCGATTGGCGGGTGCAGATCGGCAACGAGATGTCCGTCGCGCACGATCGCTACCCGGTCCGCCATGCGCCGCAGATCACCCAGCCGATGCGAAACCAGCAGGATAGCGACACCCTCCTCACGCAATGGCTCGAGCCGCAGGAACAGCCGTTCCGCTTCTGCGACAGAAAGACTGGCAGTGGGCTCATCGAGAATCAGCAGCTTGGGACGCGAAGCCAGTGCGCGCGCCAGCGTCACGAGCTGCTGACTCGCGAGCGAGAGCGACCCGAGCGGTGCGGACAGATCGACATCCAGCCCGACCCGCTCGGCAAGCGGCCTCGCAGCCTCACGGCGCGCCGCGGGCGGCACACGCCATGGCGACGCTGGATCGCACAAGCGGTCGAGCAGCAGGTTGTCCGCGATCGAGAGCGCCGGTACGACCGCGTCGGCAATCGACTGGTGCACCGTGGCAATGCCGAGTTGTTTAGCCGCTTGGGGTGACGTAGGTCGATACGGCTTGTCCAGCAGCGTCAAGGTCCCGCCGTCGGGCGCATACACGCCGCTTAAGATCTTGACGAGTGTCGACTTGCCCGCGCCGTTGGCGCCCATCAACGCGACGACTTCGCCGGGATGGATCGAGAAATCGAGGTTGGATAGCGCGACGGTTGCACCAAAGCGCTTCGTGAGCGCAGAGGCAGTCAGGATCGGCTCGCTCGAACGCGGAAGCTTTTCCGTACGATCGGGAAGCGGTGGGCGGGTCAAGTTAATGGGAGCCTTCATATACCCGAATTGAGCAAGGGCAGACGTTTCATTGTTTCTCCGGCGGGTCCGGCCAAGCGGACCCACTGCAGCCGCGACATGCTCCGGCAATGGCGACGCATTGCATACCGTCACCCAGGAACGATTGTCTGCCTGAGCGGGACTCGCGGAAAACCAATTTGTTCTGATATGCAAAGCGTCGCGCATGGTGAACCGTCACCAGAGAGAGACATTGCCGTACGCTTAGTCTTCACCGGCATATCGATGTCAGAATTCATTCGTGGTCTCAAGCGATTCGCTATTCGACAATGGGCAAATCGGTCAGAGCGTTCGTCCGTTCGTTGCTGGCTGCTTCCGCATTCGAAAAGACCATGAGAACCGACCCGCCGCGCCAGCTTCATCTGAACGTCAACATCCTCCACTCCGGCTTTGTCCCTTCCGCATGGCGTACGCCCGAAGCCGATCCGCGCGCCTTCGTCGATATCGCCCACTACGTTCGCGTCGCGCAAATTGCCGAGGCGGCGAAATTCGATGCCGTGTTTCTCGCCGATAACGCCTCGATTGCCGATCAGATCGACTTCCGCCCGATCACCGCGCTGGAGCCGACCGTATTGCTCGCCGGCATTGCTGCAGCCACAACCCATATCGGCGTAATCGGCACGGCGTCGACGAGTTATAACGAGCCGTACAACATCGCGCGCCGCTTTGCCACGCTCGATCAGCTCAGTGCGGGCCGGGCCGGCTGGAACATCGTGACGACCGCCGATCTCGGCTCAGCCCGCAATTTCGGCCGTGAGGCGGTGCCCGATCACGCGCAACGCTACGAGCGCGCAGCCGAATTCACCGAGGTGGTGAAGGCGCTGTGGGATAGCTGGGAAGACGACGCCTTTATCGGCGACAAGGCGAGCGGCCGCTTCATCGACACCACGAAGGTGCATCGCATCGATCACCGCGGCAAATACTTCAGTGTCGATGGTCCGTTCAACTTGCCGCGTAGTGCACAGGGTCATCCGGTGCTGATTCAGGCCGGCGGCTCAGCCGACGGACGCGAACTCGCGGCCCGGCACGCGGAAGCCGTGTTCTCGGCATCGCAGTCGTTCGACGAAGCAGCCGCCTATGCGCGCGAACTGAAATCTCGCGCTGCGGCATGGGGACGTGGCAACAACGCAATTCGCGTGCTACCCGGTCTCACCACCATCATCGGCGCAACCGAAGCCGAGGCCCTGCGCCGTCGCGATGATCTGGTCGACCTGATTCCGTGGAGCTATAGCCTCACTCGGCTGGCCGGCATATTGGGCATTAGCGTCGACCGGTTGAAACTCGACGAGCGCCTGCCGGACGATCTCTCATTGCCCGGCAGCGGCAATGGCAATCACACGTTCTTCAACGCCACGCTCGCACAAGCGCGGACCCATGGATACACGGCGCGTCAGTTGATCCGCGCGCTTGCGGGCGGTGGCGGACATCGTGTTGTCGTCGGCACGCCGGAACAGATTGCCGACGATATCGAACACTGGTTCAAAGGCGGCGCTGCCGACGGTTTCAATCTGATGCCGGATGTTCTGCCGGGTGGCTTGCAGGACTTCGCCGACGGCGTGATTCCGCTTCTGCAGCGACGTGGTCTTTTCCGTACTGACTACGAGGGTCGCACCCTGCGCGAACACTTCAGGTTGCGACGGCCTGTCAGCCGCCATCTGCATCCACGGGAAGCGGCCACTACCGCGTAAGCGCTCTTTTTCAACACGCTGCATACTCGGACCGGCGAACACGCGATTGAGATTCCGGACGTTACCTCGGCGCGTAAACGCGCCGTGAAGTAAGCCAATTTGTAGTCCGGTTATTTCACCCGAGCGAAAAAGCGGTTCTCAGGCCGAGGCAAGCCCAGATTCTCGCGCAGCGTCGCGCCTTCGTATTCGCGCCGGAACAACCCGCGCTTCTGCAACTCGGGAATGACCTTGTCAACAAAGTCGTCAAGACCGCCCGGCAGATACGGGAACATCACGTTGAAACCGTCTGAGCCCTCTTCCACCAGCCATTGCTCCATCTGATCGACGATCATTGTCGCCGTGCCCACCATCTCGAGCCCCGAGTATCCGCCGATGCGTTGAGCGAGTTGACGAATCGTCAGCCCGTCGCGCTGCGCCCATTCAACCACCCGCTGCCGCGCGGTCCGGCTCGCATTGGTCTCGGGAATCTCGGGCAGCGGGCCGTCCGGATCGAAACCGGATACGTCATGCCCCAATGCAATCGACAACGAAGCGATGCCGCTCTCGTAGTGCACGAACGTGTCGAGCCGCGCCCGAATCTCCTCCGCCTCTTCCAGGGTATCGCCGACAACCACGAAGGCGGCCGGCAGTATCTTCATGTGATCGCGCTCACGTCCGAGCTTTTCCATCCGGCCCTTCACATCGGCATAGAAGCGCTTGCCGTCAGCCAGCAGGGTTTGCGCGGTAAACACCACCTCGGCGGTTTCAGCGGCAATCTGGCGCCCCGCTTCCGATGAACCTGCCTGCACGATGACGGGCCATCCCTGAACGGGGCGCGCAATATTCAACGGGCCGCGCACCGAGAAGTTCTCGCTCTTGTAGTTCAGCACATGCAGTTTCTCCGGATCGAAGAAGGTGCCGGTTTCCGTATCGCGGATAAAAGCATCATCGGCCCAACTGTCCCAGAGCCCGGTCACCACGTCGAAGAACTCGCGGGCGCGCCGGTACCGCTCGTCGTGTTCGACATGCTCGTCGAGACCGAAATTGAGCGCGGCATCGGGGTTCGACGTCGTCACGAGATTCCATCCCGCGCGGCCACCGCTGATATGGTCGAGCGAGGCAAAGCGCCTCGCGACGTGATAAGGCGCGTCGAACGTAGTGGACGCCGTGGCGATAAGCCCGAGCCGTTCCGTGACCGCCGCCAGCGCGGGCAGCAGCGTCAGCGGTTCGAACGACGTGACCGTGTGGCTATGCTTGAGCGCGTCGAGCGGCATGTTGAGAACCGCGAGGTGATCCGCCATGAAGAACGCGTCGAAGCGGCCACGCTCGAGCGTCTGGGCGAAACGCTTCAGGTGCGCAAAATTGAAATTGGCGTCGGGGTAGGCGCCGGGATAGCGCCATGCGCCGGTGTGAATTGTCGTGGGACGCATGAAAGCGCCGAGGCGAAGCTGACGTGACATGTAGCAAGCTCCATCGCAAACAGGTCGGGCCAGTTTAATCGTCCTTCGCCAACGCTGCTTGCCACCGCCCACCACTCGGTACCCGCCCGCCGAACGCGATGCGCCGGGGCTCCGGCACTAACGGGCACACCAAAAGCTGTTCCGCAGAAATACAAAGCACAAAATCTTCGTTCGCCCCTCAAGGCTCCCTCACTAGACTGTGATGCAACTTGTCATAACAAGTACAGACAACCCACAGATCATGCAGAAACCCGACCCGGCCAACGTGCTGCCTCTCTCCGCCCCGCCGCTCTACGAGCAGATAAAGACTGCTTTGCGCTCGCGCATTCTCGACGGCACGTATGCGGCCCATTCGCAGATGCCGTCTGAGAACGACCTGTGCACTAGGTTCAACGTCAGCCGTATCACCGTGCGGCAAGCGCTCGGCGATCTGCAAAAGGAAGGCCTCGTTTTCAAACTGCACGGCAAGGGCACCTTTGTCTCCAAGCCGAAGGCCTTCCAGAACGTCAGTGCGTTGCAAGGTTTCGCCGAAGCGATGTCGTCGATGGGCTATGAGATCGTCAACCAGCTCAAACATATCCGCTTCATTCCCGCCACCGCGCACATCGCGAGCCGGCTTCAACTGCCCGAAGGCACGAAGGTCGCCGAAATCCGTCGCGTGCGGATGCTCAATCGCGAGCCGGTGTCGCTCGAAATCACGTGGGTGCCGGAAGCGTTGGGCAAACGCCTGGCCGGCGCCGATCTCGTCACGCGCGACATCTTCCTGATTCTCGAGAACGACTGCGCGGTGCCGCTCGGCCACGCCGACGTCTCCATCGACGCGATTCTCGCCGACGATGAAATCGTCGAAGCCCTGAACGTTGAAGAAGGCAGCCCGGTGCTTCGCATCGAACGTCTGACGCATAGCGCGGACGGCACACCGATCGATTACGAATACCTCTATTTTCGCGGCGACGCGTTTCAGTACCGCTTTCGCATCGACAGGCAGAAAGAGAAGAAGACCAAAAGGAACACGAAATGAATACGCACGTGATCGAGTACGACCTGGTCGTCGTGGGAGGTGGCACCGCCGGTCCGATGGCTGCCGTCAAAGCAAAAGAACAGAATCCGAATCTGAAGGTCCTGCTGCTGGAAAAGGCCAACGTCAAACGCAGCGGCGCGATTTCGATGGGCATGGACGGGTTGAATAACGCCGTCATCCCAGGCCACGCCACGCCCGAGCAGTACACGAAGGAAATCACCATCGCCAACGACGGCATCGTTGATCAGTCAGCCGTCTACGCCTACGCCCGGCATAGTTTCGAGACCATCGAAGAACTCGACCGCTGGGGCGTGAAGTTCGAAAAAGACGGCACAGGTGACTATGCGGTCAAGAAAGTGCATCACATTGGCTCCTATGTTCTGCCGATGCCGGAAGGCCATGACATCAAGAAAGTGCTCTACCGGCAGCTCAAACGCGCACGCATTGCGATCACCAATCGCATCGTCGTCACGCGTGTTCTGACCGATGCGCAAGGGCGCGCTTGCGGCGTACTGGGCTTCGATTGTCGTACGGCGGATTTCTATGTGGTGCGCGCGAAGGCTGTCATTCTCAGTTGTGGGGCGGCGGGACGGCTCGGTTTGCCGTCCTCGGGCTACCTGATGGGAACCTACGAGAACCCCACCAACGCCGGCGATGGTTACGCGATGGCCTATCACGCGGGCGCAGCGCTAGCGAACCTCGAGTGCTTCCAGATCAACCCGCTGATCAAGGACTACAACGGCCCCGCATGCGCCTATGTGACGGGCCCGCTCGGCGGCTTCACCGCGAACGGCAAGGGTGAACGTTTCATCGAATGCGATTACTGGAGCGGCCAGATGATGTGGGAGTTCTATCAGGAACTCCAAAGCGGTAACGGACCGGTGTTTCTGAAGCTCGACCATCTCGCCGAAGAAACCATTCAAACCATCGAGCAGATTCTGCACACGAATGAGCGCCCGAGCCGGGGACGATTTCATGCGGGACGCGGCACCGATTACCGGCAGCAGATGATCGAGATGCACATCTCGGAGATCGGTTTTTGCAGCGGCCATAGCGCATCCGGCGTCTACGTGAACGAGCGCGCGGAAACCACGGTCGCCGGTCTCTACGCCGCCGGCGACATGGCCGCGGTACCGCACAACTACATGCTCGGCGCATTCACCTACGGCTGGTTCGCGGGGCAAAACGCGGCGCAATACGTCGACGGCCGTGAGCATGCGGCGCTCGATACCGAGCAGATCGAAGCCGAACGGGCGCGAATCTATGCGCCGCTCGAACGCGAGACAGGGCTTGCGCCGGCGCAAGTCGAATACAAGCTGCGCCGCATGGTGAACGACTATCTTCAGCCGCCGAAGGTCACGCGCAAGATGGAAATCGGCCTGCAACGTTTCGCTGAAATCGCCACCGACATCGACCAGATCAAAGCCGACAATCCGCACGAACTGATGCGCGCCGCGGAAGTACGGGCGATTCGCGACTGCGCCGAAATGGCGGCCCACGCGTCGCTGTATCGCACGGAAAGCCGCTGGGGGCTGTACCACCATCGCGTCGATTATCCGCAGCGTAATGACGCGGAGTGGTTCTGCCACACGCATCTGAAGAAAGATGCAGCGGGCCGCATGGTCAGCGAAAAACGCGCTGTCGAGCCGTACGTGGTGCCGCTCGACAGCCACGAGAGTCACGCCTATCAGAACCTGCGCATCGGCGAGCCCGCGCTGGCGGACACCTGAGGAGCCACCATGTCTACGACACCGCACAACATTTTCCAGCGCAGCGCAGCGCCGGTCACGATCGACGAAGACAAATGCATCGCCGACAAAGGCTGCACGGTCTGCGTGGATGTATGCCCGCTCGACCTGCTCGCGATCGACCTGACTAAAGGCAAGGCGTACATGAAGTTCGACGAATGCTGGTACTGCATGCCGTGCGAGAAGGATTGCCCGACCGATGCGGTCAGGGTCGACATTCCTTATCTGCTGCGCTAGTAGCGAATCCTCAAGACACCACTCAACTCATGACTGATATTTCGCTTCCGCTGACGTTCGACCCTGATTCCCTCGATCCGGAGGCCGCAGCACTCCTGCCGCGCCTCGCGTCCGCGGACGCCGCCGTGCGCCGCATCGCTCTCCTTGCGCTCGCCGACCTCGAAGACGAAGCCTTGCTCGGACCGATTGTCGCTGCGTTACGCACCGACACATCATCGGACGTTCGGGCGCAAGCCGCCGAGGTGCTCGGTGCATGGGAGCGCGCCGACGCGGTAACGGCGCTGTGCGAAGCGCTGGCAGATCGTGCTGAAGATGTCCGCGACGCAGCCGCGCAGAGTCTGTCCAATCTGAAGGACCCTGAATCCGGGCCACTGCTCGCGCCGTGGACCACGCATGACGATCCGTTCGTGCGCCAGGCTGCGCTTCGCGGCCTGCGCGAATTACGCTATGCGGGTGCGTTGGAACCCGCGCTGGCCGCACTGAGCGCTAGCGAAGATGGTGTGCGGCTCGAAGCCGTGGGCGTGCTCGGCTGGTTGAAGAGCGAGCGCGCGCTTGGCCCTCTTACCGCCATCGCCGCGCAGGATGCGAGCGCCACCGTGCGACGCGCGGCAATCGGCGCGTTGGGCATTGGCGCCGCGGCGACGGACGAAACCATCGCCGCGTTGCTGAGCGCGTTGTGCGATGCCGCGTGGCAGGTCCGTGAAGAAGCGGCGGCCACACTCGGCAAACTGCGCGCGCCGAGCGCACAGGGTGCATTGATCGCGGCGCTCGACGACGACTACTGGCAAGTCCGTCTGCAGGCAGTCCGCGCGTTAGGCAAACTCGGCAATGCAAACGCTACCGCGAGCACGGCGGTCGCCGCGCTGCTCACGCATGCGATCAGCAATCTGCGCAAGGAAGCGGCATTGTCGCTTGGCGAACTGGGCGACACAGCCTCGTTGCCGGCCTTGCACGCAACCGCGACCGATCCCGACCCGGAAGTACGCAAGGCCGCACGTATAGCGTTGGCGCAGATTGAAAAGGCGCACTGATGAACGCGCCCGAACACGTGACGATTCATGCCGCGACGGGGCGACTGTCCCTGACGTGGCGCGATGGCCAAACGCAGTGGATCGACAACGCCACGCTGAGGGAGCGGTGCCCTTGCTCGACATGCCGTCGCTTGACGCGTTCGGGCCAGGTGGCGCGAATCGAGCCGCGCCTCGCGATTGTCGACGTGCAGCCGATGGGCTACGGCGTGCAGATCGTGTTCAGCGACGGACACGCGCAGGGAATTTATCCGTGGGATTATCTGGCGGGAATTGCCTGAATGCAGGCGTAGGAAAGCGGCGACCGCAATAAACGGCCGCCGCTTTTCATTAGCGTCGCGAAGACAGCCGACGCACAACCGACACCAGCGCATCGACTTCATCGCAGGTGTTGTAGAACGCAAGCGACGGCCTCACCGTGGCTTCCACGCCAAAGCGCCGCAAGATCGGCTGCGCGCAATGATGCCCCGAGCGCACGGCGATGCCCTCTTCGTTCAGCGCCTGCCCTACTTCCTCGGTCTCGTAGCCCTTCAACACAAAGGACAGCACGCTGGCCTTGTCGCGCGCCGTGCCAATCAGGCGCACACCGGGCACGGGCTGCAGCACGCTCGTCGCATAGGCCAGCAGATCGTGTTCATAGCGCGCGATATTCTCGATGCCCACGCGCTGAACGTAATCGATCGCAGCACCCAGTCCTACCGCATCGGCGATATTGCCCGTGCCCGCTTCGAAACGATTCGGCGGAGGCTGGAATACGGTGCGCTCGAAGGTGACGTCCGCGATCATGTTGCCGCCACCCTGCCAGGGCGGCATATCCTCCAGAATCGCGCGCTTGCCGTAGACCACGCCGATGCCGGTCGGACCGAACACCTTGTGACCCGAGAACACGAAGAAATCCGCGTCGAGCGCCTGCACGTCTACCCGCATGTGCGACACAGACTGAGCACCGTCGACCAACGCCTTCGCCCCTGCCCGATGCGCCAGCTCGACGATCTCCTTGACCGGCACCACCGTGCCCAACGCATTCGACACCTGCGTGACCGACACAATCTTCGTTCGGTCATTGAGCAGCCGCCGATATTCGTCGAGCAGAACCTGACCACTGTCGTCGACCGGAATCACGCGCAGCTTGGCACCGGTTTGTGCGGCAAGCTGCTGCCACGGCACGATGTTGGCGTGATGCTCCAGATGCGAGACGATGATCTCATCACCCTCGCCGACATGCTTCACGCCCCACGTCTTCGCGATCAGGTTGATCGCTTCGGTGGTGCCGCGCACGAAGATGATTTCCTCCGGCGATGCCGCGCCAATGAAACGCTGCACCTTGCTGCGTGCGGCTTCGTACGCATCCGTGGCGCGGCCGGCCAGCGCATGGGCAGCCCGATGGATGTTCGAGTTCTCATGTGCGTAGAAATACGCGAGCCGATCGATCACCGCCTGCGGTTTGTGCGTGGTCGCGGCATTGTCGAACCACACGAGCTGACGGCCATTCACGCGTTCCTGCAGAATCGGAAAGTCCCGGCGAATCGCATTCACATCGAACGGCGGATGCGCTGACGGCCCGGCATGCGGCACGCCATCTGTCTTAGCGGAAGAGTGCCCGGGAAATTGCGATCCCTCATTCAGATTCAGGAAATAGTGCGAACCGGCGGTGTGCTGCGCCGGTGCGACGCCCGGCGCCGCATGCGATGCTGCCGGCCTGTCGTACGGGAAGCGCTGCTCGGCGAGCGGCTGATCGACACCAGGGAGTCCGAGCGATTGTGCGTTGACTTCGTTCCAACCCGGCACGACGATATCCGGCGACGCAACTGTCGATGTCCGGGCTTGTGCCGTTTCGCCAAGAAAATAATAAGGCGACGCTGAGACGGGCGACGCAGGCGCTGCACCACCCGCGGACGGACGCTGCGCACCGTGTGCTTCAGGCACGCCCAGCGCCGCCCCGCCAAAGCGCGGATCGAGTGCCGGCGCAACGGTCACCGCGCTATCCGGCAAGCCGTTCTGCGCAACTGCATGGGGAGCCAACGCAGGCGCGCGATTCCCCAACGACAGCGCATGCGTAGGTGCTGAAGGCAACAAGTTGCCTCCCGGCACATGCCCCTGCGGCAACGCTGCACCAGGCACGCCAGTGCCCGCGCCGCCGGGACCCGCGAGCGGCGAACCGGCCGGGGCCGGATTGCTGATCTCGCTGGTCACAGGCGCCGTGAACGGCAGCGTGGCGGCCACGTCGGGCGCACCGCCTACCTGCGGCGCGTTGCCCGGCAGCGCCGAGAAGAACGCATTGGCCAGCGACGCTAACGTCGCCGGATCAGGCAAACCCGCGGGCGGACCCGTCGGCACATCGTGCGGCAGGACGCTATCCATGGGCTTACTTGTAGGTGTCTGGGTAGTCATGGTACTTGCCGATCTCCACGTCATCGAGAACTGCCAGCGCGTCCGGCGAATGCACCGCGAGCGAGCAATAAAGCGAGATCAGATACGACGCGATCGCATGATTGTTGATGCCCATGAAGCGGACCGACAGACCCGGACCCTGTTCGCCGGCCACGCCCGGCTGGAACAGACCGACCACGCCCTGGCGCTTGTCGCCCACGCGCAGCAGCAGGATCTTGGTCTTGCCGTCGGCAACCGGCACCTTGTCCGACGGAATCAGCGGAATGCCACGCCACGTCAGGAACTGCGAGCCGAACAGGCTGACCGTCGGCGGCGGCACGCCACGGCGCGTGCATTCACGACCGAAGGCGGCAATCGCGAGCGGATGCGTCAGGAAGAACGCCGGTTCTTTCCATACCTTGGTCAGCAACTCGTCGAGATCGTCGGGCGTCGGCGCACCGGTCAGCGGAAACACGCGCTGCTCTTCGGCCACGTTCGCGAGCAGGCCGTAGTCCGGATTGTTGATCAGTTGGCTTTCCTGCAACTCCTTGATCGTTTCGATCGTGAGCCGCAATTGTTCCTTGATCTGGTCGTGCGGGCTGCTGTACAGATCCGAGATCCGCGTGTGCACGTCGAGCACCGTGCTGACGGCATTCAGGAAGTACTCGCGCGGTTGCTCTTCGTACGGCACGAATGTGCGCGGCAGAATGCTTTCATCTTCACGCGCGGTGCAGGCCGCCTTGACGGCTTCAGGATTCTTCACCTGGTTCAGACGATAGATGCCTGCCTCGACCGGCAGCCATTGCAGCAGATGCGTGAGCCAGCGGGGCGTGATCGTGGCGAGTTGCGGAACGGTTTTGGTGGCATTGGCTAGTTGCCGTGCTGCGGTATCGCCGAGCGCCGTCAGGCCGCCGACTGTTGCTGTCATCTGAAGCTCCAGGATTGATAGAAGAAAAACAGGAAAGCTTATGAACGAGAGCGATTATGGGAAGACGCCCCTGGCCGTTCAACATGCTATAGACGGCAACGCAGCGGTCTAACGGGCGGACGCAGGATCGATGAGTGTGGAATGCGGGCGTGCGGCAACGCTCACGCCATCGGACGAATGGCTGAGCAGGCGTTCGACCGGCACGTTGAAAGCACGGGCCAGCTTGTCGAGCGTGACAATCGACGCGATCGCAGAACCGCGCTCGATCTCGCCGACATAAGACCGGTTGAGTCCGGCGTGCTCGGCCAATTGCTCCTGCGACCAGCCGGACGCCTCACGAAAGCGCCGCACCGCGGCGCCGAAGTCCCTGACGAGCACGCTCATCGAGCCGACCCGGCCGTGGCGGGCTCCGCGACTGCCTGATCGCGCGGCGGCCGCTCGCGGACCGCGGCGGCGCCGGTGCCTTCGTTGCGCGACACGGCCTGCGTCACGTGCGAACCGGGCGCAACGTCTTGCGTGACCCACACATTGCCGCCGATTACCGCGCCCTGCCCGAGCGTGACGCGTCCAAGAATGGTGGCGCCCGCGTAAATCACGACGTCGTCCTCGACGATCGGATGCCGTGCATGGCCCTTTTCCAGATGTCCCTGTGCGTCGCGCGGAAAACGCTTCGCGCCCAGCGTGACGGCCTGATAGACCCGCACGCGTTCGCCGATGATGGCCGTTTCGCCGATCACCACGCCCGTCCCATGATCGATGAAGAACCCCGCGCCGATCCGCGCCCCAGGATGAATGTCGATACCGGTCTGCGCATGCGCGAGCTCGGCGATGATGCGCGCCAGCAGCGGCAGCCCCAACCCATACAACTCATGCGCGAGCCGATGGTGGATCATTGCCAGCACGCCGGGGTAGCACAGCAGGACTTCATCCACGCTGCCCGCCGCCGGATCGCCGTGAAACGCGGCTAATACGTCGCTATCGAGCAAGCTGCGTATCGCCGGCAAGCGCGCCGCGAAAGCGCGCACCGCGACGCCAGCCTGCGCCTCGATCGTGGCGGCGGGCGGCGGTTGATGGCGGCTGCGGTAGTGAAACTCCAGACGCGCCTGACTCAGCAATGCATGCAGCGCGGCGTCGAGCGCATGGCCGACGTAGAAATTTTCGCTTTCCTGACGCAGATCGGGCGGTCCGAGCCGCATCGGAAAAAGCACGCCCTTCAGCGTTTCAATAATCTCCGAGAGCGCTTCGCGCCCCGGCAATTCACGCCCGCCCGGCTCGAGCGAGCGCTTCTGCACTTCGCGCCATTGCTGGCGGACCGTCTGAAGCGCGTGAACAATCTCATCGACATCAAACACAGCCACAGCGGTTACTCCCCGTAAAGTGCAGTGCGAACGATCAGGCTGTCAGTCCTGAATCCATGGCAGCCCATGAAAGCGCCAACCATTGCTGGCGCCGCGCCGTTGCGCGCCGTCCAGCTCCCCTTCAAAGCCTTCCAGAACATTGAATACCTGCGTGAAGCCGGCTTTCGCCGCGGCCTCGGCGGCCAGTGCCGAGCGGTTGCCGCTGCGGCACAGCAGCAGCACGACGGCGTCCTTGCCGGCTTTCGCTTCCAGTTCACGCACGAAGCGCGGATTGCGCGTCAGGCTCGTGCCCGTCGCCCACGCGACATGCAGGCTGTCCGGTACTAGTCCGACGAATTTGCGTTCTTCGGCGGTGCGCACGTCCACCAGCACGGCGTCGCCGGCCTGGACGAGTGCCCACGCATCCTGTGGCGACAGGCCACCGGCATAGGGCAAACCGGCTTCCGCGGCTCTCGAACGGGCGGCTTCAAGCAGCGCGTGGGTGGGTCGTTCTGCGAGTTCAAGCGTCATGACGTCTCCTTCGATATGGCGCGAATCAGTACGCGCTGGTCAAAGCCATCTGCGATTGCAACCGCCTATAGCCATCAGGAGACACTATGAAAGAGAGCCAGCCGAAGCCGAACCAATTAATTGTCATTTCTAAAGAAGCATCGGTTCGGATGCTCCGGCTTGAAGCAACCAGGCTATGTCCGTGCGCCGCGGATTTGCCGCGCCACCGCCGGCACGCGCGTTATTCCCGTGGGATCTCGAGCGGCACGACAAACATGCCAGCGGTGTATTCCATATGGAAATAGCCGCAGCGCGCGTAAGCCGCAATGCGTTCGAGTCGTTCGGGCGATGGGGACGTATAGGTCGCGGCAGCGCTCACGTCGGAGGATTGCTCAGACGTAACAGGCGCGCGTTTTGACAATTGCTTCTGCAGGCTTCGCACGGGATGCCGCAGTCCGCTCCAGATTAGCGTCGCTGAAAGTGTGACCATGCGACCTCCGTCGATTCATTGCGATACTAATGAATCTAGCGACTTGGATACGGAATCGCAAACAAGCTTTTGTGGAATGGTTTTCGGAGAACGGATCGGACCGTAGCCAGACCTTGACGGCTCCGCGCTTTACTCCGCTGCGCTGGCAGGTGTGGGCATCGCCGCGTTCACGCGGCATACCGTTCAGACCGATCTGGCTCGCGGCCGCCTCGTCCACCTGCTGCCCGGCTACTCTCTCGGCATGCGCCACTATTACGCCCTTTACCCGCAAACGCGGTATGTCGCGCCCAAGGTGCGAGCTTTCGTCGACCATATGGCCGGGCACTATCGCGAACGCTGACGACTCGATTATCGGGGCCGATCTGTAGGACAATAGGTTCTTAACGGCTGCGACGCTCCATCGCGCCTTGCCGGTAAAGCATCGACGCGGTTCATGGCAAACTCCGCGATGTATCGTCGGGCACGGCATATGCGTCGTGCCTTTGGCGATACCAATGCACTGAGGCGACCAGAACTGAAGTTGACCCAGAAAAACGGACATCTATCCTTTGGAGAAGGAGGTGCCGATTATGGGCAAGCATCGTACCCCGTACCCGGCGGAATTCCGGGCGCAAATGGTCGAGCTGGTGAAGGCTGGACGCAGGCCGGAGGAACTGGAAAAGGAGTTCGAGCCGACTGCACAGACCATCTACAACTGGGTGGCGCAGGCTGATCGCGACACAGGCGTGCGGCATGACGGTCTGACCACAGCCGAACGGCAGGAGCTCACACGGTTGCGTCGTGAAGTCCGGCAACTGAAGATGGAGCGCGACATACTCTCTCA
>NZ_JALOCP010000080.1:0-11301 GCF_030511745.1 Paraburkholderia sp. SECH4
CAAGTCGTCCGTGGGAACTTGACCTGTGCCGCCCCATTTTGTACTTTACGCGCCACTCGTCTGTTCTTTCCGATAGTGTGGGAAAGGCCAGAGAACGAGGCACAAACAACGGGAATACTACGACATGCAACAAACCGAAAAGCGCGAAAATCGTCGGATCGAGATCGCTGACCACGCGATCAGGTGCTTTGCGGAACACGGGTACGCTGAAACGTCGCTGCGCGACATCGCGGAAGCTGCAGAAATCAACTTAGGGCAGCTCCACTATTACTTTGAGAGCAAGACCGACCTCATTCTCTACACAATACGTCGCTACAAGACCCGCTTCATTGGTCGTCTTGTGGAAGCGATGGAGCAGGAAGGGACCACGAAGAACCGCGTAACCTCGGTCATCGACCTGCTAATCGCAGCCGCTACGCGCGACGCGAAGATTCATCGTCTCTGGTACGACCTACGCGCTCAAGCACTGTTTAATCCAGGTTTGCGCGCGGCCACCTCGGAGATCGAGCGAGATCTGGAGAACGCCACCTCTACACTTCTTCATCTGCAGCAGCCTGAGGCATCGCGCGGAACGATCCATCAGACATTTCTCCTGCTTGATGCGCACTTCTTCAATGCACTGCAAATGACACTCTCTGGAGAGGATCCCGAAGGCAAGCGATTTCGGCGCACCATGCGGCGCCTGCTGGTCGCAGCGATTCCGACCACTACAAAATAGGTCAACTGACCAAAAAATTGACAAATTAGGACGATCGTCCCAATAATTCCGAACCTCGGGCGCTCGAGACTCGGGTTAGGGATCAGATCGATGAAGAGTTCCACGCAAGTTGCGGACGACGCACTCACCTCCAGCCTGCACCCGATCGAACGGATTGTGGTTGCCGTATCGGCGAATAAGGAAAAATGGGCGACGACGCCGGTGAGCCGTCGCGTTGAGCTATTGAAGCTGATTCGTGAAGCGCTAGTCCAAAACGCGGATGAATGGGCCAGGCTCGCTTCCACAGCAAAGGGTTTGCCCGCGGATTCCCCGCTCGTCGGTGAAGAATGGACCTCGGGGCCATGGGCAGCCCTGACGGCAATCGATGTGCTGCTCTGCACGCTAACGCAGCTGGATGGTCTTCGCTTTCTGGATGCAATGAAAGTACGCACAACCGCGACTAACCAGACAGCAGTGCAAGTGTTTCCCACGACGCTGACTGATCGCTTGCTGTTGAGTGGTGTCAGCGCCGAGGTTTGGATGGAACCGGGCGTACTGCCATCGAACCTTCGCCGATTCGTTGCCAGCGGCTATGATCCCATGCGCCAATCCAGCGCCGGGTCACTTTCACTGGTTCTCGGAGCCGGCAACATTACCAGCATCGCGCCGTTAGACGCTCTGTACAAGCTGTACGCCGAACACAGTGTTGTCGTCCTCAAGCTAAATCCGGTCACCGCCTACCTTTTGCCTGTTTTCGGGAAAATCTTTGCAGCCCTTATTGAAGAGGGTGTGTTTGCGATTGTCAACGGAGGCACGGATGTCGGCGTTTTTCTCACAGACCACCCCCTCGTGGAAACATTGCACATTACCGGAAGTGCAGCGTCCCACGACGCAATTGTCTTCGGCACTGGAGAGGAAGGGGCGAAACGCAAGGCGCAAGACATCCGTTTGAACACGCGTCCCATTACGAGCGAACTCGGTGCAGTCTGTCCGACGATTGTCGTCCCGGGGAACTGGACAGCCGCGGACATTCGCTTTCAGGCTGAGCATATAGCGACCCAGAAGTTACACAATTCCGGTTTCAACTGCGTAGCAAGCCAAGTCCTTATCCTGCCGCGGGATTGGCCGCACGCATCAGCACTACTTTCGGAATTGAAGAAGGTTTTCTCTTCCACGCGGACCAGGCCGCTTTACTACCCAGGAAGCAGCGATCGTTTGGCGGCCTTCCACGAGCATTATCCAGCAGCGTTGTCGCTTGCCCGCGACTCTGATGCGCCACGATTGCTTGCAATCCTGGATGGCACCAGCGTACACGATGACTATGCGTTCCGAACCGAAGTTTTCGGTCCGGCTCTCACTGTCGTGTTCTTGCCGGGCGCCGCACCTGAAGCGTTCCTCGAATCGGCAATCGGCTTTGCCAACACAAAACTTCACGGCACGCTTGGCGCAAACGTCATCATCGATCCGGCGACTGAAAAAGCACTAGGCTCACGCTTCGAAGCCCTGCTCACTGATCTCCGTTACGGCACCATTGCGGTAAATGCCTGGACTGGCCTCGGATTCCTGCTGGCTCAGACGCCGTGGGGCGCATTTCCTGGTCACCCCGTGAATGACATCCAAAGTGGGCGCGGGGTCGTACACAACTGTTTTCTATTCGACCGCCCACAGCGGTCTGTGGTCCGCGCGCCGTTTCGACCGTTCCCGAGAGCATTGTTGCACGGAAGTTTCGCCATGCTGCCCCGACCGCCGTGGTTCATTAGTAACCGGACCTCCGCCGCGACAGTTCGCAAATTATTGGCATTTCAGGCGCGTCCGTCCCTGTTCAAGCTTCTCGGTGTTTTTGTCAGCGCGGTGCGCGGCTGACGCATAGGGACAGCCTGATGCCCCTATAGATATGTGCGTCTGCCACCGACACACACATCTGCAAGTGGCATCGGGCCCATTCTGATGTCGGAGTATTCATCTACGCCCCGAAGTTTCGTTAAAGGTGCCCATTGAATCCATAGGTCAGTTTTGTATTCACGACATTGCGCGATCCTCCAGCCAATCGACGTATAGCAGGCGCTCCGCAAATAGCCACACGCCATCTATTTTTGCAAATGTGTCGTGATAACGAAGGGAGGCGAGCATCAAGCGTCGGTTTCCATCGTCGACTTTTACGTGATATGCCATGCAGTAGGCCTCACCCGTGGCCCGGTCATCCGCCAGCGTGAAGATCGTGCTCTGTCCGACGAAGTGCGTGGTCGCGTCGTACTGGTTCAGGTCCGCAAAGACCGGAGCGAGCGCCTCGCGCGCGTGCAACTCCATTGAGGGCGTCGGATCTTTTGCGTTCATGTACACCACGAAATGGGTGTCCGCCGTAAAGAGCGCCATCTGACCTGTCGGATCGCGACGATCGGCGCAGTGTGCATAGGCCTCGATAAGCTCCCGGATGGCGAGTCGATCCGCAGCTTCGCTGGGGGAGATGGATGCGTGCTTTATCATGAATGGGTTTCCTTATTCGATTCGTTCTGGCATGGCAAGAATGGTCACTCCAGAATGGCCCGTGGTTCGAGAAAGGCCTCGATTCCATACGTGCCGAATTCCCGGCCAACGCCGGAATATTTGAATCCACCCCAGGGGGCCTGTGGGTCATCACGCATACCGTTGATTGCAATGCGGCCAGCGCGGAGCTGAGAAGCCACGCGGCGTGCGCGTTCCATGTTGGTCCCGCTCACGAACGCGTGGAGGCCGTATCGTGAGTCGTTGGCAATCCTGATCGCCTCTTCATCAGTTTCGTAGGCGATGACACACAGGACAGGACCGAAAATCTCCTCCTGGGCAATCGTCATGTCGTTCGTCACATTGACAAATACCGTCGGTTTCACGAAGCAACCTTTCTCAAGACCCGGTGGATGGCCTTCGCCTCCGACCAGTACTTCTGCGCCCTCGGCGATACCCTTTTGGATATAGGACTGCACACGCTCGTACTGCTTCTGCGTCACCATCGGTCCGACAGCAGTCTTCGGGTCGGCCGGATCGCCAACGGGAAAGGCCGGGATCGCATCCACAACGGCGCGCTTGACCTCGTTGAGCCGACTCTTCGGCACGAGGAGCCGCGTCCCTGCCGCGCAGGCTTGACCGCTGTTCAGGAAGGCGATGCCCAAGGCAGTCGGAATCGCCTTGTCGAGCTCAACGTCGTCAAGCAGGATGTTGGGCGACTTCCCACCCAGTTCGAGGGTGACCCGCTTCATCGTCGCAGCGCCGTCGCGCATGATTCTCTCCCCAACCGCAACCGAACCCGTGAATGAGATCTTCGCCACGTCAGGATTGCGTACCAGCTCGGCCCCAACGTCATCCCCGCGGCCCGTGACGACATTGCACACCCCCGGCGGCAGTCGTGCCTCGTGCAAACACTTCAGCAACACGTGCGTCTGCAACGCGCTGAGCTCGCTGGGCTTGACAACGACCGTGCACCCGGCGGCAATGGCCGAGGCCAGCTTGAGGCAGATAAACAGCGCATTCGAATTCCAGGCCGTGATCAGACCGGCGACGCCGACCGGCTCCAAGGTCACCGTCGTCTGCCCCCAGGTCCGAACCAACGGCAGTTGGTGGAGCGCCTTCTCTGCGTGCAAGAACGAGTCGGCGGCCATCCGTACAATGAGCGAGGAGAATTGGACGGTGCCGCCATACTCATCGACCATGGCCACCGTCAGATCGTCAATGCGCGCCGCAACGACCTCGTGCAGCCGGCGCAACAACGTCGCGCGCTCTTCCCTGCTCGTCCGGGCGAAGCCGGGGAAAGCGTGCCTGGCTGCGCCGATGGCGCGCCGCGCATCTTCCTCATCGCCCAACATTGCGTAGGCGATCGCGGTATCGTTGGCCGGGTTGACGCTGACCATGACCTCGCGGCCGTGGGATTCAACGAAAGCCCCATCGATGTAGTGTTGAGTGATTGTTTTCATCGCACCTTTCCTTAATGACTTGCGGTCGGGATGAAGGACGATGGCGCGAGGGAACCCATCAATGCCTCGCGATCGCCGGCTCTGCCCCGCTGCGATGCTTCAGCGGGGCTCATGGCGATGTCTGAGGCAATTACTGAGCCAACAGCAATATATTGAATTTACAGGGACTTTTAAGTCCGCACACTGGCGATATTTCGCCAATGGCGAACTCCTGTACAACAGCCGACTGCTTAACGGTTCGCAGGCCGCTGCCGAAAGCGGCTCTTGTCGATCCTCAGCGCGCGGATCTTCGATTCGAGCGTCGAGCGAGGAATGCCGAGCCGTGTCGCTGCACCCGAGGGTCCATAGACCCGGCCGTCACAGACGCGTAGCGCGTCCTCGATGATCGTTCTCTCATGTGCCACGAGCGTGCTGGATAGCGCAAGCCTGCTGCCTACCGATGGTCGTGTCGGTAGCCAACTGTCGTCGATCGTGAATTCTTCGGAGTCGCACACAATCACTGAGCGCTCGATGACGTTTTGCAGTTCGCGCACGTTCCCAGGCCACGGATAGGATTGCAGGCGATGCAGTGTCCGCTTGTTGACGCGCTTGAATGCTTTACCCGCCTTGCGCGCGTAGTGGTCGATGAAATATTCCGCCAGCAGGGGAATGTCCTGTATCCGCTCCCGCAACGGCGGCATCTCAACAGGGAAAACGTTCAGGCGATAGAAGAGGTCCTGGCGGAAGCTTCCATCGGCCACGGCTTCACTCAAATCACGATTGGTGGCCGCGATAACGCGAACGTCTACGCGGATAGCCTCCCTGCCCCCAACGCGCTCAAACTCGCGTTCCTGCAGAACCCTCAGCAACGCGACCTGCGTGTCGGGCAACAGTTCGCCGACCTCATCGAGAAAAATCGTTCCGCCGTCGGCGAGTTCGAAGCGGCCGAGTCGCCGCTGGGTGGCACCTGTGAAGGCCCCCTTCTCGTGCCCAAACAGTTCTGAGGCAATCAGCTCGCGCGGAATCGCGGCGCAGTTCACTGCCACGAACGCCTTCGAGGAGCGGTGCGACCGCCGGTGAACCGCACGGGCGATGAGTTCCTTGCCGGTCCCGGTCTCGCCAGTGATCAATACCGTCGAATCGCTGGCTGCGACCTTGGAAACTCGTCCAAGCACAACCGTCAGGGCGGGCGACGTACCGACAATATCTTCGAACATGGAGGTCTTGTCGATTTCCTCACGAAGCGCCACGTTTTCCTGTTGCAGTCTCTCCTCGGCTCGCTTGCGCTCCTCGATATCCGTACATGCAACATACCAGCGGAGCAGCCGTCCGTGCTCGTCGCAGACCGGGTTATAACGAGCCAGAAACCAGCGATAGCTTCCGTCGTTCTTACGCAGGCGCAATTCCAGCTCAGGGACTGAACCGACCGACAAACGACTTGCAAACGCTATTAGCCGTTCGCGGTCGTCAGGATGAACGTGAGATCCAATGGCTCCGTGCAACCAATCGTCTAGACGGGTGCCGAGATAGGCGAGCGCTGTGCGGTTCGCGTAGAGGCGCTCGCCGTTCGGGCCCAGCACGCCTACGTGTTGCGGCGCGAGATCCACAATCTGCCGGAGTTCCTCCTCGCTCTTGCGCAGCGCCTGCGTGAGTTGCTCCTGCTCCGTGACGTCCATCCCCGTTCCGACGAGCCCCCGGAAAGTCTCGCCGTCGGTCGCAGGCGTACCGACGCAACGGATATAACGAATGGCTCCGTCGGGCCGCACAATCCTTTTCGTGAAGTCGAAGCCACGGTGGTCTGCCAGCATCTTCTGAATTTCGTGCGCCACGAAGTCTCGATCACCGGGGTGCACGAGCGCGATATATTCCGGAGTACTCGGCGCCTTGCCGCCCGGCTCAAGGCCGTGGATCTGGAACAACTCGGCAGACCAGTATTCAAAGCCGGCAGCGTTGAATGCCCAGTTGCCGATGTGCGCAAGGCGCTGACCTTCCGCTAGGTAAAACTCAGCCCGCGTTCGTTCTTCAATATCGAGGTTGATTCCAATCCAGCCACGTAGCGTTCCATCATTCGCCCGGCGAGGTTCAGCGCGACTGAGGAACCTGCGATATCCGCCTTCAGCGTTACGCACCCGAAAAGTCACTTCACCTGCGGATCCCGTTCTGACGCACTCTGACCAGACGTTGTGTGCCGCCTCGTGATCGTCGGGATGGAGAAACGCTAGATGGGCGTCCCACGCCGCGCCTGTCTCGATGCCAAACCGAAGAGGATGGTCCTTCGCAAGGCCCAGGTAATCCGCGCTTCGCTCATTCAGGAACGTGAGGGCCATGGACGGATCCGCGTACCAGGTGTGCGCCGGAATCAAATTTAGAGTGAATTGCAGCGATTCCCTGGTGAAATCATTCATGATGCAGCCCTCGGTGAGAACCGGTGAGTGCGTTGACCATTGTTCAGGCGCTTGCCATCCGGTTTCCGGGAGTCAGTAGCAATGACAGAACTCTCGCTTCCCGGTGACACTGCGCTTGTTCTTCAGCATATCGTTATTGGCGAAATTTCGCCAATCATTGGTGGGTTAAACATCTGTAGATTCCGTCACTTGCGCCTTGCTCAGTTGGCGCATAGGTGAGTTGTGCAAATGCTGAAACACAACAGCTTCTATTCGACGACAAAAATTGAGCGCCATGGAACCATGGATCTTGCGAATAGACGCCAACCGGGATATATAAAACATATTCTCGATTGACGCCGATTATATCCAGCCAATTTAAGCCGATTGGAACACGGCCTTATAAATTTTACTTTCCGGGGAACACCGAGCGAACAAAATTCTCATATTCTTTGTCATCGAGCTCGCGCTTTGCCTTGACAAGTTGTTCAACACCATAAGGTGCGCAATAGCGAAGCCTGTCAGTTCCGTCGGTGGCTGCAGCGTAGATATCTTCCGCAACTTTTTTAGCAGCCGCCGCGCCAGCTGCCAGTTTTTCCAAAGATAAATTTGTGCTTTCAAGGAATTGATCGTAACTCTCAATCCCACCATTACCAACATGTTCGCGCGCGGCCCTTTCGTGAAAAGGAGACAAAATTGCACCGGGTTCGTAAAGCTTGGTGATAATATTTTGGGATGCCAGTTCGTGTGACACCGCTTCAATAAAACCCTCCAGAGCGAATTTCGTGGAAATATAGACTGACGATGCCGGTATGCCGATCCGCCCCCCACAGGAACTGACATTCAGAATAACCCCACCTTTTTGTTGACGAAATATCGGAATAATTCCTTGCATCACGTTCATTACACCAAAAACATTGACCTCAAAATTTTTCCGAACCTTTTCCATTGAGATTTTTTCAAAGACCCCATATTGACCATAGCCCGCATTATTAATTACGAGATCAATGCGGCCAAATTTTTCCCGAGCAACCTTAATTGCACGGTCGATGCTTGCCACATCTTCCACATCAAGCCGCTCCACAACCAAATTAGAGAGGCCTCCAAAATCCGGAGAATTTCCTGGATTTCGCATAGTAGCTACGACATTAAATCCGCGTTCCGCGAATAGCTTTGCAGTGGCCGCCCCCACGCCGGACGAACTGCCGGTAATCAGCATTGTTTTCGTCATGATAATCTCCACTTAATAAGGCCTGTGACAATAAGATGAAATCCGAAATACGATAATGCCCTCGTACCGAAGCGACTCATTGCGTGAAATACATCGTCAAGCCGCTCCGGGGTTATCGAAGTCTGAAACCAGACCTTGATAATTTCCTGGGTCGAGGTCGTGGTAGTGCACGACGGCCGAGCACGATGATTTCGCTGCCGCCCCCGGCCTTCAGGCACTCACGTACCATGCCAGTCACTCCGGTCAGGACAATGCGAAGGGCCTTACTCCGACAGCCACTCGGCCGATATGCACTTGGCGCGGCTGGGCCCTTCAGGACGGCTGCTATCCAAGCGGCGACAATAGACCTAATATAGCGACGCCTGTTCAGGCTGAATTGACAACCGCCCCATGGACCTGAATCTGATCGGCCTGTTCGTCGAGATTGTGGAATCGCGCAGCCTCAGCGCCGCCGCGCGCCAACTCGGCATGACGCGCGCCAACATCAGCCAGCGGCTGAAGCTGCTGGAACGCGAAACCGGCGCACAACTCCTGCGTCGCTCGACGCGAAGTATCGAACTCACGCAAGCTGGACACACGCTGTACGACTGCGGCCAGCGCATGCTCGAGGATCTGGGCACGGCGCGCGCAGCGATCGACAGCCTCGGCCAGACACTACGCGGCCGGGTGCGGATCAGCGTGCCGACCGGCTTCGGCAGGATGTTCATCGGTTCGAAGCTG
Source organism: Paraburkholderia sp. SECH4 (assembly GCF_030511745.1). Taxonomy (NCBI): domain Bacteria; kingdom Pseudomonadati; phylum Pseudomonadota; class Betaproteobacteria; order Burkholderiales; family Burkholderiaceae; genus Paraburkholderia; species Paraburkholderia sp. SECH4. The sequence continues at coordinate 8,956 of NZ_JALOCP010000080.1, forward strand.
CTTGAATTCGCGCGCGCGCATCCGGGCATTACGCTCAATGTCACGTTCAACAATCGCATCGAGGACCTGATCGCCGCCGAAGTCGACGTGGCGGTGAAAATCACGTCGACACCCCCGCTGGACTATGTGGCTCGCAACATATGCTCGATTGACTGGAACCTGTATGCGTCGGCCGGCTATGTGGAGAAGCACGGTCCGATCGTGTGTGCCGAAGACCTCGAAAGGCAGACACTGGTCGGATCGCCCTATCCGGGCCGGCGTGTGACGATGACGCTCACGCACCGGGAGAACGAAGCCGATGTCCACACCATAACGATGCAACCCGCGTTGCAGTCGTCGGACTACCCCTTCCTTGCGGAGGCCGTGTGTCAGGGCATGGGTATTGGGCTATTGCCGGCCTACGTGCCGCATGCGCCGATGAACCGGGGACTGCTGCCGATCCTGCCGCAATACCGTGTCGCCGGTCAGCAAAACACGCTGTATATCGTCACCCTGCCCAATCGCTATCCATCGCCATCAACGCAAGCCCTGATCGACTACCTGCGAGACGAAATCCTTTCGCTCGCACAGACATGGACCTGAAGTAGTGCGTTCGGGCGGTCCGCCGCCGCGTTCGAATCCGTCATCTGAACCGCAGCACGCAGTCGGGCCGCAAATCCCCATATCGAAGCATTTCAACCGGCAAGGCTTTGTCGCGCGCCGCATGTCAACTTTTAGTTAACAGTTCGTCAATTCGCAATGGAATTGTCAATATGGTCAGATCATCTCAAGATCCGTCCATAGCAAAAGCCAATACACGGAGACAGGGATAGTGAATCCCCAATTGTCTAACGACGTCGTCACGTTCGCACTGCGCCCGCGCGAACGTGGACGTGTCGTTCCTCCACGGCTGCGGCTTCCTGCGCTATCGCGGTGGCCCGATGAAGTACGCCCACAGCGTCGCGCAGCGATACGGCATTAGCCGATGCAGTTGCACTAGAAGTGCCCTCCTCGCTACGCCCCCCCTGTCAACCTGGATTTGCCATGTCTAACCTGCCCTCCTCACTGCCGCTCGCCGGCATTCGCGTTCTCGATCTCTCCCGGATACTTGCCGGACCGTGGTGTTCCATGGTGCTGGGTGACCTCGGCGCCGAAGTCATCAAGGTCGAACACCCAAAACGCGGCGACGACACCCGCGATTGGGGCCTGCGCGTCGGTTCGACCGAGACAGCCTATTTCAACAGCGTCAACCGCAACAAGCGCTCCGTGAGCCTCGACCTGCAAACCGCCGAGGGCCAGCAGATCGCGCGGGAGCTGGCGCAGAAGTGCGACGTCGTGATCCAGAACTTCAAGTTCGGCGGCGTGGAAAAGCTGGGCCTCGGATACGAGCAACTGAAGCAGGAACATGAGGACCTGATCTACTGCTCAATCTCCGGCTATGACCGCACGGGACCGGAAGCCGCACGTCCCGGCTACGATCTGGTGGTTCAGGGCGAGGCCGGGCTGATGGCGCTCAACGGCGAAGCCGATCAGCCGCCTCTGAAATTCGGCGTTGCGGCCGTCGACCTGTTCACCGGGATGTACTCCGCCCAGGCGGTGCTCGCAGCGCTGTTCGAGCGCCAGAAGACCGGCAAGGGACGCCACATCGAAATGGCGCTGTTCGATTGCGGCCTGATGATCACGTCGTATTACGGGCTGGAAGCGCTGATTATGGGCGAAGACCCGCCGCGTTACGGCAACGCGCATCCCTCGATCGTGCCCTACGGCGTATTCGATGCGGCCGATGGATCGCTCGTCATCACGGTCGGCAACAACAGTCAGTTCACGCGCTTCTGTCGCGATGTGATTGAACGCCCGGATCTTGCCGAAGACGAGCGCTTCCAGACGAACATCGGCCGTGCGGCGAACCGCGAGGCCCTCGTGCCCGAACTCAAGCGCGAGATCGGCCAGAGAGCACGCGGGGTGTTGCTGGAGCGCCTTGCTCAGGCCGGCATCCCATGTGGCGAAGTGCTCGGTCTTCACGAGGCACTCACCTCGAAGCGCGCGACGGACGCCGGGCTCGTGACGACGCAGCCGCATCCGGAGGCCGGCAGCACGCACGTCCTCGCTCCGCCCTACCGCTTCGACGGTGCGCGCTTGCCGGTACGAAGCGCACCGCCGCAACTCGGGGAAGGCACGAAGGATGTTCTGCAGTCGCTGCTCGGTCTGTCGGACGAACGGCTCTCACGGTTGAAGACTGACGGCGTCGTTTGACGCCACATTGCGCCTCGGTACAGGACCGCACTTTCCTTCCGGTCCAGAGAAGAAAAACCTGGCGCGTAAAGTACAAAATGGGGCGGCACAGGTCAAGTTCCCACGGACGACTTG
>NZ_JALOCP010000081.1:0-11190 GCF_030511745.1 Paraburkholderia sp. SECH4
AAAATGCCTCATCGGCGTCGTGCATCAAGCAAACTGAATTTTGCAGGGCCGACTAATGAAAATGGTGTTGCCAGTCGTCTTCATCGATTGCTCTTGAGATAAATGGTTTTCATGCATGACTTGATTCGCGTCATTCAACGCAAGGACTTGAATGAAGCCCTGAGTTCTTCCGAGAAAAGCTGAGGCTGTTCCCAGGCCGCGAAGTGGCCACCCTTGTTCACTTCATTGAAGTAGATGAGCTTGTGGTAGCTGCGTTCAGTCCAGCTACGAGGCGCCTGATAGATCTCGCCGGGGAAGACCGTCACTGCCGCAGGGATCGAAATGTCGACCGCGTTGAAGTTGTTCGCATTGTTTTCCCAGTAGAGCTGCGCCGCGGACGTCGACGTGTTGGTCAGCCAATACAGCGTGATGTCGTCGAGCATCTCGTCCTTGGTCAGCGAGCGTTCGGGATTGCCGCCGCTGTAGGTCCAGTCCGCAAATTTGTCGTACATCCATGCTGCCTGGCCAACCGGAGAATCCGCAAGCGCGTAACCCACCGTCTGTGGACGCGTGACCATCATCGCTGCGTAACCGCCGCCGCGTGTATAGAGGCTGTCAAGTGACTTGTACGCGGCTTTCTCCTTGTCGGAAAGGCCGGCCGGCGGTGAGTCGCCCGCTTTCAGCGATTTCGCAACGTCCGGCGGTACCGTCGCCGGCATGTTGACGTGAATGCCGAGCAGTCCGGATGGCTTCTGCGCGGCCATTTTGTCGGCGATCACGGAACCCCAGTCGCCGCCCTGAGCGACGTAGTGCTGGTACCCGAGGCGGCGCATCAGTTCCTCCCAGGCGCGGGCGATATGGTCAGGCGTCCACCCAGTGCCCTTGGGCTTGCCTGAGAACCCGTATCCGGGCATCGAGGGCAGGACCACGTCGAAGGAATCTTCCGCGCGCCCGCCATAGGCGACTGGATCGGTGAGAGGCCCGATGACTTTCAGTTCCTCGAATACCGAGCCGGGCCAGCCATGGGTCATGATCATCGGCAGCGCGTTTGGATTGCGTGAGCGTACCCAGATGAAGTGAATATCGACTCCATCGATTGTGGTGACATATTGCGGCAGTGCATTGAGCCTCGCCTCGGCCTTGCGCCAGTCGTAGCCCGTGCCCCAGTAGTTCACGAGGTCCTTCAGCCTGGCGAGTTGCGCGCCTTGAGATCGGTCGTCGACCGTCTCCTTGTCCGGCCAGCGGGTCGCCGCGATGCGTTTGCGCAGATCGGCGAGTTGGGCGTTGGAAAAATGGGCGTGGAACGGGCGGATCGCCGTATCGCCGGTCGATGCGGGTGCGGGCAATTCGTCAGCAGCAAGGACGGGTGGCGCAAAAGCGGCCGCAGTGAGAAAGCTCAGGCTAAACACGCGCGCCGTCAACGAGCCGAACGCGAGTCGACGCATGGATGAAATCGAGAACATATATACGTATGCCTAATTAAATGGGAGGTATAAGTCTGATCAAATGGAAGATCAACGAGATCGTGTCGCTACGGACGCGGTGTGCGCACAGCGCGTCCGCGTAACGCAACCCGTGCTCCTACCGATATTTATACTGTCAATTGTTGGTGGCTCAAAGGACGTATAAACTACGTTTTCAGGACGTGCTCGTTCGGGAGGCAGCCGTGCCGACTGTTGCGTTTGTGGTGTTCGACGGCTTCTATTCCATGGCACTCGTTGCGCAATCCGTGTTCGAGTTCGCAAACGTGGCGATCGGTGAACCGTTCTATCAGACGCTCAACGTTTCCGAAGCAGGCGGCCTGGTGCGCGCTTCGAGCGGTTTGACGGTCTTGACCGAGGCGATCGACGATCGCGTATTCGACACAGTCATCTTCGCCGGAAGCAACCCTGTCACCGTCGTACCGCCGCCAGGTGTGCTCGCGTACGTGCGTCGCAGCGCTGAGACCGCGCGGCGCACCGCTTCGATGTGCACGGGCGCGTTCGTGCTCGCGGAGGCTGGCTTGCTCGATGGCCGCCGCGCAACCACGCACTGGCACTATGCGCACGATCTACGCACCCGCTTTCCCTCAATTACGGTGGACGAGGATCGGATCTTCATTGCGGACGGGCCGATCTGGACCTCGGCCGGCATGACGGCGGGCATCGATCTCGCACTCGCGTTGGTGGAGAAGGACCTTGGCGCCAAGGTCGCACGGTCGGTCGCGCGAAACCTTGTTGTCTATCATTGGCGTACAGGCGGACAGTCGCAGCACTCAGCGCTGCTCGAACTCGAGCCAAAGTCCGATCGCATTCAATCCGCGCTGACGTATGCGAAGAAGAATCTCAACGAACCACTTTCGGTCGAGCAATTGGCGGAGGTTGCGCGTTTGAGTCCGCGTCAATTTAGCCGCGCGTTTCGTGCGGAGACAGGACAGACTCCTGCAAAGGCCGTCGAACGACTGCGCATTGAAACTGCGCGCTTGATGCTTGAGGAAAGCCGACACACGATCGATCAGGTCGCCAGCGCGACCGGGTTCTCAGATCCAAGGAGAATGCGGGAGGCATTCCTGCGTGTATTCGGGCAACCGCCGCAAGCATTTCGTCGCAGCGCACGCACGGTGACGGGCGCGCCGTGAGACCGTCTCCTCCCTACGTTTACATGCATCTCATGCCGGGTTTCTCCATGCCCAGGACCAAACCAGACGATTCGCTCGCCGCACCGGCCACCTTGGCACCGCTTTCGGCACCATCGTGTTGCACGTGACGCCTGAGGCGGCCGTCGGTGGCCCGCTAGCCTATGTTCAAAACGGCGATCGTATCCGGCTCAGCGTCGCAACGCGCGAAATCACGCTGCTCGTGTCGGACTCCGAACTGGCACGCCGCGCGGCCGCCGCGCCCGCAGACGTACCGACGGCCGAACGCGGGTATCGGAAACTGTTCAAAGGTTTATAAAAGGAGGCAATCATGAACGAACCGTTTCATCGTCCTTCGCTGGGTGCTGCGGTGTACTACAAGGACCCGTTTGCCGCGCTCGACTGGCTCGAGAAAGCGTTCGGCTTCGAGCGTCAAATGGTGATCACGGAAAGCGACGGCCAGTTGGGCCACTCGGAAATGCGTTTCGGCGACAGCTACGTGATGATCTGCCGAGAATGGTCCGAAGACTCGGCGAGCCCGGCATCGATCGGCGGCAAGAATACGCAATCAGTGCACGTGCAATTGCGCGAGGGGATCGACGAACATTGCGCTCGTGCGCGTGCTGCGGGCGCTGTGATCACGCGCGAGCCGGCCGATCAGTTCTATGGCGACCGTGTCTACGCGGCGCGCGATCCGAAAGGGCACGTCTGGAGCTTCGGCCAGACGGTTCGCGAGGTGTCGCGCGAGGAAGCGGAGCGCGTGAGCGGCCTGAAAATCGAAGGGTGGGTATAAGCGATGGGACTGCCTGCCAGCGTCTCGCTCGACCGTACTCTGGCGGCACTTGCCGATCCGAACCGGCGTCAGGTGGTCGATCTGCTCAGCCAGCACGTGTGGCGAGCAGCGCCCAACCGAAGTCGACGGCCATCAATACGATCAGCATGGCGAGCGTGAGTTCGAACCACGCGACGGTGCCGATGCGCGACAGATCGATGATGGTCGGCAGCAACGCGAGGTAGAACATCATGATCTTCGGATTGCCGAGCGTCACCAGCAGGCCGGCGATGAACATGCGCCACGGCGAAGACGAGCAAAGCAGACAGCGACGTAGCGTTCCTCCACGAAATTCAGTGAGCACGCAACCATCGGCTTAGTGAGCGCGCAACCTCCGGTTGACAAAACGCCACACGGCGCTCACCAGCAACGATCCGACACCGAGCGAGACGCCCAGCAGCACGATCGAACTCATATGATCGCGCACCAGCGGCACGTTGCCGAACAGATAACCGGCCGCCACCAGCGAGACGATCCACAGCGCCGCGCCGGCGGTGACGAACGACACGAAACGCGCAAACGTCATGCGCGAAACACCGGCGACAAACGGCGCGAACGTGCGCACGACTGCAATGAACGGCGACAGTAAAAAGGTCAGGCCGCCGCGTGCTTCGTAAAACGCGTGCGCCTTGCGCAGTGCGTTCTTGTCGAGCCAGCGGTAGTCGGCGGTATAGACTTTTTCGCCGATGGCACGGCCGATCGCATAGTCGACGACGCTGCCGGCCACGGTGGCGGCGAACAGCACGGGGATCACGAGCCAGACGTTCAGCGCGCCGGTGGCGGCGAGACCGCCACAGATGAAAATCAGCGGATCGCCAGGCAAAAAGAACAGCGGCAGGAAACCGATCTCGACGAACACGACGAGAAACAGCATCGCGTAGACGGCCGTGCCGTATTGCACGATCAAACCGCTCAGGTGCTGGTCGAAGTGCAGGGCGACCTGCAGCACATGCATGAGATCCATCTTGGGTCGGAAGGGATTTGGATGTTCGGGATTTTAGTCCCGTCGTGACATGGGCACTTGTTTATTTCTCGGTGCTGATGTCAATATCGGGGCGTGTCTTCCTGAATCGCGCCCGAAAAAAATTTAAGAAACCCCTATGCAATACGCTTCCAACCTCACGTTCCGCCTTGCCGCGCCGCACGATGCGCACGCCATCCGTACGATCGAATTCGAGGCCGGCCAGCGCTTTGTCAGCGTCGGCATGACCGGCATCGCCGATGCACCGCCGATGGAGCTGGAACTCGTCCACCGCAAGATCGACGCGCAGCAGATCGTCGTCGCCGTGGATACTGATGAGACGTGTGTGGGGTTTGTGATGTTCGAGCCGCAGCCTGCGCGCTTCTATGTTCAGGAGCTCGACGTGCTGAGTTCCCATGCCGGGCAACGCATCGGCGCGGGGCTGATCGAGCAGGTCGCGCAACTCGCGCGTGCTCAACAGATAACGCAACTCATTTTGTCGACGTTTCGCGAGGTGCCGTGGAACGCACCGTACTATCGCCGGCTCGGCTTTCGCGATATCGAGGAGGCCGATCTCGATGCGGCACTGATCGCGCGGCGCGACGCGCATATCGCGCGCGGACTCGACGAATCGAAACGGGTGTTCATGCGGCGTGATCTTGCGTGACGCCGCATGAACCGAACGTCTTATTCCACTGCTTCCAGCGTCGGATAATCCACGTAGCCGGTTTCGCCGCGTGCATAGTACGTTGCCGGATTCGGCTTGTTCAACGGTGCATTCGTCTCGAAGCGGCGCACCAGATCCGGATTCGCGATGAACAGTTGACCCCATGCCACCGCGTCCGCTTCACCCGCGTCGAGCACGTGCTGCGCGGTTTCCTTGGTGAACTTTTCGTTCGCGATGTACGGGCCGCCGAATGCCTTCTTCAGTTGCGGGCCGAGGCGGTCGTCGCCGAGCGCTTCGCGGGCGGCGATGAACGCAATCTTGCGCTTGCCGAGTTCGCGTGCCACGTAACCGAAGGTCGCTGCCGGATCTGAATCGCCCATGGCGTGCGCGTCGCGGCGCGGTGCGAGGTGCACGCCGACACGGTTCGCGCCCCAGACGTCGATGCAGGCGTCAGTGATTTCGAGCAGCAGGCGGGCGCGGTTTTCGATCGGGCCGCCGTAGGCGTCGGTACGCTTGTTGGTGCTGTCTTGCAGGAACTGGTCGAGCAGATAGCCGTTCGCGCCGTGCACTTCCACGCCGTCGAAGCCTGCCGTCTTCGCGTTTTCGGCGCCCTTGCGGAACGCGTCGACCACACCGGCGATTTCATCGAGTTCCAATGCGCGCGGCGTCACGTACGGACGTTCCGGACGCACCAGGCTCACGTGGCCTTGCGCCGGGATGGCGCTCGGCGCGACCGGCAGTTCGCCATTGAGGAACAGCGGGTCCGAAATACGGCCGACGTGCCACAGTTGCAGGAAAATCTTGCCGCCGGCTGCGTGCACGGCGTTCGTGACGATCTTCCAGCCTTCCACCTGCTCCTGCGACCAGATACCCGGGGTTTCGGCGTAACCGACACCTTGCGGCGTGACGGACGTGGCTTCGCTGATGATCAGGCCTGCCGTGGCGCGTTCGGCGTAGTACTTCGCCATCAGCGCGTTCGGCACGCGGATTTCTTCGGCGCGTTGGCGCGTGAGGGGCGCCATGATGATGCGGTTCGACAACGTGATGTCGCCAATCTGAAGCGGGTCAAAAAGAGTCGGCATATGAGTTCACCTTGGGTGGCGGGCGCGTGGCCCGGGCCTTAAAAAACTGCGCGATGAAATAAGCGAAAAAACGCGGCGATGCGGATGAAGCGCTCAGAGCTCGGTGTTCATGTGCTCGAGAAAGGCTTGAATGACGGCCTCGTTGCGTTTGAAAAACACCCATTGACCGACCCGCTTCGACGTAACGAGACCGGCGCGCTGCAACGCGGCGAGGTGCGCCGACACGGTGGACTGCGACAGGCCGCAGTGCGCGTCAATCTTTCCTGCGCACACGCCGTGATCGAGCGGGAGCTCCTGGTCGGAGAAATGCGCATACGGCTCGCGCAGCCAGCCGAGAATCTCCCGCCGTACGGGGTTGGCAAGCGCTTTGTGAATCGCGTCGATATCGAGCGTCATGTGGATCGGTTTTCAGGGCATCAACTTCAGGGCACCAACAACAGGCAGGCATGGCGCACGTTAGCGGCCATGCATCTGCATCGCTACAAGACGAATCATATATCGGAATTTAACGATATGCTTGAAGCCATTACTCGCCATGGGGTCGATAGTTGTCGACACACAAAAAGGTCTGTACTTCTTGGAAACACGCAGAAATATTCAAACAGGATTGAACTTCTCATCTCACAATGTGAAAAGCACAAGTAGGTGACTGATTTTATGCGCCTAAATTAGGCTTGCGCGACGTTTCGAATTGCGGTCAAGTGGAAAAGAATAGGTGGTTCGGCTGGAGGCATTTAGTTCGGATAGCTGAATTAGAGTGCGTACCTGCCTTATCTGGCGCGGCATCGCGGAATTATTTCGATTTGCTTTCGGGGGGCGCTGCTTCGCGGCGAAATCGGCCAAAGCGGGTCACGTCTGCTCAGGAATGTTAGGCAGCGATGTCCGCTTTCCGATGGCCCACCCATCGTGACGCAAAGCGACGTGGTTCGACGCCCTCATCCGGAAGAAGAATTGAAAGTCCCTACGTTACGACCGCCCGGTTATGAGCGAATGAAGGGATGCGCAAGCCGGGATACTGGGAAGTCGATCGACAAATAGCAAGACCGCCAGAGGTATCTCAACAAGCGGCAGACAACAACCGTTCTGTGACTGTTGTCCGAGAACCTGAAGCGGCCGAGAGTCGTGCCGTAGAAGGGCATACATTTGGCGGCGCTTATCGGCGCTGACTCGCTCCCTGTATAGCTCCCTCTCGATCGTCCTAGTTGCGTACGAAAACGGGACGCAAAAAATGCGGCCCTGGCGCTGCTTCGTCACTTTGGCGACCTTTCGCGGAGTTCGCGGGTCATTACGTCTTGGGCACGTCGGAGCCTAGTATCTCGGTCGTATTCCCGAAGGTCGCCAAAGATCCCGACAGCTTTGGAAAACAATTCATCAGGTTCGTCGCCGCTTGGGTAATGACATGCGAAATACCAAAGCTGGAGCACAGATTCTTCGACCGTCAACAGGTCAAATAACTGAACATTCATTACCGCTCCGAAAGCCAGTGCGTCGGTGTCTATAGGATCGAACTCAAGAACCGAATCCACGTCACTGTCCGCGTGCTTCAGAAAATTTTGAGCATACCGCGCTACCCGAAAATACGCCTTCTCAGTGAGATTGTTGGCTTGCTGAGCTAGTGTTTCCCACCTTCCGCTTGGGTGATGGTGCCCGGCAAGGTCGCCCAGCAAGACGGACGCCGCACCGACGAGCGTATGTACGACGACCGGGTCGATGCCGTCAAACATCAACCGAATGGCTACGTTTAGCTGTCGTCGCGCGGCTTCGAATTTCGTTACGTGGATGAGCATCTAAAGTCCAGCGAGCAAACAACAGTAGCAACCGATACGCACGAAATCGACAGGCAATCCCAGTGTAGAAGCCACTCGAATTCTTGCCGTTGCCATGGTCCAAGTCTCAGGTTGAAGGCCCTGCGCGGCGCGCTGGGAGGTCTGATGGCATTTGCCCGCCGATACTCGTCTGTTTGATTGCGGCCACGGCGAGCACTTGTTTCACGTCCGGGTACGTGTCGTTAGTATTCTCGGCGAACTTCTCTAGGCCTACCAATGCGTGCCTAAATTCGCCGGTTTCGAGACAGCGTTTCAGCGGGGCGCAAGTCGCGAGCCTGTCCGATGTCAGGCGGGAAATTGTTTCAATCGACTGAGTAAGGACCAGTTGCCTGAGCGAGCGGACTTGTTCGGCGGCGCGCTCAATCAGTAAATCCACCAAGACCGTTTCAAGTTTCTCGTCGCCTGATCGTGCATACGCTTTTTGCGCTTCCAAAATCGAATGTTGGAAGTCCGGTTCGCCGGTTTGTTGAAGGCCTTCTGGATGACGACTTTGTAACTCGGTAAGGAATCTCTCGGTTATGTGCTCGGCGCGCTCGCAAGCAGTTTGTTGAGCCAACCCAGCAAGTTCAATCGCATTTGCGCGATAAACATCCAGAGCGATCTGCCGCGCCTCGGTATATGTCACTCCAACGATAACTACGTCGCGGCCCGCTTGAGCGTTTACCGCATTGTCGCCGCCTTCCTGTGCCTGCTGTTGACCGAGCGCCATGCTACCGCCTCCGTTTCTGGTTCGAAGCATCTTTGACGATCGCGTCGCGCCCCGCTTGTACATTGATCGAGTCTGCGCCCCCGGACTGTTTTTGGCTGTCGCCGTTGCTTCGCGTAAATAGCCAGCCCAGGAACGCGACGACGGCTGTCCCACCTACGCCGCCGAATAGCCACTCCCAATGCGATTCAACCCAATTCAAAATATCCATGTTAGTTCCCGTTATTGACATTCCAGGCGCCAATTCGCCGACTGTCGAGTCTTAGAACGCGCTCCACAGCGGTGCAGAGCGCTTGCCGGTGACGCCATCAAATTGACGAGCGGAATGCAAAACGCCCGCATTAGAGCCGATTCAAGTCGACGGTGTACCCTGCGGCTCGCAACTCCTTTGCCACCTCGTACTTCCATAACCCGGCTTGATCGAGGGCAACGTATCCGACGCCAGCGATGTCAGACGGCATTTCCACGCCAGCCACATACAGTGCGCACACGCGCGCGCGCGACAGCCGACCGATGAAATATCCCAACTCCAAGATGACGTTCTGCCGCGCGCGTCGATGGAGGCTGGATTCGTCTTTGCCGCCAACGTCATCCCCCGTCAGCAAGACGATCGCAAACCCGACTTGCGCGTGACGTTCGAATTTTTCGATTATCGTCTGGCCGCTGTTTGCTTCGTCGCCCAAGACGATAGGTTCAAGCCCCAACGTCTCCACCACACGTGCCACCGCTTCGCGACTGCCGTGATCATGGCCGTGAACGATAAACACGCGGTTGTCGTGTGTATCAACCCGTCGCGTGTCACCCACTCCAGTCGTTGACGCAGTGAATGCGCTCACACTGTCGTCAAGTTCGTACAGTTCGATTCGGGTGTTGAGCGCCTTAAGCCGCCCGATCTTTGCCTGCAGGTTCTGCGCATGGTTGGCGACTTCCCGGCCAAGATCGCGACCGCCACCAGCGCTCACATACGTCGTCATCGGACCGCCGTACGGCTTGTACTTATCTGCTTCTTCGTCGTTCGTGAACATGCGGCGCAACAACTCGATGTTGTAGCCATCCCATTCGCGAAACTGCTCTTTGTTGCGTTCGAGGGTCTGTGACGAACTGACGCTGTCCGACGCGATCTGTTCGCCCGCATGGATACGATCGAGCAGTTTCTGTGATGCGGTCTCAGCAGACATGCGGAGCTTAGGCGGCTCGCTAGGCACGACGGCCGAAGCTCTACTACTTGAAGGTCTTTTCGTTGCCATGCTAGGAAGTCCTATAAATGATGCTAATTCACCATGTCTAATATTAATGTTTCTAGGTAAAAACAATGCCTTTTAGAGAAATTGGCGTGCAAATACCCCTCTGCTAAAGAAACAGAAAAATTTGACAAACGTTTATATTGACTTCCGACGCGAGGGTGTTAGATTTGAATCGCGTCGGAAGGTGACCGACCTAAGCCGGTCTCGGCTCATAAATGTTGAATCATATGTTTCTCACCTGTTGGATTGACGGAAAGGTCGCCTGCGCGTTTGCGAGACAGTAGGCGGCCTATTTTTTGGGGTGGCACTTTCGCCACCCCTGAAAACGATCCTAAACCCTTTTAAAATTTTTTTCACGAACTACGTTGCGAAAATCGCGCCGTACCCGTCTCCCGACATTCCGCGCTTGGAAAAGCAGATCGGGGCGTCGATACTTTTTCCTCGCGTGTTACCCCGTCTATTGGTTTTCTCGCTCTTTTGGGGCTTCGGGCCTTGGGGCCGCGAGGGTGAAATGAGCGATGACCTGCTCGATCACATCATCCATTCCGTAGAACTCGCGGAAAGCGGGTTTACCTTTGCCATGTTCGCGAAGATGCGCGATAGACGCGAATTGTTGCGTGTGTCGATCTGTTCGGGTTTTCCGATTGCCGTCAGCGTCTGTTCACCAGTGAGCGCTCGGCGTTGCGTTATCCGATCCGCAACACTGACTCGCTCGCCTGTCCGTTTCCGATAGAATCGTGGCTTGTCACAAAGCCGTCACAGTGACGTTGCGCCAATCGAATTTTCGTATAGTCCGATTGGCAGCATGGTGAAAATAAACTAACTGTTTGTTTTTGCTGTAAAAACACAGCTAATCGGAAACCATATGTTCGGTCGTTTCATGCCCGCCGAGAGCAGCTTGTCTAGTAGTTCAATTCGTCTTCGCCACACACGCAACTGATCCAGGCGTTTGGGTCGAGTTATTCGTAGTCCGCAGGTGCATGTCCCGCATCCACTGGCAGCAAGCTGCCAGCGCCACCAGTATCAATGAAAGCGGAACGGACTATCTATAAAGGTCGACGTCCAGTCGGCGTTAAAACATAAGCGGCAGACTTTCGCTTTACTGGCAAAGGATGATGCTCCAGCCAGCGGCGGACATGCAGGGTCTGCAGCGAACGCCGAAACCGTCTATCTCGTCTCGTGATTTCGCTGCCTGCTACCCCCCATCTTTGCTAGTCGGTCTTTGGAAAACTCCCCTCCACGAACGCGCGCGTCTGCGTGAGGTCCGTCTTCGCATAGG
>NZ_JALOCP010000082.1:0-10909 GCF_030511745.1 Paraburkholderia sp. SECH4
CGTATCTCTGATTGACGCCGCCGTTTAGTGTCGGCTTCTCACAGCCGTTCACAGCAGATCTGTTGTGCTTATCGAGCGCTCGGCCTTTCCCCGCCCGCGGCCCGGCGAAACGCTGCATCCAGGCATTGAGTCCTTGTTCAGGCAGCTGGGCGTGCTCAAGGCCGTCGAGGCGGCGTGTACCTGCCGTCATGCAGGTATCGTGGTCGATTGGGGTGGCCGGAGTGAAGTGACCTCGTTTAGCCCCTCTGGCACCGGTGAGTGGCTTGGCTACCAGGTTGATCGTGCGGATCTCGATGCCCTCTTGATGGCCAGAGCGCGTGAGCTGGGCGTGGTGGTCTTGCAGCCCAGTCGGGCGCTGGATGTGCGCTTCGAGGTGGGATTGGCTGCGGTATCAACCGATCAAGGTGCTGTGACCGCACGCTACGTCATCGACGCTTCCGGCCAAGCGAGCTGGATCGGGCGGAAACTGGGCCTCGATCACGAAATAGCATCACCGCCATTACGCGTGCGGTATGGGTATTGCACGCTGCCGGAAACATGGACAGATCGCTGGCCCCATCTGTCTGGTGACACGACCGGGTGGTGGTGGAGTGCCCGTATTTCTCCCACACGCCTTGCGTGGGCACGTCTTACCTGGTCTAAGTCCCAGCTGGCCAAGCCAGACCCGATCGCCGACTTGCTCGATGATGGTCCCGCCCTTGGTGCAGACGTGACCTGGAAGCGACTGCCCATGCCGGCGGGTCACCACTATTTTGTCTGCGGGGATGCAGCGGCCGTGTTGGATCCGACTTCCTCGCACGGCGTGCTAAAAGCGGTGATGTCCGGAATGATGGCAGCCTACCAGGCCAATGCTGTGTTTGTCGGTCTTAGCCCTCATGAAGGGGCGGTACGTTACGCCCGTTGGGTTGAGGCTTGGTGGGAGAAAGATGTCGCCCATCTCAATGCCCTATACCGCCAACTGGGTACGGAATGGAATCTCCCGCCGCGATCAGTGTCCCCATCTTTAATCATATGAGAATCGATCATGCCGAAGACGATAATTGCTGATATCTCTGGGTATGCATTTCCTCAGTTGGAAGTCCCGGTAGGGGCATACGTGGTGTGGAGAAACCTTGATCCAGTGCCCCACACGGTCGAGACCGACCCTGACGCCAGCTTCTACTTCAACGTTGGGCCGTTGGCCACGGGCGAGGTTTCCAGCCCCGTTTGGTTCGGTCAGAAGGGCGTTTTCAACTACCAATGTCGCTATCATGCCGGCATGACGGGGGTCGTAGCCGTAGGAGTTCCAGCACCACCGCCTCCTGACAATGGCATGGGCGATATGCCAGGTATGCCAGGTATGCCAGGACACGGTGGTCTACAGCACTTTCATGGTTTTGTCACCGGCGGACGTTCCGGCGCCAGACTCTATATGACGCACACGCCGGTGATCGCGGATGAGCGTCATCGTTTCCAAGTCATTTTGCGCAGTCACTTCGTGAACCCGGCGCACGCGAACATCTACGAGAAATTGCGCGCATCAGCATTTGGTGCTGGCCAAGTACAAATCCTTCATGATCACTTGTCTCTACCGGACATCGGCGCAGGGAAGATCGTCGACATGCCGTTGTGCGACGTCGAGTACTATCCGCCGGATCACCCTGAAGGTATTCCGCTACCTGGGCTTGAGTCGAACATTCCTGTTCACATTGATGCAGTCCTTCACTTCCATCAGATCGACCCTGATGCAGACTATCCCAACGGATTGCAGTACCTTTTATATGGCGACGCGGATGACGTGTTCATGGACAGTAACCTTATTGGAGCGCCGAGCTTCCACTCGGTCGCTAGGTTGAAGACGGCACCGGCATTCTGGACCGCACAGTACTTCGATAGCACAATGGGTATCACGATCCCCGAAAAAAGGATGATCGATGTCTCGCCTAAAGTGCTGAGAAAGGTGGCGTTCGTGGACAACGCCTACCACTTGGCCTGGCTACCGCCTTCGGGGACGTATAAGCAACCGCCTCCCGATCCTTTGATTCGCCGTGACAACGGTGTGCCTCGGTACAGTGTGGCGGTTGAAGGCGGCGGCCATGCGGAAATCGAAATTTCGGACTTCGTGCATTTCGACGTGGCATTGCTCAACAACCGCGTGGTGATTACATGAGCTGTCGGCGGCTGAATTGTCTGAATGGGCTCAAGGCGGACGAGGTACTACTAAGAGCCACCCAACTCGTGTGGTGCTCCTGCGCCCTGACCGACGTTCGAACGTGTCGGAAGCTCTCACAGATGAGGAGCCATGGAACCGCATTCCCGCGTACCACACAAGTCACGGTTGGCCAGGGCGTCCGGTCCACGAGCAGACATTCCATTTTGTCGCCTATTTCATCAGGCCTCGAACCGATGAAGGCCTGATTTTTGAGCAATTCCCAAACCCCTTCAGGGTTGACGGCTAAGGCCGATGGTCTGCCGAGCAACTCGAAGAAGTGAACGACCGCTGTACCCGGGAAACTGCGGAAGAGATGACGCCTAGTTCACCGCCCATTCAGGGTCGGGTGCACGCGTTCGCTGACAACGAGACCTGACATTCGCGGGCCATCGATGCGCGAACGGCAGGAAAGCGACTTGAAGCTGCCTCACTGGCGGTGACACCTGAACGTCAACTATGGCCGATCAACTGCCGAAACTCAACATTCGGATCAGCAGCGGTTGTTCGGCCAGTGCAGACGTTCGTGGACGTGTGACTCTCTCTTTTCGCGAACGGCCGCTTCTATGGGGACATGTTTGTCAAGGCGATTTCGATCGTCAGGTAAACGGATCGGATTTCACGGTGATACCTTTATGTCATTAACGGCATGAAGCGATCGTGCCGCATAGCCATTCGATCCTGATCCAAGGTCGGGGTGTGACGAGCGTTCCAGCCAGTGCCGGAACGAACTTCTATCCGTGCAGGACGTGGAGATCCTGCACCTCATGCAGCATGCGCGCAAGGCGCACTGGCAAACCCCAGTTACCGGCGCACCCCATCTTTGGGAGCGGTCACCGTGTGGTGACCCGCGGCCGTTACGGGCGCGTTGACCTCTGATCATGATGTGTTCCTTGCCAGACCACGCGAACGATGTTGACCCGAAACGTCAGGGGGCATCGGACTTGAGCGAGGCCCCGGCTGGAATCTCGCCGTGCTCGAGATAGCGCCATAGTGCGATGGCGAGACGCCGTGCCAACGCGACGATGCCCACACGTCGCATGCGCTTGCCGTTGGCCGCAAAGCGTCGATTGAACCACTGAGTCAGGAGGCTGTCGGGCTGCAGGCGTAACCAGCGCCAGGCCAGTTCGACGAGCATCGTGCGCGCTCGTCGGTTGCCGGCTTTGCTAATGCCTTGTTCGATCTGGCTATCTCCGCTGTCGTAGGGCGTGGGCGTGAGTCCCAGACACCCGGCGACCTCGCGCCGGTTGGCGAAACGTCGCCAGCCGAACACTTCTTTGACCAGTACCCAGGCGCCCTTGGGTCCGATCGCGCGCAGCCGGGCCAGTTGGGCCACCAGCGGGTGCTTGCCCTCGGCCAGCTCTTCGCGCCGCGCGGCTTCGAGCATCTTGATCTGTTGCTTGACCAGCGCCAGCCGCGCACTCTCGCGCTCGATCTCGCCGCATAGCACGGGTGGCACCTGATCCCGGTGGTTTGCACACCAGTGCGCCCAGTCGCGCCCGCCGATGACGACCTGCGGACGCACGTTGTGCAGCATCAGCAGGGAGCGGATGCGGTTCATGTGTGCGATGCGCTCCTGGGTGAGCCGGGCCAGCTCCCGGTGCGTGCGGCGAGCGTCTTCCTGCTCGGGCGTGGGCTCGCGCAGCACCGACCAGACGCGCTCGCCCGCGTGGTAGCGCCTGAGCATGGCAAGCAGTTTGTCGCCGTCGAGCCGATCGGTCTTGGCTCGCCTTGCGCGTCGGTTCACTTCGATGCTGGCGGCATCAACCACGAGGTTGTCGATGCCTTGGGCGGTCAACCAGCGGTGCAGCCACCAGCCGTCGCGGCCGGCCTCGTAGCAGGAATGGATCCTGGCCTGCGGGTCGAGGCCGCAGCGCGCCTTGGCGCGGCGCGCGCAGTCGAGTACGGCAGCGGTGTCGCCCGCGTGCACGCTGTAACGGCTCGGGCCGTGCTGGCCGTCGCTGGCCGTCAACTTCCAGGACTTGTCGCCGAGCTCGAAGCTCATGTACAGCTCGCCCGGGATCACCGTATCCTTGTCTTGTGGGACTGCTTGCGTCGTGGACATTTCCGTCTCCTTCGCCAGAGTTGGAAATTCCGTTTTAGCTAAACGGACTTTTTTCGGGTAGTCCCACATAGCATCTATGGAGATTGTCGGACGCTGGTCGGTACGGAGAAACTAATAACCAACCGTTCGACCACGAAAGCGATGCAGCTTAGGGCCCATCGGTTCGAAGACTGCTGCGATCAGTGCTCATGCGCGGCGCCACCCTTTCCGTCCGGCAGGGCAACGCGTACGTTTTGCATCATACCTTGATCCTCGTGATCGAGGATGTGACAGTGCAGAACATATTCGCCGATATAGCGTTCGTAACGGGAACGAATGACGATCGTATAGACTCCTTTCGGGTAGGCGTCCAGAGATGGAATCAGGCTCTTCACCCATAGGGTGTCCTTCCACACGCCCTTGAGGCCGGGATATTGTGGGTCTGGCGGCTGACCGTCGGCGTTGTCCACCGCTCCCGGCGCGCTAACATCGTTCCCGTTTGGGTCGAGGATCCGCACAATTTGGAAGGGGTTGACGTGGATGTGAAAGGGATGGCTGACAAAGCGTGACTGAAGTTGCCATTCGTCGGCGCTACCCAGTATCAGCGTGCGGTCGACGCGGTTCGGATCATAGGGTTTCGGCTCAAAAGGTTGATCGAACGGCGCACTGCTGACCTCGAATTTTGCGTCGTCGGCAGAAGTGTCGATGAAAAACGTCAGATACTGATGTCCCTCGACTTCTGCATCAGTGATGTCTGGATGGGCGGTAAAATTTGTCAGTCGAAAGCCGCTCTTTAAGTCCGCGATTATAGCGCCTCGCACGTCAGGGGGCATGCTGCGCTGCGCAGCCGTTACCAGATTATCCACCACGTAATTGGAGATGTTTAACACGTGGGTACCGGGTGCCGCGTCCACGATGCCGAGCAGTCGCCGAGGCTCGGCGCGGCGCGACACACTAGCGGGTGCTGAGATCGCTGCATTGACGACACAATACCGTCCCGCGTCGGGGAACACGACTAGTGCATCGTTCCGATATCCGGGCTGCAACGTAGCGGTCGTCACCTGCTGCGCAGCGGCCATCGTTAGTCCATCCGCGGCAATTAGGTAATATGGAACCGGATCCCCTGTGCAATTGTCGGCAATAAATTGATCTGCCGCGATCGCTGTCAATCGATTGATCGATTCGGCTTGTGGCTTCATTCTGTAGAACTGCAAAGCAATTGTGTCGCGTACTCCGGCATGAATGAGGCGCCAGCGCTCGATATCTCCTGCCTTCGCCCGGAAGGTCGGCAGTACTATGCCGTTGATGCTGGTGAAGCGGCCCGACTCTTTCCACGTGCCTGGCCCAAAGCCGTTACCATTCTTGTCCGCGTAGAACTCAATCAACCCAGTGTCACCCGGTGCGCAGACCCACGCGATGACTTTTCCTTTATCATCCCGCTGCACTTTGATATTGCGGCTTGAATCAAGGCACGCATATTGGATCTGCTGCAGCACCAGTATTCGTTCGCCAACTGGATCTCCATCCCGACTCTTCAGCAGCGTGTCGATGTCCCCGTGGGCAGTCGACGTTGGTAAGCGATCGCCACGTACAATTAGTGCTCCTGCCATGCCACTTGATACCTGCAGCGCCGTCGAACCGTGTCGATGCGAGTGGTACCAGAAGGTGCCTGCAGGATGATCTGGCGGGATGTTATATTCGTAACGGAAGCTAACGCCCGGGTTGATCGACAACAGAACATTGTCGCTGTTGCCGGTTGGGCTAACCCAAAGGCCATGGGTGTGTAAGTTGGTCCCATTGAAGCAATGCGGCACATCCGGGTCCATTCCCATCGCGATACAGCTTGGATCAAACGGCAGCATGTTATGCAGCGTGATCTGCACGGTGTCGCCGGGTCTCACTTCAATCGTCGGCGCGACGTAGGGAGTAGTCGGATTCGTGCCTGCGCCTTCATAACTGCGCAACCTGACCTTATCCAGGCGACCGGTAGCCGAATTGTAGATGCTGCTCTCGGTATAGACAACGTTGAGGTCGAGGGCTTTCCTATTCGTCATGCGCGGAGCTGCGGGCAGCGCCAGCAACGTACTCTTTGATAAGGTTCCCTGCTGGATCTCCAGCATAGGCGGGTTGGTAACGACGCGGTCTTCCGTCTGTGCCGACGCAACGTTGACGGTATATAGCCAAGTCAACACGGTTGCAGCAAGCCACAAAATAATTTTTGCAGACCGAAAAGGCGCGAAAACGGATATTAGTATTAGGTCGGAAAGTTTCAATGCATCATGATGTCTAGTGGGAGCTTGCATCGTTTTCCCTTGCAGATTAATGCTTTGATGCAGACGCTAGCGCAGGACTCCTAATCTATCGACATTTTTGTCAATACAAGATGCAACACGCCGAATAGATTTTTAGTATTGAAATGCTCAATCAACCCGACGTTTTCTCGGGGTACGGGGGCTACTGGAAGGATGGTGATGAAAAGCCCATTTTGAGTCGCCGAAGTTTTGTTCTCCGTGGACTTGAACTCCTTCTGTCATTGTTATGGTGAAACCGACCGCTCGGTGCGGTGTCACGTACTCAATGTAGGCGAATGCGGAAAGTTGTCAAGCGGCTTTGCCCCAAAATCCGAACGGCACAGGATCGCTCGGAGCGGCTAGCCACGCGGTGACCCTCGATAGACAAATCTCGCAAATGTTGGAGGAGGTGCCTAACAACAGACTCGCCGTGCGTCCTTCAAAAGGTTGACGTACTGTTCCTCCCGTGCGGACGCTCTATTCGCAATATGCCTCAGTGGATGGCGACGATTGATTTCCCGCGAAACTGACGCGGTACGAGCAGCACGACGTTACTGAATAAGGTGCTTAATCACAAACCACCTTTCATTCTAGGAGACCCTTACACGGGCAAGTAGTGTTAGGCGGCGTGTCTGAGACGGATACCTGAATCGGCTAGTGAGTTGCTCAGGATCGGGATACCTTTGCATATCATCGTAGCGACTAAGGCAAGGTCTCGCTTCGGTGTACTTCATTGTTACCTAGATGGCTGACTCCTGAACTCTGGACTGCTCTACCTCCGGCTGCATTGGGCTGGATGAAATTTCCACGTAAGGACACTAGTGCTTACCAGACAGCCTAAAAGGAACCTTGAATCTCGAGGCGAACTGGTCTAAAAATAGGGAACATTGTCCGTTATCGCGCGCCAAAGCAAAAAATTAGACTGCCATTGAATCCATATTTTCTGCTGTCGTTTAGGCCCGGAAGAGATCCGGCTATTGCTTGTGTCGCATGGTTCTTTCTCGGATCCAAGTTCGCGGACGCGTCATGTCAATTGCAGAATAAAGTCTGACAGCTGGTCGAGATAACCGAACAAGGAGACTGGTATGTCTATCGATACTGCTTCCACATGGACCTACCGCAGTTTTCACAATCGACCGGACACAGTCGGCGACGACCCAAACAAGGCTTTGGCGCTGATATTTGCCGAGGCGACGATGATCTTCCAGGTGCCGCCCAAGGCTGGTAGCGTCCTAGGGATACTAGACATGGGTGGGGGCTATTTCTTAGACCTTGCCGGTGACTTGCTCCCCTCTGACGGTGTGTACCCGAGCGTAGCGAGAATAGCTGGCGTGGGGCGGGTCGAAACGCCTACAGAGAATTGGGAGTATGACTACCACGGTTTTATAGTGCCGACTTGGGCTAAAGGGATTGACCAGCACGCTGCGTTTGTCGGATCTATACTTCGAGCCAGGCCACATGGCTCAGCAAAGGCTGGTTATACCGCCTCGTTCATTGCTGTGCTCCAGACATGATCGGCGACCGACGTTCAAGACGGAACAGCAAAGGTGCAATGCGACGTCGGATATTGGAAGGATTTTCAGCGTACGTTGCAATCTGGCCGATGCTTCTCTGGACTCGACGAGTCCACGGCGAGCCCTTGTTTCCAGCCGTCGGCCACCGTTACCTCGTCGACTTCGTGAAGTTCCGAGTTGAACTGTATTTTACGTCCTTGACTTCTCTTACATATACAGGTATCCGAAAGGATGGAACTCGCGGTGCATCGGAGGCGGTCAAGATCCGAGTTGAGCCAATATCGGACACGATCTTCCTGGTGACTTGGCAAGAGTCTGACAAGACTACTGTGGTTCATGTCGAGGACTACGGGCGCAAGACGATAGTCACGAACATTACAAACCCGGATCTTTCGTTCGAGCAGTATCACGGCACGTTCAATCAACAATCGTGAAAACGGATTGCCATGTCTATGAGCGAATTTCTACCTACAAGCCGATCCCGGCGCGAGTTGCTGAAAGCGATGGCCGTGGCTGTTGGTGCGTCGATATTGCCGCTAGGCAAAGCCAAATCCGCGTCGCTAGCGCGTTACCGTCGGGTGAATGTTTCAAACCCTCAACTCAGTTCACGCATACTTGCGAGCTACAAAAAGGCAATTCGTGCCATGTTGGCTCTTCCGGCAGATGATCCGAGAAACTGGTACCGCCATGCGTTGATCCACACTATGGACTGCCCACATGGGAATTGGTGGTTTCTCCCATGGCATCGGGCCTATTTGGGATGGTTCGAACAGATATGCCGCGAATTGAGTGCGGACCCAGATTTTACGCTGCCATACTGGGACTGGACCGCGGATCCACGCATACCCGATGCAATGTTCGATGACGTACTTGATCCAAATAACCCTGCCTTCATCGCAACGAGATCCGGTTTCGAGAACAAAATTAGGGTCGCTATTTCGAACGCAGGTTACTGGTCTGAGGCCAACGGCACCTTCAATCCGCGATCTCAATATGGGCAACTATTGAGTCGCATGATTCGGTTTCCTGACGATTTATGGTTTGATGTAGTTCAAAATCCAATGGGAAGCTTTTTCTATGAACAGCCAAATACACGTGGCTTGACAAGGCAAGCCCCAGAATTAAATGCCAACACGAAATACGCGGTATCGTTCAAAACGCTATATCCCGCGCTCGCAGCAAAAGACTTCACGACGTTCGGGAGTCTTAAGAGCGCGAGTCACAGTGGACCAACCGGATCAGGTATCCTCGAAAATCAACCACATAACCTTATTCACAATTGCATAGGCACTCGAACCTGCAACCTTGTTGATTCGGACGGATTCATGGTGGACTTGATGTCACCCACCGATCCGATCTTTTTTCTGCATCACGCTAACATCGACCGCCTTTGGGACGTGTGGACGCGCAAACAGGCGATACGCGGATTGCCCACACTGCCTGACGGCATTTCCCTCAAGACGACGCTACCTGACAACGAAAAGACAGTGGCTGAACGGAACACTGACTATTATCGATGGGCTAGAGAGCCGTTCCTGTTCTTCGTTGACGCCAAAGGTAAGACAGTGACTAAAACCAGAACTGGAGACTACGAGACAATAGGAGACTTTGACTACGACTATCAGCCGGGGGCGGGAGAAGACGTGGTCGCGATACCGGCAGCAGCTAAAATTGCCCCGTTGCCGCCGCGCGTGTTCGCAGCAATCGTCGAGAATCGAGCGATCAGCGCAGGCAGCCCCGGAAGCGCTTCTGTAAGGCTTCCCGCGAACATACTTGTTCGCACTGACGTCCGGCGCGATGAGGCGTTGGTTGCCAAGATCACGATGAGCTTACCGCCTTGGACACATGAAGTGTACGTAGTTGTTCTGAACGGGGCGCCTAACACCGCAGCTGTCCAGCCTGATAGCCCACATTACGCCGGCATACTGTCCATGTTCGGTCACCATGTGATGCCGGGCCCCTACACCTTTTCCATTCCAATATCTGATCCAATTAGCCGTCTACGCACAATGAACTTGCTTAATGCGGACGGTATGGTGAGTTTCCGTATCGTTCCGTTTGCGGCAGCGCGAGGAGTTGCAAATGTTCATGAGCATAATGAGCAGTTTGGGGCGGTGCTGACGTCCGTAGTTATAGAGTCTTACTAATAACCAACGTTGTGGGTGCGCAGCATAATTGTCGCAGTTGACAGGTGAGAGCGGCTTTTCCGCGTTCTGCGTTTTCTCTCTACAACTGTCGTGCGCTACACTTCGGCATCGCGTTCACGAGCTATGCGGTCGTGGCTGTACTCGGAGCGGCAGGCCCGCATGGCCTTTTCAGAAAAGCATCGACTGTCGCTTTCGATTGCGCTGCGCTCTCGTCGCCAAGACCTTGCTCCTTTCTCAGATCGCCAGACATTGACGCCTTGGCGCGCTCATCCGGCATGCCGGCAAGTTGCCGCAGGAACTCTATGAATCGCTGACAAGGGATCGGGGAACGGAAATGGCTTGGCACAAACGTTTCACCGTGGCCACTGATATCACGGTCTACTTCTGTGATCCTCAGCATCCGTGGCAGCGCGAATCGAACGAAAATACGAACGTGCTATTAAGACAGTATTTCCCCAAAGGCACCGACCTGTCGGCGTATTCGCAGGCTAAACTCAACGCCGTGGCGAGACGATTGAACGAGCGTTCGAGAAATACCTTGAACTACGAAACGCCAGCCGAACGATTCCAGCAAACTATTGCATCCACCGGTTGAATCCGTCCCGACCAACCGCCGTTCATGTCGCGTCGATAGTCGGCAACTTGTCGGCCAAACCAGACAGTCGAATATTGAGTCGGCCTTGCAGAAGTTCGTGAGGCCCCGCCTGACTTGGCGATGCAGTTTG
>NZ_JALOCP010000083.1:0-9882 GCF_030511745.1 Paraburkholderia sp. SECH4
CCTGCTCCTCAAACGCTCCCGGGTTCTCCGCATCCGGCCCCGGGTGGCGCGCCTTTCCGGGTCGCGATCGCCAGTGGATCCGTGCTACGGCCGGCCGCTCATCTATATCGGTCTACAGACCTATAATAGGAGTCGTCAGACCTAGATGCAAGCAGAGTTTATCCAGGTAAAACCCCAAAATATCCCCGTTCTTTGCCGAATCTTAATTGTAAGATATGAAAATTCAGAAAGTCATATAGGTTTTTAGACCTATACAATGGCGAGCACGAGGCCGACGACGCTCCTGCTCGCATGGACATCTTTGCTCGGCTCAATGCAGCCTCTGCAAGGCTCCATCGGTGCTTCGGGTTCTTTGGTCATCCCGCGACGAGGAAGAAAAATGAAACAACCGATCATTATGGCGGAAGATATGTCCGTCACCAATTCGGCAGGCGAGACCAGGCGACGGGGAAACCGAACCACGCGTGTGCCTGAAATCCTCGAGATTTCAATAAACGCCTTCGCCACCGGTGGGTATGCGGCGTTCAACCAGCGGCGTGTCGCGAGTGAGGCCGGACTTCAGTTGAGCACGCTTCAGCACTACTTCCGCACAAGGGAGGACCTGCTGCGGGCCACCGTCGAGGCAATGGGCGACCGCTACCTCGATTTGTAGCGCAAACTGTCCAGGGATAGTTCGCTTACGCCTTTGGCACGTCTGGACAAGATTGCCGATGAGACATTTAACGCGCTGGCGCGGCCGAATAGCAACTTCAGCGCCTTAGCGATTGAACTCTGGAGTTTGGCTGAGCACGAGGACTTCGCTCGTGATCTGCTCGAGGAGATCACCGGAGAAAACCAGAAGATATTTGCGGGCCTGGTCTCGAAGATCAATCCAGAATTGTCTTCAGAGAACTGCACTCTGCGAGGCGCATTGCTCACATCAAACCTGCAGGGCTTGCTCCTCTTTGTACGTCGGGCAGGCAAGAACACTCCGGATCTCGACGGGCTTCACACTATGACGAAGGTAGTCTGGAGAGCACTGAGCACCGCACCAGGCCCGTCCTGAAAGCCCAGCAGCGTGAACACGAGGCCGCAGCCGGATTCACGCCCGCAAAGACGTATTGGCTGATGCTGAGCCCGCAATGCAGAAATCGTGGACGCCGAATACCGCACCGGGCGACGAAGCAATGAGCACACGCCGGTCCCGTCGGCTGACACGCGAGGCCGGGCCTTGGCTGATAGCCATAATCTGTCTCCTGTTGAGTCGCCGGTTGCCAGCGATCTTGCGGTCGGCCCGATGCGCGGCGACCCGCGCGCTCGCCTAGCCTTTCGTTCTCTTTTGTCTCGGTGTTGCTCCAGCCTGGATGAAGATCTCGACCTCTTCGGGTCGATAGCCGACCTCTGCCATGACGGTGTCGAGGTCGGCGGCGAAGGTAGGTGGTACGGTTCGAACGCGTGCGGGTGTTCGCGACAGCTGCACCGTTGGTCCAATCCCGCGGTAGCCAGGCAGTTCGACCACCATTCCTCGGGCACGCGTATGCGGGTGTTGCAGCACGTCTTCGACAGAATTGACTTTCGAAGCCGAAACGCCCACCCCCGTCAGTCGCTCGCACAGCACTGTCGCGTCGAAATCGCACAGCATGTGCTCGATTTCTTCGCGTAAGGTGTCGCGGTTCTCTACCCGTGCGCGGTTCGTTGCAAATCGCGGATCATCGATCAGGTCATGACGGCCCAACATGCCGCAAAAACGCCGGAACTGCGCATCATTTACCACGCCGATGAAGACCACGCCGTTGCACGCGTGGTATGTGTCGTACGGGGAGATGTTGGGATGTGCATTGCCCGTGAGCTTTGGCGCATTGCCCGACGCAAACCAGTTCGATGGATGCGGATGCAACAGGCCCAAGGCGGTGTCAAACAGTGAGGTCGCCACCAGTTGCCCGCGGCCCGAGCGGTTGCGCTCGGCGAGCGCAAGCAGGATACCGATGACAGACGAGAGGCCAGTGGCGGCATCGACGATTGGCACACCGACCCGTGTCGGCCCGGTATTCGCGTGCCCATTGACACTCATCAGCCCACAAAATGCCTGCAACACCGCGTCGTAGCCGGGCAGATCGGACAGCGGGCCCTGTTCGCCGTAGCCGGAAATCCGACAGTAGATGAGCTGCGGGAAGCGCTCGGCGAGGGTTTCCTCATAACCGATGCCCCATTTGCGCATCGTGCCGGACAGGAAATTCTCGATGAGCACGTCGGCGCTGGCAAGCATGTCCAGCAGAACTTCACGACCGCGCGACAACGAAAGATCAAGCGAAATAGCGCGCTTGTTGCGGTTCAAGCCGTGAAAATAGGCGGCGCTCTCGTCGACGAACGGCGGGCCGAGTTCGCGGGTTTCGTCGCCTTGTGGCGGTTCAACCTTAATGACATCCGCGCCATGGTCGGCAAGTATCTGGCCCGCGTACGGGCCAGCAAGCACTCGCGACAAATCGAGCACCTTTAGACCTTGCAACGCGCCTCCGCCCTTTACGCCGTCGCATCCTGAATGATGAACTGCTGAGTCCGTCACTTGCGTCTCCTGATTCTCTTCGTGGCGCAGTTATGCTCTGCCCTTTGCGGCCGCCGCGCGGCCGTTTCCGTTTCACTTTCAGCTTCGCGCAGGAAGCTCCACGACACCGCCCCCAATTACAGAAAGCTCATTGTCCTGATTGGTCGCTTCCTGTTCGATCTCGACCAGGTGACGCCCCGACTCCACGAACTTGCGCTTGACTCTGCCCTTGATGAACAGCATGTCGCCCTCAGGATTATGGCGGCGAATCTTGCAGTTCGCGCTGCGCAGGAAGCCGTCGTCGCCCATCCAGTTGGTGAGGTGGTGCGTCAACCAGGAACAGCGCTCGGGACCATAGTCGTACGCGCCCGGTGCGCCGACCCGCAGCGCGAACTCCTCTTCCCAATGCACGCGTTCCGGGCAATCGGGAATTCCAAAACGGTTCTTGATCCCAACCCCTGGATGTGCGTCGATCAGTTGCCACGCCAGCTTGTTCGCCCGGATGTAGAGGCCGCCCCAGCCCTGAGCAAATGCGATGAAACCCGTCACCGTCATTGGCCCCTTGAACATAACCGGCAACGCCTCACCCTCCGTCACGTCGTCCCAGTAGCGGGTTTCCGCGCCACGCACCTCCTCGTTGCGATAGAGGTCATAGGCAGCCGCCAGCTCCTCCTCGGAATAGTAACGGGGCGCACGCGATTTCACTTCCGCATACTTTGTGCCGCGCTCGCGCGCATGATCGCGCTCAGTACGAAAACACCAGCTATCGGCGTCGGCGACGAGGTCCCCCTCCTGATTGTAGAAGTCGACGTGGTATATCTGCTGGATCGCCCGGCCGGCAAAGCGCGTATCGTGCTCGATCAGATCCTTGAGCTTCGCTTCGGTCGTGATCACGTCGTTGCGCCTGACGTGCTTGTGCCAGTTCCAGTCCGCGCCGGACCACATTGCATGCACGCCTGGCAAGCCTCCCACATACCCGGAAACGATGCGGCTTGTCGCGAACAGAAAACTCGGAAGCGCAATGAGGCCACCGTGTCTCGTCGTTGCGGCGTAGTCAGGATCGCACCACAGGGGGTTGTCGTCGCCGATGCCGTGTGCGTAGTGGCGGACATTGTCGCGCGTCGCCTCGTGACACCAGGGCTCGACAGTGGCGCCGATCTTCATCCCGATACGCCTGCTCAGTTCCTCCAGTCCCTCGTCGGTGATCTTCGGGAACATGACCTGATCTTCTGCCATACACTCCTCCTTGGTGAAATCAATGTGAAACGGCCGAACTGGATCGCTCGCGCTCGCGTAATGCCCTGCGATTGACTTTGCCGGCGGGATTCTTCGGAAGCTCGCCGACAAACTCGACGAGGCGCGGGTACTCGTGCTGGCTCAGACGCGCCCGCACCAACTCCTGAATTTCATGAGCGAACGCTTCGCTGCCCTCGCGCGCGGAAACCACGAACGCCTTCACAACATGGCCTCTCAACGGGTCGGGCACGCCGATTACCGCTGCCTCACGGACATCGGAATGCTTCAGAACGGCGTCCTCCACCTCCACGGCACTGATGGTCCAGCCCGCCGAAATGATCACGTCGTCCGCCCGCCCGCGGTGAAAGAAGTAACCTTCTTCGTCGATCCGTCCGAGATCTTTCGTTGGTAGCCATTTGCCACCGCGCCAGACCACGAGTTCGCCCGTAACGTTTGGCGCGCACGGTTGTCCGTTGGCGTCGTGCACCGCAACCCGAACTCCCGGCACGGCTTTGCCCAGCGAACCATCCTTGACCGGAAAATCCGCCGCACCGGGATAACTCGCCAGAATCACGCCGACCTCGGTGGTGCCGTACATGCTGCACACAGCGCAGCCGAAGGTCTTCCTGATGAACTCCGCGCTCTCGCTGTCGATCGGCTCTCCGGTGAACGTCAGTTTCTGGATTGCATAGAGATACTGATCGGTGACGCCGGAATTCCGGATCATCCGGTAATGGGTCGCTGCAGCGGACATGTTCGTGAATTGATGTTCGGCGAGTGCGCGCAGCAGGCGTTCCGGCACGAATTTCCCGGCGTAGGCGCCGATCGTCGCGCCCAGCGCGAGCGGTGCAAGCGTGCCATGCCACAGGCCGTGCCCCCACGCCGGCGAGGAAGGACAGAAGAATCGCTCACGTGGCCTCACGCCTGTGCCGTACAACGCGGCACGTAGCACCATGACCAGCGAGCGGTGTGTATGTCGCACGGCATCGGGTAATTCACGGGTCGTGCCCGAGGTGTATTGAAAAATTGCCAGATCGTCGCTCTGCGTCGCCGCCGCGAACCGGGTGGGATAGCGGGAAAGACATTCGAACCACGCCTGATTCGCGAAAATCAGGTTGACGCATTGGGTGGAACCAACGACCTGCGCCTTTTCATCGTGGGTGATCAGCGCAGATGGCTTGCAGTCCTCCACCCGCAGGCGCAGCCCGTCTTCGCCGAACAGCGTGAAAAGCGGAACGGCAATCGCGCCAAGCTTCAGTACTCCGAAAAGAGACGCATAAAAAGCAAGCGACGGATCGAGCATGATTCCCACCCGGTCGCCTGCTCGCACTCCCTGCGCGTGCAGGTAGTGCGCGACCTGTGATGATGTTTGCGCGATCTGGCTGAAGCTCAGGACCTCATCCCGGCCATCGGCATGCGCCACAATCACGGCCGTTCGGTCGTCGAGGGCATGCCTGTCGATGCATTCGTGCGCAATGTTGAGAAGCGGTGGCGCCCCGTCGACGAGGTCCCACAATCCGTCCGGACTGAAGTGCCGTTGTGCATCGGCATAGGAAGTGTACGCCGTCAGTCTGCTCATCTCGAAGTGTCTCCATGTTCTTACGGCCTGCTAGCTTGAAACCCACTTTAGGAGTCGCTTGTACGTTTGTCAAATAGGATGTACATTTGTATATATACAAAACGGAGCGAAGTATGAGACGAATCCTCGAGGAGGCTAACTCCGAACCGGAAAAGAAGTTGGCGGGCCCCCGTGTGCGGCCGGTGCCAGCGGTCACGCGATCGATCGCCATCCTGCGGTTGCTAGGTGCCAGTCCGTCGCCGCTTGGAGTCAAGGCCATTGCCGACGAACTTGACCTGGTTCCGAGCACCTGCCTCCACATCCTGCGCGTCCTCGTCGACGAAGAGCTGCTCAAGGTCGATCCCACGACCAAGCGCTATAGCCTCGGGCCCGGGATGCTGGCGCTGGCGCGCAGCGCGCTGAAGCGTGGGGGCTTCAATGACGTCGTGCAACCGTATCTGGACGACATTTCTGCAAAGTTCGGCGTCACCGCGATGGGCGTAGAACCGAGCGGCTTGAAGCACATGGTGGTGAAATCCCTTGCCGCATCCGAATTGCCCATCAGCCTGCACGTCGAACTCGGAAGCCAATTTCCTGCGCTAATCAGCGCAACGGGCCGCTGCGTTGCCGCATTCGGAAACTTCAGCACCGATGAGCTGAGGAGCGGGTTCGATTCGTTACGGTGGCAAAACCCGCTGTCGTTCGACGCGTGGCTGAGAGAGGTCAACACCACCCGCAAACGCGGCTTCGGCGTGGATCGTGGTAACTACATCGCTGGTGTTACGGTCATCGCCGTTCCAATTCTGGATTCGAAGCAGCATATGGCCTTCGGGCTCGCTGCCGTAGGCCTCACCGATCACCTGAACGCGTCACGGGTTGGCATGCTGGCCACCGAGCTTGTCGATGCTGCCGCGGAGCTGACGTCGCGCCTGCCCTCTCTTCGCTGATCATGAACACTTACCTCACTCCAGTCGAACTAATGAACGCGGGTTGGCGGCTCCATGCTCGAAAGGGTTTCACTGGACTTGTCGGGCCACTGTGGAGCCGGCGAGACCAGGATGGGGGGTTGATGCTGGGCGTAATCACTGGCGACGACCATCTGAATCCCGGTGGCTTCGTTCATGGCGGCCTGCTCGCTACCCTACTCGACCACGTAGTTAGCACGCTCGCCTGGGAGGCGGCGAATCGCACCCCGTGCGTGACGATTCAACTCGATACGAAATACCTTACCGCAGTGCCCAGCGGATCATTCGTCGAGGCACGCGGATCCGTCATTCGGCAAACGCGCGAACTCATTTTCGCGCAAGGGGAACTACGAGTTGGAACCGGTGTGGCAGCAGCCGGGACGGCGGTGCTAAGAATCGTCACGCACGGACGTAAGCAAGGCAACGATGATTGAGCGACCAAATTGTCCTGCGTTGATGCCAACAGTTGATATTGAAGCAAAGGGCGATCGAGCTTTGCGGATAGGCGAAAGAGGCCGGCTCAAGGCCTGGCCAGTTCCGCGTCAATGGCCTGCAACAGGCGCGGATCGTCGGCGACCGTATCTGGGGCGAAGCGCGCTACGACCTCGCCGTGTCGACTGACCAGGAACTTCTCGAAATTCCATAGCACGTCGGGTGGGGCGCCAGTGTCAATGCCATAACCCTTGAGCACTTCTCGGAACGGGCCGTCGCCGATCGCCGTCGGCTGCGCCTGTGTCATCACAGCGTACAGCGGATGTCGGTCCGCACCTCTCACGGAAATTTTTGAGAATAGGGGAAAATGCACGTTGTAGTTGAGAGAGCAGAATTCGCTGATTTCGGCGTCGGTGCCCGGCTCCTGCCCATTGAAGTTGCTGGCGGGGAAGGCGAGGATTTCAAGCCCTTGGGCGTGCTTAGCCTGGTAGAGCTTTTCCAGTCCTTCGTACTGCGGCGTCAGCCCGCACTTGGAGGCGGTATTGACGATCAGGAGTACCTTGTCACGATAGTCGTTCAGGCTTGCTTCGGCGCCATCGGTGCGCTTGAGAGGGATGTCGTAGATAGTGCTCATGCTGATTCCCCTTTAATGGGCCGGGATGCTTAAGCTGCGAAGACGCGACGAGCGATTGCACCTGGCGGCATCTCCCGGCGTGGTGGGCGACACCGGCCAGAAACCGCAATACGGGTCAGGCGGACAGTCCACCGTCTATGGCGAGATCGATTCCGGTCACAAATTTGGACTCGTCGGAGGCGAGGTACACGCAACCGTACGCAATCTCCTCTGGCTCGCCCCAGCGCCCAATTGGCCCGAGACTCGCCGCGGCGAACTCCTGCGCCTCGGCGTTCTGCATCGACGCTGGCGTCCGAATGATTCCGGGATGCACGGCGTTGACCCGGATGCCTTCGCCGGCATGCGCCAAGGCCGTGGACTTGGTGAATTGGCGGATCGCGCCCTTGGATGCATGGTAGGCGGCGAAACTGGGGCCGCCACGCAGCCCGAACAGCGAGCCGATGTTGATGATGCTGCCGCCGCCGCGCTTACGCAGATGCCCGATGGCATGCTTGGTCGACAGAAAGGTGCCCTTGGCATTGATGTCGATTATGCGGTCCCACTCTTCCTCGCTGGTCTGCTCGGCGGTTTTGCCGATGCCTACGCCGGCGTTGTTGACCAGCACGTCCAGACCGCCGAAGCGCACGACAGCGCGTTCCAGCATGGCTTGGACCTCGGATTCCACACGGACATCCGCCTTGACGAACTCGGCCTCA
This sequence comes from Paraburkholderia sp. SECH4, assembly GCF_030511745.1. Classification (NCBI taxonomy): domain Bacteria; kingdom Pseudomonadati; phylum Pseudomonadota; class Betaproteobacteria; order Burkholderiales; family Burkholderiaceae; genus Paraburkholderia; species Paraburkholderia sp. SECH4. Next base: position 8,042 of record NZ_JALOCP010000083.1, read on the forward strand.
CCGCCCGCAGCCTTGATCGCCGCCGTGCAGCGTTCGCCACCGACCGGATCCACATCGACAACAACAACTTTAGCGCCCTCGCGGGCAAAGACAGTGGCGATACCCTCGCCGATGCCGGAACCCGCACCGGTTACGACGGTTACTTTGCCTTGCAGGCGGCCCAATCCCTTTACCGACATTGATGCACCTCCTTTCCTGTAATGGTCAACCGGCTTCCGGGCGGACGCCGCGGCGCCGCCCGGAAGGTTCCGCCTTCAGACCCAGAAGGCAAAGAAGCGCGCCTCAAGGCTTTCCCGGGGCGTCGCATCGGGGTGGATCTCGGTGTTGTTGAAGCTGCTGTGCCAGACGGTCTGGTCGTCGTTGAATTTCGTGTCGTAGCCCTTGAAGATCAGCAGTTCCTCCTCGCGCATGCTGGAGAAGTAGTACCACTTGTCGTCCGGATCGTAGAGGCCCAGGCGTGTCTCGACGGTGTGCCCTTCCGCCTCCATGCTGGTGACGTTGTCCATTATCACGCACTTGCCGGGCTTGATGCTGAAGCCGTCAGTGAGGGCCAGCGGGAAATCCTGAGGCGGTTTCGACACTGCCCGCCAAGTGTTGTACATCACCACCCGCTTGTACGGCGGCACTTTGATCTTCTCATCCTCCTGGACCCACTTGGCCCAGTCGTGGAAGGTCCTCTGAGTCACATCTGCATGCACGAAGCCAGCCGGCCGGGTAGTGTCGTCGCCGTTTTCGCCAGGTGCGCGCTGGGACAGGCGGACCTGGCAGTAGGTGCGGTACGGAAGGACGTAGTCGGCGCCGGAGATCTTCTTGATTACCTCCTTGATCTCGTCGTGGTAGGTGCCCTCCAGCTGCTTGGCGTCACGCAGGTGCGAGACGCTGCTGACATGGTCCACCAGGATGAAACCTTCCTTGTCCAGATCGAGCTGGCCGCGAATCGGGCGCGCGTCATGGATGGTGACCTTGTGCGCCTCCAGCGGCCGATAGGTCTGGCTCGCATCGAGCACGTTGGATCGGGCGCGAGGGATGTTCTGACTGAAATTCATGTAGGCCTCGACCGAGGGCAGTTGGATCTCGGTATCGGCTCGTGCAGCGGCGGCGGAACCAGACATGGTCGGTATCTCCTCTGGGATTCTTGCTGGGCTCTTCAGGCTGGTTCAGTCGGCCACAGGTGCGCTGGTCACCGCGGCGATGGCTTCCGGCGTTTCCCACTGGCTCTTCCAGCCCGGCGGCGGTGGTGCGATGTGATCGGCTGAATTGTTGCGCTTCGCCATCTCGTAGACCGCGCGGCAACCAACGATGACCGACAGGTCCGGCGAGCCGTCCGGCTTCACACCACACAAGCCGCCAAACAGGATCGAGTACTGCAGTACGTTGTCGGGACCGATCTCGGCGCTGTGAGCGATCTTGGCGCCCTCGCCGATGTAGTTGTTGGCGACGATCTTGCCGTACTCGTAGTCGAAGCTGCCACTGAGGATGAAGCCGTACGCCTCGCCGAGGTGGTAGTGCGGCTCGACTTTCATGCCACCCGGCACGTCGAGGATCATAACGAACATGTCGCGCTCCCAGTTCACCGTCATCAGCTTGAAGACAGGACCTTGGGCGCTGCCGATGAGATTGAAGGGCGACCAGGGGATCTTGTCGAAACGCGCGACATGGGCGCCATCGAAGAAATAGCCGCTCTTGTCGATTGGCAGTGGCTTGATCTTGGCAAGCCGCTCTTTTTCGGAAAGGAACATAATGTTAGGACCTCGAACGTGGAAGTGGCGGATCAGTCCGGCAGCAGTGCCTTGCCGTTATCGATGAATACCTTGCGCAGGATCTCCGGGCTGTGGCCCTGC
>NZ_JALOCP010000084.1:0-9241 GCF_030511745.1 Paraburkholderia sp. SECH4
GCACAGGGGCAACGCTAATAGACCACTAGCAAATCAAGGAAAGGCCAAAGCCCCAGGCAAACAGGCAACAAGCGCCGCGCAGGCAATAGACGAGGGAAAGGCCAAAGCCCCAAGAACCCTGACAATGCCGCCGCAAAAGGCAAAAAACCCCAAAAAAACCTAACCCCCGGAGGGGCATATAATGTCGAACGCCCTCGCCGTCCTCCCAAAAAATGCCCGATCTGCTAGCCAATCTAAACCCCGAACAACACGCCGCCGTCACGCTCCCCAACGAGCCAGCGCTCATCCTTGCAGGCGCGGGCAGCGGCAAAACCCGCGTCCTCATCACGCGCATCGCGTGGCTGATCCAGCACGGTCTGGCGTCGCCCGCCACCATCCTGGCGGTGACCTTCACCAATAAAGCCGCCCGCGAAATGATGTCGCGTCTTTCGGCTCTCCTGCCGATCGACACCCGTGGCATGTGGATCGGCACCTTCCACGGCCTCTGCAACCGCATGCTCCGCGCGCATCATCGCGACGCCGGCCTGCCAGCCACCTTCCAGATCCTCGATACCGCGGACCAGCTCTCCGCGATCAAGCGTCTGATGAAGGGCCTCAACATCGACGACGAAAAGTACCCGGCGAAAAATCTCCAGTACTTCATCAACAATTCCAAAGAACAAGGCCTGCGCCCGAAAGACGTCGACGCCACCGACAACTTCAACCGCAAATTCGTCGAGCTCTACGAAGCCTACGACCAGCAGTGCCAGCGCGAAGGCGTCGTCGACTTTCCGGAGCTGCTGCTGCGCTGCTTCGAGCTGCTCGCGCACAATCCGCCGCTGCGCGCCCACTATCAGGCGCGCTTCAGGCACATCCTCGTCGACGAGTTCCAGGATACCAACAAGCTGCAATACGCGTGGCTGAAGTTGCTGGCCGGGCAGACCAACTCGATCTTCGCCGTCGGCGACGACGATCAGTCGATCTACGCGTTCCGCGGTGCGAACGTCGGCAACATGCGCGACTTCGAACACGAGTTCAACGTCCGGCACATGATCAAGCTGGAGCAGAACTACCGCTCGCACGGCCATATTCTCGACGCGGCCAATCAACTGATCGCCAATAACTCGCGGCGTCTGGGCAAGAATCTGCGTACCGACGCGGGTCACGGCGAACCGGTGCGCGTCTACGAGTCCGCCACCGATACGCAGGAAGCCGGCTGGATCGTCGAGGAAATCAAGGCGCTGATCGGCACCGGCACGTCGCGCAGCGAAGTCGCCATCCTGTATCGCAGCAACGCGCAGTCGCGCACGATCGAACACACGCTGGTCAATGCGGGCATCGCGTATCGCGTGTACGGCGGTCTGCGCTTTTTCGAACGCCAGGAAGTCAAACACGCGCTCGCCTATCTGCGCCTGATCGACAATCCGAACGACGACACCGCGTTCGCCCGCGTCGTCAATTTCCCCACGCGCGGCATCGGCGCGCGCTCGATCGAGCAACTTGCCGACGCGGCGCGTCTGTACAACTGCTCGATGGCCGCGGCGATTCCGTATGTCGCGGGTAAGGCGGGGTCGAGCCTCGCGAGTTTCGCGAACCTGATCGGCAAAATGCGCGCGGAAACGCAGCAGATGAGCCTGCCGGAAACGGTCGAATACGTGGTCCGCACGAGCGGTCTCACGGAGTTCTATCAGAACGAACGCGAAGGCCAGGACCGGCTGGAGAACTTGCAGGAACTGGTCAACGCGGCCGCTGCTTTTGTCAGCGAAGAAGGCTACGGCATGGATACGCCGGCGCGCTCGATTCCGCTGCGCCCGGGCGCGACCACGGCGCCTGAGTTGGCCGTCGCCACGGATGATCCGAATACCGTCGTGCTGGACGCGCCCAGCATCGCCGATCCGGCGCAAAACCCGGACACGATGACGCCGCTCGCCGGTTTCCTGTCGCACGCGTCGCTGGAAGCGGGCGACAACCAGGCGCAAGCCGGTCAGGAAGCCGTGCAGTTGATGACGGTGCACGCGGCCAAGGGTCTCGAGTTCACGGCGGTGTTTATCACCGGGCTCGAAGAAGGGCTGTTCCCGCATGAAAACAGCGCGATGGAATCGGATGGGCTGGAAGAAGAGCGTCGTCTGATGTATGTGGCGATCACGCGGGCGAAGGAGCGTTTGTATCTGTCGTTTGCGCAGAGCCGGATGCTGCACGGCCAGACGCGCTACAACATCCGCTCGCGCTTCTTCGACGAACTGCCGCAGGAAACGCTCAAGTGGCTCACGCCGAAGGTCGAGGCGGGCGCGCGTTGGGGCGGGCGTTCGGATAACGCCGGTTATGGTCGCGACTGGTTCGCGCGACCGGGTTACACGGGCGCCGTGTCGTCGACGCCGGCGCCGTTGCCGGCCTTTGCGAACGAACAACGCGCTGCTGAAACGGGTTTCCGCGTCGGCCAGCAAGTGTTCCATACCAAGTTCGGGGAAGGCACGATTACGGCGCTGGAAGGCGGTGGCACGGATGCCAAGGCCCAAGTCAAATTCAAGCGGCACGGCGAAAAGTGGCTGGCGCTTGCGGTCGCTAAATTGCAGGCGGTTGAATGAGCACGGGCGGCATGAATCCAAACCACAGCGGCGCAACGGTCTCGCATCGTCCGCTTGGCATTCTGGCGGCCTTGCCGCAGGAACTTGGCGATCTGATCGAAGCGATGCGCGCCGAATCCGGCGTGCGCATCATTACTCACGGTCAGCGTGACTATCACCTCGGCACCATGCACGGCGCGCCTTGCGTCGTGACACTGGCGCGCGTCGGCAAGGTCGCGGCGGCGGCTACGGTCAGCGCTTTGATCCATGCGTTCGATGTCGAAGCGGTTGTGTTCACCGGCGTTGCGGGTGGCGTGGGGACTGAGGTGCGGGTCGGTGATATCGTCGTCGCCAACGGGCTGATGCAGCACGATCTCGACGCGTCGCCGTTGTTTCCGCGCTTCGAGGTGCCGTTGCTCGGCGTGTCGCGCTTCGCAGCCGATGCGGCGCTTGCCGATCAACTGGCTGCGGCATGCGAGCGTTTTGTCGCGGAAGAGGGGGCTGCTGCGGCGGCGCGCTTCGGCACACGCGAGCCGCGCGTGCATCGCGGGTTGATCATCAGTGGCGATCAGTTCGTCGCGAGTGCGACGGGTGTCAAAGGCTTGCGCGATGCGCTGCCGGACGCGCTCGCGGTCGAGATGGAAGGCGCTGCGATCGCGCAGGTCTGTTATGAGTACGGCGTGCCGTGCGCGGTGGTGCGGACCATCTCCGACACCGCCGACGATCACGCGCCGCAATCGTTCGTGTCGTTTCTGACGGAGATCGCGGGGACGTATTCGAACGCGATCCTGACGCGGTTTTTAGCGGCACGTAGCGCGGCGTAATCCTTAACCCAGCGCCTCCCGCACCTGCTGCAGCGCCGCCGGATCCTCGATCGTCGGCAGATCGCCCGGTTCGCGTCCCTCGGCGAGCGCCGCAATCGCACGGCGCAGGAGCTTACCCGAGCGCGTCTTCGGCAGCATCGACACCACCACCACACGCGCCGGCCGCGCAATCGCGCCGAGCTGGCGGTCGACCGTCGCGGTGAGTTCGGCTTCCAGCTTCGCTCGTGCCTTCTCGCTCGCATAGGCTTGCGCGTCGCGCAGCACCACGAAGGCCATCGCCGTCTGACCCTTCAGCGCATCCGTCACGCCGACCACCGCGACTTCCGCGACCGCCGCGTGGCTCGACAACGCTTCCTCGATCTCGCGCGTGCCGAGCCGATGACCGGCCACATTGATCACGTCGTCGGTGCGTCCGAGGATCGTCACGTATCCGTCTTCATCCTGAATGCCCCAGTCGAAGGTCGAGTAGGCCTGCTGATTCGGAATACTCGACCAGTACGTGCTGACAAAGCGCTTGTCGTCGCCCCATACCGTCGACATGCAGCCCGGCGGCAGCGGATAGCCCAGCGTGAGCACGCCTTTTTCGCCGGGCGGGCAGGGCTCGCCTGTCAGTTCGTTACGCAAGGTCAGATTGAAGCCGGCCGACGGCACGCCCGGCGAGCCGAGCTTGGTGGGCAGCGCTTCGACGCCGCGCGGAATCGCCAGCATCGGCCAGCCGGTTTCGGTCTGCCAGTAGTTGTCGATCACGGGCTTGCCGAGCGCGTCGGCGATCCATGCGGCGGTCGGTTCGTCGAGCGGCTCGCCGGCGAGGAACAGCGCGCGCAGGCTCGATAGATCGGATTTTTTCAGCAGCGCCGGATCCTGCTTTTTCAGCACGCGCAACGCTGTCGGTGCGGTGAACATCAGATTGATCTTGTGCTGTTCGACGAGGCGCCACCAGATGCCGCCGTCCGGACGAATCGGCGTGCCTTCGTACATCACGGTAGTGAGGCCCGCGATCAGCGGTGCATAGACGATGTAGCTATGGCCGACTACCCAGCCCACGTCCGACGCGGTGAACATCGTATCGCCGGGCTTGCCCTGAAAGATGTGTTCCATCGATGCCGCCAGCGCCACCGCATAACCGCCGACATCGCGTTGCACGCCCTTCGGCTTGCCGGTGGTGCCCGAGGTGTACAGCACATACGAGGGTTCGTTCGATTCGAGCCATTCGCACGGCACGTGGGCGTCGAAAAATTTCTCGCGCAGCGGCTCGTAGGCGACGAGGTAGCTCGCGTTCAGGCGCTCGGGTGCGAGTTGCCGGTCGATCAACAGCACGTGCGGTGTCTTGTGGGCCGCACGCGCAAGGGCTTCGTCCATCAGCGGCGTGTAGTCGATCACTTTGCCGCCACGCGCGCCGGCGTCGGCGGTGACGATCAGCACAGGTTTCGCATCGTCGATGCGGGCCGCCAGATTGGGGGCCGCGAAGCCGCCGAACACCACCGAGTGAATCGCGCCGAGCCGCGCGCACGCGAGCATCGCGAACAGCGCTTCGGGGATCATCGGCAGATAGAGCAGCACGACGTCGCCGCGCTTCACGCCCAGCGAGCGCATCACCGCGGCCATCCGGTTGATTTCGGCGTACAGATCGGCGTAGGTGTAGCGTCTCTCGATACCGGTTTCCGTCGACACGTAGATCAGCGCGTTCTGCTGCGGACGCTCGGCCATATGCCGGTCCACTGCGTTATGGCACAGGTTCGTGCGCCCGCCGACGAACCAGCGCGCGAACGGCGGATTCGAGCGGTCGAGCACGGTATCGAACGGCGTTTGCCAATGAATCCGCTGCGCCTCATCACGCCAGAATTCCTCGGGCTGCTCGATCGAACGGCGGTGGAAGTCGCGGTAGGTGGTCATCGGCGGCGATCCTTCTGCTGCGTGAGTGAACGGATGTCGAGTCGTACGGCTGCGAGGCGCGGCGGGAGGGCAGGCCGTACATCCGCACAAGCATAGAGCAGGCGTCGCCTTGCGGACAACGCGGGTTCACCATGAGGGCGCGGCCCAACGGAAAAAGGCGCCGTAGCGCCTTTTTCTTCATGCAACCGCAAGCGGCTCCGTCACGCTTTCGCGCGTTTGCCTTCGACATCCGGCAGAAACACCGTCAACAGGCCGATCAGCGGCAGGAACGAGCAGACCTTATACACATAGGTAATGCTGGTGGCGTCGGCCAACTGTCCGAGCACGGCAGCGCCGATCCCGCCCATGCCGAACGCGAAACCGAAGAAGAGGCCCGCGATCATCCCCACCTTGCCGGGGATCAGTTCCTGCGCATAGACGAGGATCGCCGAGAACGCCGAAGCCAGCACGATACCGATGATCACCGTCAGCACGCCGGTCCAGAACAGGTTGGCATACGGCAGCAGCAGCGTGAACGGCGCGACGCCGAGGATCGACACCCAGATCACGTACTTGCGGCCGATCCGGTCGCCGATCGGACCACCGATCACCGTGCCTGCCGCAACCGCCGCGAGGAACACGAACAGGTGGACCTGGGCGGCCTGCACCGGCAGGTGGAACTTGTCGATCAGATAGAACGTGAAGTAGCTGTTGATGCTGGCGAGGTAGAAGTACTTCGAGAACACCAGCAGCATCAGCACGCCCATCGCGAACATGACCTGGTTGCGCGACAGGGTCGCGTGACCGGTCTGGCTGCGCGCCTTCTTCACGGCGGGATGCTGCTTGTACCAGCGGCCGATCTGCGTGAGCACGACGATCGCGACCAGCGCCGCCACCGAGAACCACGCGATGCTGCGCTGGCCATGCGGAATCACGATCAACGCGGCGAGCAAGGGCCCGAGCGACGAACCCGCATTGCCGCCCACCTGGAACAGCGACTGCGCCAGACCGTGGCGGCCGCCCGAGGCCATGCGCGCCACCCGCGACGATTCCGGATGGAACACCGACGAGCCGCAGCCGACCAGCGCCGCCGCGACCAGCAGCACGCCGAAACTCGGCGCGACCGACATCAGCAGCAGGCCGGCGAGCGTGAAGCCCATGCCGACCGGCAGCGAATACGGCTTCGGATGCTTGTCGGTATAGCTGCCGACCAGCGGTTGCAGCAGCGACGCGGTGATCTGGTAAGTCAGCGTAATCAGGCCGATCTGCCCGAACGACAGCGAAAAGTTGTCTTTCAGCATCGGGTAGATCGCCAGGATCAACGACTGGATCATGTCGTTGAGCAGGTGCGAAAAGCTGATCGCGCCCAGCACGGAGTAGACCGTGCGCTGGACCTTGGCGGCCGGCTGCGCGCCGGCGGGGTTGGCTGAACCCGCGGGGGAGGCTGAGGCGCCGGCGAGGGCGCTTTTTTCGAGGCTCGTTTCCATACGCTAGATGAGAGAGAAGAAAGGGTGTGCGGTCATGATTTCAGGCCGCCGGCGCGTCGCGATTTCCGGCGTTCGCATGCCTTTGCGCAACCTGCCGGGTTGCCGCGGCATTTCGACGCGGCGCCGGGCGTTGTCAGCTATTTGTCTAAGTTTAATGTGGCTCGCACGAATTGTAAGGACAAGTTTTGTCGAGAATCGGACGCGAATTGCGCATTCCATACGTCATGGATGTGCCGAAGCCCCAACCGCGATGCACCGCGGCGGTGCCTGTGTCAAGCGTGTTGCGCATGGTGACGTGTGGTTGGCACGTCGTCTGATAAATGCGATTCGGGGATTTTTGGCCATGTATAAAACGATCGCGGGCGCGGAGCTTACAAAGCGACGCGTCGAGGACCGGGCGCGGCAGTCGGCATCAGACAAGCGACGTTAAAGATCGCAGACGGTTATGCCGTAGACCCGGAGAGATAAGTATTAATGCCGGAACCGACCTTTCCGGCAGTTCGAAACGTGGGGACGAGAAATATGAAAGCAGTTTCGCTGGGCGGCCAGACGGGCGCGGGGTTCGTACCGGAAGGGGAAGCGGCGGGCAAACCGTCGCCATCGCGTGGCCAGGGCAACCACTCGCGGGCCGTGCGGCTCAAGGGCTTGTCGGTGAAGGCGACATTGCGGCTGGCGTTTGCCGTGCTGCTGATCGGCACACTCGCGATCGGCGTGTTTTCGCTGACCCAGATCAGCCGCCTGAATGCTTCCGCACAATCGATCTACGACCAGGGCCACGTCGCGAGCCGCGCTGCCGAAGAGGCGCGTGGCCACATGCTGCGCGCAAGCCGCGCGCAAAAGATGCTGCTGACCGCGACCACCGCCAAGGAGCGCGACGATCTCGGCGCCGACATCGACAAGGGATTGAGCGGCCTCGCGAGTGAACTCGGCACGCTGCAACAGTACGTCGACACATCTGACGCGAAGGCTGTCGACCAGCAAAAGAAATTCGCCGCTGCCGTCGCGGCGTGGAGCGGACACCTGCGTGATTTCGTGACGCTTGTAAAAGCGCAGCCGCTCGATCTTTCGCAGATGAACTGGCAGGTCGGCACCCAGGACGTCTCGTTGCTGGTCGAGACCGGCAAGCTCGAAAAACTCGTCGACGAACTCGTTGCCCAGCGCGGCACAGCCGCAAAGGCAACCATCGAGGCATCGGGTTTCATCTTCCATTCGTCGTTCGTGATGCTCGCTGCGATGACGGTCGCGCTGATCGCACTGGCGTTCGGCATTAGCGAGTGGGTAGTCCGACGCCTCGCCGGCCAACTCGGCGGCGAGCCCGCGTACGCAAAGGAAATTGCCAGCCGGATTGCCGCGGGCGACCTATCGAACCAGATCGCATTGGGCCGCAAGGACAAGTCGAGCATGCTGTACGCGCTGCACGACATGCAAAGCGGCCTCGCGACGACGGTCTCCGACATCGCGTCCAGCGCGGACGCAATCGCGACCGCATCCGGCGAAATCTCGATGGGCAACCTCGACTTGTCACAACGCACCGAGCAACAGGCGATGGCGCTCGAGCGAACCGCGAGCAGCATGGAACAGTTGACTTCGACGGTTCGTCAGAACGCCGACAACGCGAGGCAGGCGAGCACCCTAGCCAACAACGCCTCGGAAATTGCGGAGAAGGGCGGCGACGTAGTAAGCCGCGTGGTGGCGACGATGAACGAGATCAACGACAGCGCGCGGAGCATCGGCGACATCATTGGCGTGATTGAGGGGATTGCATTCCAGACCAACATTCTCGCGTTGAACGCGGCGGTGGAAGCGGCACGAGCCGGCGAGGAAGGCCGAGGATTTTCGGTAGTCGCTGCCGAAGTGCGCAACCTTGCTCAACGCAGCGCGGCTGCCGCCAAGGAGATCAAGGGCTTGATCAGCACGTCGGTGGAGCGAGTGAGCAACGGCTCGACGCTGGCACAGGATGCCGGGCAAACGATGGATGAAGTGGTGAAGGCGGTGAAGCGCGTAACCGACATCATGGGCGAGATTTCGGCGGCATCATCGGAACAGAGCGCGGGAATTGAAGAGATCAATCTTGCGGTAACGCAGATGGATTCCGGCACACAGCAGAACGCCGCGCTAGTGGAACAGGCCACAGCGGCCGCCAGATCCCTGGACGATCAGGCTCGCGGCCTGAAGCAGATGGTCGGAAAGTTCAGGCTATAAAACAGGAAGCACCGCACCTGAAGAAACGAGACTGAACTACCGCCTCGGCGCGCCCAGCGCCGCCGAGGCGAAGCCGATGGTTCCCCGGGGCGTAAAACCGAAGCCCCTGGTTTCCCAGGCAGACCCATCCGCGACGCACGCAGTGCGGAGTGGGAGCTGATGAGCCCTTTGTCACTAGCGCCGAATGTGCGAGGGCCCGGATTCCACGGAGCCACTGCCACTTGCAGGCCACGGTTCCCACTTAGCAGTAGCGGTTTTAGCCGCTTTCTTTGCTTATCTTTCTTTGCGGCGGCAAAGAAAGTAAGTGCCGCCC
>NZ_JALOCP010000085.1:0-8095 GCF_030511745.1 Paraburkholderia sp. SECH4
GCTTAAGTTGAGAGCATTGCCCCGCACAGGGGCAACGCTAATAGACCACTAACAAATCAAGGAAAGGCCAAAGCCCTAAGAACACGGCCAAAAAGCGCCGCGCAGGCAAAAAAACTAAACACTACAAGCAGCCGCCCCACCAGAAGCCGCAATCTCCCGCGCTGCCTTAGCGCCCTCAACCTGCAATAAAGTCGGCAACGAAACCCCATTCTTAGCCGCAGTAACCTCAGCAAGAATAGAAACAGCAATCTCAGGCGGCGTCCGGCTGCCAATATAAATCCCAACCGGCCCATGCAGCCGGGCCAACTCGGCATCGTTCAGATCGAACTCCTTCAACCGCTCGCGCCGCGCCTGATTGTTCCTTCTCGACCCCAAAGCACCCACATAAAAAGCCGGCGTCTTCAACGCCTCCATCAACGCAAGATCATCCAGCTTAGGATCATGCGTCAGTGCAATCACCGCACACCGCTCGTCGAGCTTCATGTCGATCACCGTATCGTCCGGCATCGTCCGCACGATCTTCGTGCCGGGAATGCTCCACTCCTCGGTGTACTCCTCGCGCGGATCGCATACGGTGACCTGATAGTCGAGCCCAACCGCGATGTTGCACAGATAGCGCGACAACTGCCCCGCACCGATCACCAGCATCCGGTAACGCGGACCGTGAATCGTCAGCAGACGCTCGCCGTCGAAATGCACGCCGTCGGTTGCCAGCGCCGCATCCAGCCGCACTGCGCCCGTCACCATGTCGACTTCACGCGCCACCAGACGGCCGTCCTCTACCGCATGGCACAGATCGGCAATGCCGCTTTGCGGCGTCAAAGGCTCCAGCACCAGTTGGATCGTGCCGCCGCAAGGCAGGCCGAAGCGATGCGCTTCTTCCGCGGTAATGCCGTACTTCACCGCCTCCGGGCGTGTCTGCTCAATACCCCTTTGCCGCACGCGGTCGATCAGGTCGTCTTCGATGCAGCCGCCCGATACCGAACCCACCACGAGGCCATCGTCACGCACCGCGAGCATCGCGCCCTCGGGACGCGGCGACGAGCCCCACGTCTTCACTACCGTCACCAGCAGCGCGCGATGTCCCTCTTCCAGCCAACGTGCACTGGACTTCAGAACTTCGAGATCCACGCTCTCCATGATTTCTTCCTTTTGGTTCCGTCGCCGCCGGACTCAGTGTCCGCAGCCTCATCCGATTCCGTATTTTGCGCCGCTGTTTCAGTTACTGCAGTGACGCCGTCATCCGGGGCCGTCGCGCCGTCAGCGTCGCCGCCGACCTGCGCGCCGAAGCGCTTGAAAAATTCGCCCGCGAGTTTACGCGCAGCGCCGTCGACCAGCCGCGAACCGATCTGGGCGAGCTTGCCGCCGACCTGTGCAGTCGCCGTGTATGTGAGCTTCGTCGCGGCGTCGCCCTCTGGTTCGAGCGTGACGCGCGTATTGCCCTTGCCGAAGCCCGCCGCACCACCCTGACCTTCGAAAACGATGGTGTAGCTGTTCGGCGCCTCGATGTCGGTCAGCAGCATACGCCCTTTGAAGCGCGCCTTCACCGGACCGACCGAAGCGCTCAACACCACCGCATACGCGTTTTCGCCATCCGGGTCGATGCTTTCGCAGCCGGGAATGCACGCGCGCAGGATTTCGGTATCGTTTAGCGCATCCCACGCGCGCTGCTGGGAAACCGGCAGCATATGGGTCTCATTTAATTCCATGGCGTTGCTCCTGCAGTTGTCGTGGCGCAGACGCTCAAACGAGGCGCGCGCGTGAGTTGCGCGAGGTCGCGGCCGAACGCCGTCAGACTGTCCAGATTGTGAACCGGGCGATGTGCGTCGACGTACGGCAGGATCGCCTGCACGCCGCGCGCTTTCGGTGAAAAACCGCTGAAACGCAGCAGCGGGTTGAGCCACACGATACGGTGTGCGAAGCGGCGCAGGCGGGCCATTTCGGTGTCGAGCACGTCGATCGCTTCGTGATCCAGGCCGTCGGTGACGAGCAGCACCGTGGCTCTGCCGGTCAGCACGCGACGTGCCCAGCGCCGGTTGAATTCGGCAAGCGCCGCGCCGATCCGCGTGCCGCCCGACCAGTCGACCACCTGATCGGTGAGCGTCGCGATCGCCACGTCGGGATCGCGCTCGCGCAGCGCGCGCGTCGCGTTGGTCAGGCGGGTGCCGAAAAGAAACACCTGCAGGCGCTCACGCGATTGCAGAAGCGCGTGGCAGAAGTACAGGACCGCGCGCGAATAGCTGCTCATCGAGCCGGAGATATCCAGCAGCAACACGAGCGGCGGTTTGCGTTCCACTACCGCGCGATACTTCCACACCGTCCAGTCGCCACCGGCGCGCACCGCTTGTCGTGCGCTCGCGCGCAAATCGGCATGCGTGCCGTGCGACGCGGCCTTCAGGCGGCGCGTCGGTTCGGTGGCAAGCGGCAGACGTTGGCCGCGGATCAGATGCCGCAACGTCCGCCATTCGTCAGCGGAAAGCGTCTCGAAATCGCGATGACGTAGCCGCTCTTCAGCACTGAAGGTGACGTGCGCGCGTAGTTCGTGTTGTTCGGTCTCCTGTGGCGCCTTGCTGTGCGGCGACGGTGGCGTGCGCACGGCAAGCGCGTCGGCGAGACGGTTGTTGCGTTTGGGTGGCGGCAACCCATCGCGGACTTTCGGCAACAGCAGCGCGCGCAGCTTGCCTTCCCAATCCGGGTCGCGCCAGAACAGATCGAAGGCGGCGTTGAAGAGGTCGCGTTCGTCTGGCGCGGAGACGAGGAGCGTGGCGAGCGCGGCGCGCACATCGTCGCGCCGGCCGAGGTCGATCCAGTGCAACGCGGCGAGTGCGTCGACCGCTTGCGCCGGCGACATCGGCAAGCCCGCGCCGCGCAGCACACGCACAAAGTGGACGACGTTGTGGGCGAGCGTGGGCGTATCGATCGGTGCGGCCGACGCGCTCGAAGTATCGGCGGAGGCGGTCATCACCGTCATCCCGGAGTCGCGAGGCATTGCGCGATCTGCGCGGCGTCGATGCGCGCCAGATCGTCCTGATACTTGAGCAGCACACCCAGGGTGTTCTGCACCGATTGCGGATCGAGTTCCGTTACCGACAACGCTTCCAAAGCGCGGCACCAGTCGATCGTTTCGGCGATACCAGGCGCCTTGAACAGATCCATGCCGCGCAGTCGATGCACGAAATCGACCGCACGCCGTTGCAATTCAACCGACGTCTGCGGCGCGCGCGCGGCGACGATCTCCAGTTCACGATCGCGCTCGGGATAGCCGATCCATTGATACAGGCAACGGCGTTTCAACGCGTCGTGCACTTCGCGCGTGCGGTTCGACGTCATCACGACGAGCGGCGGCTGCTCTGCGCGCACCGTGCCATATTCGGGAATCGATACCTGGAAGTCCGACAGCAGCTCCAGCAGAAACGCTTCGAACGGTTCGTCGGCGCGGTCGATCTCGTCGATAAGCAGCACACGCCGCGCGCCCGGATGATTTTCGTCGGGCATCAGCGCCTGCAGCAGCGGACGCTTCAACAGGAATTCGCTGCGATAGAGCGTGTCGTTGCCGGGCCGCTCGCCGGCAGCTTCGGCCAGACGCAGCGCCATGATCTGGCGCGGGTAGTCCCATTCGTAGAGCGCGCTGGCGGTGTCGAGTCCTTCGTAGCATTGCAGCCGCAGCATCGAGGTGCCGAGCATCCCAGCCGCGGCTTTGGCGAGTTCGGTCTTGCCGACGCCTGGCTCGCCTTCGACGAACAACGGCCGCTCCATGCGCAGGGCGAGATACAACGCGGTCGCGAGTTCGCGGCTGGCGAAGTAGTTTTGGGCGGCGAGTTGTGCAAGCGTGTCGTCGATTGAAGCAGGCTGCATGGTGCTCCTGACTCTGCATGGTGAAGAGCAAAACGGCGCGTTCGCTCGTGTCACTCATACCGTCGGCGGAACGGAGCGGATGAGCGCGAGCGTCGCGCCACACCGCGTGCGTGATCGAACACGGCTGACGCACTCCGCCGAGGCGCCAGCCGCGAACTGCAAGGATCGCTAACCGTTTGCCCTCACCACCGCTCGCCCGGCTAACACCGGAATCAGATGCGCGCGGTATTTGGCGCTCGCGTGCATGTCGGTGTTCAGGTCGGCTTCGGATACGGTTACCGCTCGCGCGGCCTCGGGTGTGAAATTCGCCGATAACGCGCTTTCCAAGTCCGGCACGCGAAATACCGAAGACGCCGCTCCTGTCACCGCAACGCGTACACCGTTTGCGAACTTCGCGACGAACACGCCGACCAGCGCAAAGTGCGACGCCGGATTCTCGAATTTCACGTAGGCCGCGCGTTCGGGCACTGGAAACTCGACGGCCACGATCAACTCGTCGGGTGCTAACGCGGTCTCATACATGCCGACGAAGAAATCGCTCGACGAAATCCGTCGCCGATCGGTGACGATGGTCGCGTCCAAGGCCATCGCGGCAGCCGGATAGCAGGCGGCCGGATCGTTGTTCGCGAGCGAACCGCCGATGGTGCCGAGCGCGCGCACCTGGCGATCGCCAATGTGCCCGGCGAGGTCCGCGAGCGCCGGCAGCACGCGCCGAAGCTCGCCGTGATCGGCGACGTCCGCATGGCATACGGCGGCACCAATCGTCACCTTGCCGGCATCGACGGTGATCGATTTGAGCGCGGGAATTCGCGTCACGTCGATCAGTTGCGACGGCTGCGCGAGCCGCAGACGCATGGTGGGCAACAGGCTTTGTCCGCCGGCGATGAACTTTGCGTCACTGTCGGCGGCGATGGCTGCGGCGGCCGCTTTGGGATCCGTCGCGCGTTGATACTCGAATGAATACATGTCGAATGCTCCGCTCAGGATCTTAGTGGGGTTTGGCTGCATGAATCGCGGACCATACGCGATGCGGCGTCGCCGGCATTTGCAGGTCGGTCACGCCGAGCGGCGCGAGTGCGTCGAGGATTGCGTTGATGACCGCCGGTGGCGAACCGATCGCACCCGCCTCGCCGCAGCCTTTCACGCCGAGCGGATTGTGCGTGCACGGCGTGCCCTTCGCGGTTTCGACGGTGAAGTTCGGCAGATCGGACGCATGCGGCATCGCGTAGTCCATATAGGAGCCGGACAACAGTTGGCCACTCTCCTTGTCGTACACGCAGCGCTCCAGCATCGCCTGCCCGATACCCTGAGCGAGCCCGCCATGCACCTGGCCTTCGACAATCATCGGATTGATCACGTTGCCGAAATCGTCGACCGCGGTGAACTGCTGGATGCGGCAGACGCCCGTCTCCGGATCGACCTCGATCTCGCAGATGTAGGAGCCGGCAGGATATGTGAAGTTGCTCGGATCGTAGAACGCGCTTTCCTCAAGACCCGGTTCGAGCACGTTGAGCGGATAGTTGTGCGGCACGTAGGCGGCGAGCGATATCTCGGCGAATGCTTTGGTGCGGTCGGTGCCTGCGACGCGAAACACGCCGTCCTTGAACTCGATGTCTTCTGCCGCGGCTTCCAGCAGATGCGCGGCGATTTTCTTCGCCTTGGCTTCGATCTTGTCGAGCGCTTTCATGATCGCCGAGCCGCCGACCGCGATCGAGCGCGAACCGTACGTGCCCATGCCGAACGGAATGCGGCCCGTGTCGCCGTGCACGATCTCCACGCTTTCCAGCGCAATACCGAGCCGGTCCGCGACTACTTGCGCAAAGGTTGTCTCATGCCCCTGGCCGTGGCTGTGGGAGCCGGTGAACACGGTGACGGAACCTGTCGGATGTACGCGAATCTGGCCGACTTCGAAGAGCCCGGCGCGCGCGCCCAATGCACCGGCGATGTTCGACGGCGCCAGACCGCAGGCTTCGATGTAGCACGAGTAGCCGAGGCCGCGCAGCTTGCCGTTCTTTTCGGATTCCTGTTTGCGCGCGGCGAAGCCTTTCACGTCCGCGAGTTCGAGTGCACGGTTTAGCGTGGTGTCGTAGTCGCCGGTATCGTAGGTGAGGCCGACCGGCGTCGCGTACGGAAACTCGCGGATGAAGTTGCGACGGCGGATTTCGGCCGGATCGAGCTTCATCTCACGTGCGGCGGTTTCGACCAGACGCTCGACCACGTACGTCGCTTCCGGACGGCCGGCGCCGCGGTAGGCGTCGACCGGGACGGTGTTGGTGAAGACCGCTTTCACTTCGGCGTAGATGGCGGGCGTCGCATACTGGCCGGCGAGCAGTGTCGCGTACAGGATGGTCGGCACACTCGACGCGAAGGTCGACAGATACGCGCCCATGTTGGCGATCGTGTGGATGCGCATTGCGAGGAACTTGCCGTCGGCGTCCATCGCCAGTTCGGCTTTGGTCACGTGATCGCGGCCGTGCGCGTCGGATACGAAGGCTTCCGAGCGCTCGGCCGTCCATTTGATCGGACGGCGAATTTTCTTCGATGCCCACGTCAGCGCGACATCTTCGGCGTACAGGAAAATCTTCGACCCGAAGCCGCCGCCGACATCCGGCGCGATGACGCGCAGTTTCGATTCCGGCAGCGACAGCACGAATGCGGCCATCAACAGGCGTTCCACGTGCGGATTCTGATTCGCGACGTAGAGCGTGTAGCTGTCGTCCTGCACCGAGTAGCTTGCGTCGACCGCGCGCGGTTCGATCGCATTCGGGATCAGGCGGTTGTTGACGATGTCGAGCGTGGTGACGTGCGCGGCTTTCGCGAAGGCGGCGTCGGTCGCGGCTTTGTCGCCGTGGCCCCAGTTGTAGCAGACGTTGTCCGGAACTTCGTCGTGAACCGCGGCCTGGCCCGGATCGGACGCGTGCGCGGTATCGACTACGGCCGGCAGCACGTCGTAATCGACCTCGATCAGTTCGGCGGCGTCTTTCGCGGCATTGATCGAGTCGGCGATGACGAGCGCGACCTGATCGCCGACGTGGCGTGCTTTCGTGTGCGCGATGATCGGATGTGGCGGCTCGTTCATCGGTTTGCCGTCGGTGCTGTGAATCAGCCAGCCGCACGGCAGTCCGCCGACGTTGTCCGCGGCCATGTCGGCGCCGGTGAAGATCGCGACAACGCCGGGCGACTGTTTGGCGGCGGTGGTGTCGATGCTGTTGATTTTTGCGTGTGCGTGCGGCGAGCGCAGGAATACCGCGTAGGTTTGCTGCGGCAGGACGATGTCGTCGGTGTACTGACCGTTGCCGGTGAGGAAACGATAGTCTTCTTTACGTTCGACGGAAGTACCGATGAGGTGGGTGTCGGGTGCGTTCATCGTCGGCTCCTCAGGCGGTGGCTGGCGCAGTGGCCGCGGCATTGGTGTTGACCGTGCCGGCGGACTTCATGCCTTCGGCGCCTTCGAGCACTGCTTTGACGATGTTGTGATAGCCCGTACAGCGGCAGAGATTGCCGTCGAGCTGGGCGCGCACGTCGTCGCCGGTGAGATTGGGTTGGCGCTCGACGAGCGAGACCGCGCTCATCACCATGCCGGGCGTACAGAAACCGCACTGCAGGCCGTGGCAGTGTTTGAAGGCGGCTTGCATCGGGTGCAGGGCGCCGTCTTTGGCGAGTCCTTCGATGGTGGTGATGTTTGCGCCTTCGGCCTGGACCGCGAGGATGTTGCAGGATTTGATTGCGCGGCCGTTCAGGTGGACCGTGCATGCGCCGCACTGGGCTGTGTCGCAGCCGACGTGCGTTCCTGTGAGGCGAAGTTGATCGCGCAGGAACTGGACAAGCAGGGTGTTGGGGTCGATTGAGGCGCTGATGGGCGCGCCGTTCACCGTCAGACTGATGCTGATCGCCATGAAGTTGTCTCCTTATGGGGTGAAACCGGACCTTTGTTTTTTCCTGCCTTCAGCTGCCTGCTCGTGGGGTCCGATTAGGGTGCTGCGGGTTTGCTGTTTTTGCGGTTCTTTTTTATGGGTCTGCCGAAAAGTAAAGCACAAATTGCCTGGCGGCGCTATTGGGTTGTGTGCCTGCTCGGCGGGGTATGGTTTGTTTTTTGCCCGGTCGGGCTGGGGATTGCCTGGCGGCGCCGGTTTTAGTTTTTTTGCCTTCGGTGGGGGGGTGGTTGCCTGCGCGGCGCTTTTGTCCGTGTTCTTGGGGCGTTGGCCTTTCCTTGAATTGTTAGTGGTCTATTAGCGTTGCC